>JBBFKY010000009.1 GCA_037481875.1 Desulfosoma sp. | reverse complement strand
CGGACCGCCTTTCTTGGCGTGATCGGGCCTTCAGGGAGGGCCGTGTGACGGAGCCTCGGCCCGGCAAGAAAGTGGCGATCCTCAGCACATGGGTGACACGACACTATGGAGGGGAAAGCTATCGGTTTCGCCTGGTGATCCGGGTCACCGAGCGAATATCGGATGCCAAGGGACAAATGCTGATCCAGCCCGATATCACGCTGGAGGGTTGGTGGACGTCTCTTTCCATCGATGAGGATCAAGGGATTCGGTTGGATGAAAAGCCGGGTCTGAGTGAACAGTTTCCCAGTGAGATCAAGACTTGGAGCGACTGCCCTCTAGAAAGTTTGCTCCCAAAGCTTTGGTGTTGACCTTGGGCAGACTGGCTGACAACATCTTCTGCATCCTTGGGCAAAACGGGCCCCTCGCCCATTTTTCGCCCGCTCGAATCGGGCCATGCGGCGTCGCATCAAGACCTTGATCCAGGAACTGATCTCTCTGGCAGGGCGCGTGATTCGAAGCGGTCGTCGGCTGAAGCTCCAGTTTGGTCGCCATTGTCCCGCCTTTCAAGCGTTTCGGAGCGTCTTTCTCAAATTTTGCCCAGGTTAAGGCAAAAGGAAGTCGCTGCAAGTTGACGACTCAATGACTCAATGACTGAATGACTCAATGATTGAATGACTTAATGACTTAATGATTCAATCACTCATTTCTCCCCTGGGTAGGGCAAAAAGGGGTCGCTGCAAGAGCCTGGATCTATTCTATGTTCACGTTAAAGGGGGGCGAGTATGCCCGAAAAGGGCCGGATGATCCCAGTCATCACCACTTTTCTGCCACTGGAGAGCCGATGATTCGGGCAACAGGCTGAAACAGGTCATCATGGGCGGCACAAAACGCTGACACCATGCTCGCAACTCAGCTCTCTTCGCCACACCTCACGGATTCAGGAAAGCTCTTGCCCAAAAAAAAGAACAAAGAGCCCGAGTTTTCGGGGGATCTGTTTCAGTGCGTTGAGCATTCATGCTATAGAGCCGCATTGAGAAACTTTTTGTTCAAGCCAACGCTCCAAGATGATCCCAATTAAACGCGTGGCCTCTTGAATGGACATCGGCTTAAAAGATGATTCGGAGGATGATGGACGTTCCTTTCCATGCCTCGCCTTTTCTAAACCGACAGCCTTTGGACTGTTGGCAGTCCGGGTGAATCGCTTCACTTGATTTTTACTCACCCAGTTGGTAATCGGTGCACCGTCTGATTCCACAATTTCAAAAATCTTATACAAAGTCACCCAATCATAAGGCCTGGCTGCATAAAGACGAAAGGCGTTTAGACAGCCTTCTTCTTTCAACAAAACTTCAAGCCATCGCTCACCCACGCCGGCTATTGATTCGAAGATATGATGAACAACCGTTTCATTGTCTGTGACGACGGAAGCCACCAGCTCGGAGCGCACTCCAAGTTCACCCGAAGTTTCGACAAAAAAGCAATGGTTTATCCTACCGTCTTCTTTCTCCTCGCCTATGGCGTCGACTTCCACGTTACGAAAGCCGGGGTAGCGAACCCTCATGATACCGTTTATTGCAGGTACCAAGACATCCTTCGCATAGTCATAAATTTGCCTCGCGGTCTCGAAGGCTTTGTGGAGTACCTCCAAATAATGGTGCTTATCGTGCCGGAAAACCCGTACGATCGAATTACCACTTAACTCTCTCCCTAGCTTTTCAAGATCGAAATCGTCGCCTTTTAATCTAATTAGCCGGCGAGATATTCCCTGACCCTCCTTATTTTCGGTCTCTGCAAGGCGACCTCTAGCCTTCCTAAGGCATTTTCCCTCTTCGCTCATGAGAAACGCCCTAACGACTTTCGCTTTTCTCCAATCTCTCCCATGCCTCCAGAACCAGACGGCGGGTACGGTATTCGCCGTACCGGCGCTCTTCTTTTTCTTTGAGCACACGAAATGTCTCGCCGGGGAAGTCGGGGCCAAAGACGTCCTTAGGGTCGAGGATGTAACGTAGCTCATCGCGGGTCAGCCCATAGAGCCTTGCGTAATAAGCATCGAGCTCGGCACGAATGACGGCACGGCGCTCAGAATTCCAGCGGAAGGGCGGGATCGTTTCGGCCTCCGGATGGACCTGTAGCGACGACCCGCAGCACTCCTGCCAGCGGCGGGCAATATCTTGTCGCAGCTCCCGTTGGCTCTCTTGCCATACCTCTCGCGCAAACGTTTCTAGGTCCCAGGCGGTGTAAATCAGCTCCAGGACGCGGGGGATGGTAAAGAAGAGGTCAGTTACAGTGTAGCTATCGGGTGGCAGGACGGGGAGCTGTTTTAATATGAAGTAGCTTAGGGAGGGCCCACCTATTTTCTGACGTGCTGCAAAGTCGCACACAAGAGAGTTCATGTTGTTAAGAAAACACATCACCCTAAGAACGCTCAGATCCTCTGGGTACAGGACTAACGGCAGCTTGTGCCCCACCCCTACCCGCGGCAGGATGGTGAAGATGGCTGTGCGTACATCAGTGGCACGAGCCACGTCCCTAAACCCCAGCAGCCACCCGCCGTCCCACTTCCAGTGAATCTGCCCGCCGTTGCGGTTCCGCTGCTTGAGCCGCTCCTTCACCATCTGGTCCCTCACCCAATACCTCGGAAGCACAAAATGATGTGGGTCAGCGCAATCTTCCTCCTGCGGTGTGGGGAGTTGGGTGCTGGTGGTGTTTGGTGGTACCCCTTTGTAAGTGCCAAAGCGGTGGTCGAACTGCCAGATCATCTTAGCCTCGTAGAGAGGCAGCCAGACCTCGTCACCACGCACGTAGTAGAGACCGTCGGGCCGGCCAAGGTCTCGGCCGCGCATAAGCACATATCCTTGGCCCTCTAGGTCTTGCGTGGTTCGGAAAAGGTGGCTGTCGTTGGCCATATGAAACATTGTCATAAACCTTACGCCCCATGGGTTCTCTCCTGTCCTCTCGTTTACCAGCACAGGCACGCGCCGATAGATTTTCTTGGTGAGTTCAGCGTCTTCGCGAGTGCGAAACACAGGGCAGGTGCCGGTGTTTGGGTTAAAGAGGGCCAAGTCTTCCGGGCTCATCTCAAAGACGCGGCGACCGTCGCGCAATTGCTCGGTGCGGGTGAGGAAGAAAGCAAAGCGCTGCGGAGTCTTCTCTTCCGTCCGGCCCCGAATGGTAAGCAGGGAGAATTTGTAAAGACTAACTACTGCCGGAAAAACTCTCTCACGGTTTTCGAAATCATAAAGGCTCACCAGCCGCCCGGTCTCCACCAGGTGGGCGAAGAAGTGCTTGTTGGTGTCATCGGTGGCGATGCCCGTGGGGAGTACCACGCCGGCGCGGCCGCACGGACGAAGAAGCTGCGAAAAAAGCTCAGCAAAAATGCTGTAAGTGTTGATGTCACCCCGGGCGGTAAGCGGAAAGCGGCCGCTGCCCCGCAGGAATTTGCTTTGCGCTTCGGCAGCGTGCTTGGCTTCTTGATATTCCTGCCAGAGAGCAGGGCGATTATTCGGAAGGGCTTGAATCAGCCGCCGTCGCTCTGCCTTATTGAGAGCTCTGGCAATCTCTGTATCCCGGGTAGCAAAAAACTCCTCCTCTTGGAGCTTGATGCGCTCCCAGGGAGGGTTGCAGAGCACCACATCAAAACCGCCATCCTTAGAAACCTCGGGGAATTCCAGGGGCCAGTGGAAGAAGCGGTGTTTTTCCGCCAGTTTCCTGGCTTTTTCAGTGAGCCGGCGGTCCTCATGGCCGTTGAGAAAAGCATCTAGGTCTCCGCTGAGAGGGACGTGGTCAACGTTTCTGTTCAGCCTAGTAAAGAAAGCGGCGGTCCAGAGATGGCAGGCGCTGAGATGGCGACGTAGAGGCTCTTCTTTGCGCATGATCTGATAAGCTTTGGTCTTCTCCCTAACCACCTCGAGGGTGCTGTCTGGAAGGGCCAGTAGCGGTGCTGTTTCTTCCAGGAAGCACCCCAGATCGGCCAATTTGGGAAGACGCCGCCTCGTCTGGCCGAGTCGCTCTTTCCTGTTTTTTCTGACCAGGGACCGTGCCACGGCCTTGTCGTCGCCCTCTACAGGGGCGAAGGCCTCGTCCGGGATGCCCTTTCCCAGCACGGATAGGTCGAAGACCCCCAACAGAGAGTCGCCGCAGCGGATGCGGTGGTCGAGGAAAGTGAGCGGTTTTCCTGGTAGGTGCCCTTCAATCCATAAGGCCACCTTGCAGAGTTCCACGGCCATTGGATTCTTGTCCACGCCGTAAAGACAATGAGCGATGACCTCACGGATTGCCTCCCGGACTGCCTCTGGTGACGGTTCGTCAACCTCACTGCGCACACGGGCAAGTTCCAAGCCCAAGCGCCTAGCCGCGGCCAAGAGAAAATGGCCCGATCCGCAGGCGGGGTCGCAGACTTTAATGGAAAGGATGGTCGGCTCCCTTTCTTCCTGAGTGTTCTTGCCCGCCAACCGATCGTGGAGGACCGGAACCAGCGCGCTGGCCACTAGCTCATCCACCAGAGTGCGCGGGGTGTAGTACGAGCCTGTGGATTTGCGCTCCATCCCGACCAGTAGGTTAAAAGCCATCTCAGAACTAGCCGCTTTCAGATCCGGGTGGTATTCCAGAAGGCTTTCGTAAACACTACCAAGCTCCTCCACATCCAGAGCGGCGTAGTTGACCCGTCGCCACGGAGCCCGCTCGTTTTCCTGGTACATGGAGAGATACCAGAAGGCCTTCAGGAAGGCTTGGTTGGTAAGGGCCAATTCGTTGATGTTCTTGGTGCCTTGTGGATCGAAGAGCGGTCCGTTGAGTGGAGGCAAACCTAGCTTAACCCCGTGGTTTTCGTCACTTAAAAGGCGAAAAGCGATCTTAGCAGCCTCCCACAGGTCGGTATGATGGTTCCAGACCCGGCGGTTTTCGCAAAGGTTCCGAAGCCGGCTGATGCTGTAGTGCCGCCGGTACACTGGGTTAGCGGTGAGGAGCTCACGCTCTTCGGCAACCAAGAGGAAAAGCATGCGATAAATGAGGCGCAGAAGTTCTTGGTAGTAGTCTACCGCGTCTAACTGGCCAGTGCGGACCTTTTCCCTCAGGTCATTGTTGGCGGGGTGCTCAAGAAAGGCCGTTCCCAAGATGGTAATAGCATTCTTCACGCTCTCTCGCAGGCGATCGCGCACTCGGCCGCCCTGTTTGATGGTCTCGAGGTAGTAGCGCTCAAGCCAGCATGCCGCCGCGTCGTCTCGTGGCAGGCGGGAGCGGTGGGCTAACCTGTAAAACAGGGAGAAATCGGCAAAGTTTTTGCCACCCATCATCTCCCGGAGGTCGAACTCAATGTAAGTGGGCCGGGTAAGGCGGGTGGTCTGGCGTAAAAGCCGCAGAAGAAAGCCGTTGGTGACCACGCCCCAAAGGTGCTCGCTACGGTTTAGGTACTCTTGCAAGAGGGAATGGGGCGCTAGCCGAGGCCGACCGCTCTCTGGGCGCCGGTCTAAAACTAGGCGGCAGCCTACCACGTGCACAGGTGGCGCGTTCTCACTCGCATCGGCACGGTGGGAGACGGCATAGGTCTTGCCCTCTATCTGGGCCGCCCGTGGAACGTAGACCGGTTCATAGTCCAAAAGGCTCAAGAGCGGAATGATCCATTGGTCTCGGGTGATAGTGGTGGCCGGGTCAGTTTCCGGAAGGCGCTCTAGGCGCTGCTGAAAAGCTGCCCAGTACTCAAGCGCCACCTGCCAAGCGCCGGAAATCTCGTTTTCCAAGCGAGCCCTCAGGCCGAAGTCAGCAGCAGTCTGACCTGGGGCGCTGCCCTCGTAAATGTGGTCGAGAAGATCGGCGGCAATCAACCCGCCTTCAATTCTTAAGCATGGAAAGCGCACTTTACCTCATCACTCCTTGCGCAATGGGAAGTAGGACCAGAACCCCCAACAAGTCCGGAGGAAACTGCGGTTGAACTGCCAAGCCTCGGCGTGCCAGTCCCGCTGCTGCCCGCACCCTGCGATGGGCATCAAATACCCGCCGCGCCCGTGCGTTAGCCCGTTCTTTGAGGTAGGGCAGTAGTACCTCCCACCAGCCCAGAACCTCACTTAACACCTCCCGCCGCTCGCCCTGAGGCACGAGCACGTCAGGACGAGCACGTAGCAAAAGGTGGTGCGCTTCCTCTTCGGACAAGAAGACCAGGCGTCCGGGCGGATAACCTTGGAAGGCGAACACGGCTACCTCCTCGGCTAGAAGCAGCGGGCGGTCAGGCTGCTCCAAAAGGTAACGCAGGCGGAGTAATAGGAGTACGGTGCGGCGCTCCACCTCAGTTGTGCGCACCACCCCGCAGCGGGCCCCCGCCTGGCTAGCACCCGCCAAGGCGCTTTCTAGGATCCACTGAGCCATGGCGCCCACAAAAGCGTGGTTTCTTCCCAGCCATGCTGCGCCTTTGGGCGGTGGGGAGGTGAAGGACACCCGCCAGGGTCTGGCTGGCAGAGCCTCATCCACCAGAGAAGGTAACCTGAGCCCCGAGGGCACTGAGAGTAGATAGGTGCCGTCGCTCGCTGCCTCCACTTTTAGGCCCAAACGCTGGCAGGCATTTAAGACAAATCGCCGCACTGCCTCCGGATCACCCAAAACGTGGTCGGTCTCGGCAAGCTCCCGCTCGACCTCGTCGGGTTTTATGGCTCCTTGGGCAAACCGGCTCCGACTTTCCTTTTCCCGACCGGCGGCCTCGTGCCAACGACGGTGGAAATCGAGAACCGTCTTGTCAGAAAACAGCCGCAGCTGCCGCCACCCTGAGGTCGCCCCCTCTACCCGGGTCATTACGGCTTTGAAGACCGCTTCCAAAACCGATTCGCTGTCTGCCGGCACTGGCACTGCCACGCCAAGGCTCTTCCTAATTTCTTCTGCTTTGCGCAGAAGCACCTCGAGTACAGCGCCGTCTATGGGATTGTCGCGGCCGTAGAAGAGCACGGCTCGGACCTTCGGCGCCTGTTGCCCGAAACGGTCCACACGGCCTTCCCGTTGCTCTAGGCGGTTCGGGTTCCAAGGGAGATCATAATGCAGAACGGCGGTAAAGTGCTCCTGCAGGTTGATGCCCTCGCTCAGACAGTCGGTGGCCACCAATACCCGGGGCGATTTACGCGCCAGTTCCTCCACGCGGAGGGTCCGATCTTCCTCGGGCAGGTTGCCGGTGACCGCCTCCACCACCAGGTTTGGGAAGGCGGGGACGAGCCGACGGGCAAGTTCAGAAGCGACGTATTTGGCCGTTTCAATAAAACGGCACCAGATAATGGGATGAAAGCCGAGGCCCAAGAGCTTTTCCACGACCTCGGCACAACGAACAATCTTGGTATCCGCGCCGCTGGCCAAAAGTTCTTCGGCTAGGCGGGCGAACTGCCTCAGCTTGCGGCGGCCGCTTTCGGGCAGCTCAGCCTCGCCCTGCTCCACCACGTGCGAAGGTTCCACGTCCAAAGGCTCCTCGTCTGTCGGGTCGTAGATGAAAGGAGCATAGGCTGCGTCCGTCTCTTCCTGGATTTCAGCCTCGACTGCGACCTTTTTGCTTAAGGCAGCAGCGGCTGCCGCGGGGCTCGACATCACGCAGCGCAAGATGGACAGGGCAGCCCAGTAGCGGATGCGACGGCGCCAGCCAGAGAGGGTCTCGCCGGTGCGCACTAGCTCGCGGCTGAAATGAAAGACTTGGTCAAAAAGCTTTCGGTATGCCGGGGAGAGGTCGTACGTTTCCTCGACGTTCTCTCGTTCAGGGAAGGAGGTCACTTCGTCCAGCCACTTAACGATGTCGGGCCGGCGCCGCTGGACGAAATGGTAGGCCACCTCTTTCCGCTCCTCTTCGGTAAGGCGCCGAAAGTTAAGGCTGGCAAAAGAAGGCTTTAGGAGGGCCAAGAGTGAGACAAAGGACGCCTCGATGCCGCTGTGAGGGGTGGCAGTGAGAAGCACTAAATGGAGTTTTTCATTGGCCGCCAGTCGTCGTAACAGCTCGTGCCGCTGCTGCTGGCCTTTGGAAGCCGTGCCCGGTTAGGCAGCACCATGAGCTTCGTCCACAATGACCAATTCGGGGCAATGGGTTAGGAACTCTGGGCGGTGCCGGTCCGATTTGACGTAATCAATGCTAACCACCAGATGAGGATAATACTTAAAGATGCTGGGCTCGCCCGGGGGCAGAGAGCGCTCCAGACGACTTACCGTACCGGAGCGAACCACCACTGCTTCAAGATGAAATTTTTCCGCTAGTTCCATTTGCCATTGGTCACAGAGGTAAGGCGGGCAGAGGACGCAGAGACGGCGGACCTCCCCGCGGTCAAGAAGTTCTCGGGCGATAAGAAGGGCCTCTATGGTTTTGCCGACGCCTACGTCGTCGGCAATTAGGATCCTCACCGGGTCAAGCCTCAAAGCCATTAGTAAGGGCACGAACTGATAGGCTCGAGGCCGCACCGAAATTCTGGCCAAGGAACGCAGGGGTCCGGCGCCGTCGCGTAAAGCAAGCCGGGCGGCATCCCACAGGAGCCTGGTGGCTACCGCGTCCCCCGCATCCTCAGGTGTGGGCAGGGGGAAGGTTGCGGGTTCAAGCTGCTCAACCCCATCTTCCACTAAAGGGTGGTAGATACCGCAGGCTTCATCTTCATCACCGGCCACCGGTCGCAAGTATATCACTTCCGGCTCCCTGGAAGGTAACACCACCCATTCGCGGCCGCGGCAGCGTACAATACTTCCTACAGCCATTTGCACGCTCATCCACTCCTCCTCCCTTCGCCGAAGATATCCGGGTAGGCTTGGACCTGTTCCTCGAGGTCCCGGTCGTAGCGAATGACCACCACCCGGTAGCCAAGATCCCGAAGTTCGGCCCGGCTTACGGCATCCCGCTGCCTCTGGGCGGATTCGTCGTGTACTGCGCCGTCGCAGAAGACGCAGATATTGGGTTCGTAGAAGAAGTCCGGAATGCAGGGTAAGTTGGCCACAGCCTTTTGCGCCTCGTCAGGCAGACGGTGGCCCGTGTGATAGAGTAGGTCAATGAAACGTCGCTCTAGCTCTGAGCGCAAGTCCGTAAGAGAGCGCAGCCAGCGGTAATGATCATCGAGGTTGCGCTCGGCCCTATGCCATTCGGTGTAAGAGCGGCTCAGACGCTCCAGGGCCTCCCGGATGAGCCGGCGATCCAGAAGCTGGTGGTCTATCTGGTTGTAGTACGACAGTAGGCAGTGATAGCAGGCGCGGGCGCACGAGTCGCCATTGTTTTCGTCCACGCTGAAGTGGCAGCGCTTCAGAGCGGCACGGGCTACGGCCGCTAATGCTCTGGGATCCTGGACCAGTTGCCGAAGAACCCCGACGCCCCCTTCGGCCGCTTCCCAGTAGAGGATGCCGCGGTATGTGTCTTCGCCTATGCGTTCCGAGTCCAACTCGCTTTCTTCCACCTCAAAGACGGTTTCTATGCCTCGTTGGAGAGCATACTGAAGGGTGGCCAAGAAGTCCGTGTTTCCCCGCCAAGCGGGATCGAGCGGGTAAACTAAAAGGATATTCTCGGTGTTCCATACCATCAGGCGGACTACCTCCCGGGCCTTAGAGGTACTAGGGAGTTCCACCGCCCAGTCTTCAAGTTCCTCGCCTTCGGAAAGCGGTCGCCATATCTCCCCACTGTTAAAGTCGACGACAAAGTGCTCGGTTTCGGGGCGATGGCGCCAGCCGTGGTTGACTCGGTAGAGTGTAGCCGAAGACCCGTACACTAGACGCAGCAGCGGATTATTGGTCTCGTCATTCACTGTAGCCTCCACCCGGCGCTCCCGGCCGCCGGGCAAGAGAGCGAACCGAAAATGTGTGGTTATGCGATAACCGCGCCGGATGCGCTCTTCTTCCTCGCAAGTGATCCGCTCCCGCCGCCTGGCGCGCACGTTTGGCATCTCTAACAGTACTGCCACCTCGCTCGTTTCGGCGTCAAACCGCACACCACAGTGGCTGCAGAGATCAGCCGTGGCATCCTCATGATAGTAGCCACACATACGACAAAGCTTGACGGTACGCTGCCGCTGAGCCAGTCCGCCGGGCGGAGCAATGAAGCGCTTCACTTCGTACTTGGCCCCATTGTGGTAAATGATATTGTCGGGTCCGAATTCCCGAAGAGCCAAAAACCGAGGCCGGCTGATGAATTCTCCTTCGTTGCGTGGTATGAAGGCGCGCAAAGGCAGACGTGGAAAGTTGTATCCAGGTAGAAAGCCCTCGCTGGCCAGGTATCGGTATGGGTAGAAGTCGGACTCCTCATTTTTGGCTTGATTTATTAGAAGGTTGCGCTGACGGATAGCCTCCTCCTGGAGCCGCTGGGCTTCCTCCTGCGCTTCACGGCGGCGAGAACGCAGTAAATCCTTTTGGGCGCTTTCAAGCTGACTTATGGCCGCGCGATAAAGCTCGCGCCAACGGTCGAAGGCAGCATCAAAAGCTTTGGGCGCAGTTCGGAGAAGTTCTTCTAACCACTGGTCCGTATACCAACCGCTTTCAGCCAAATCCTCTCCGCAAGCGTTCAAGATTTCCCTTGCTTCAGCAAGGCATTCGGCGAGGCGAAGCTCGCTGAGTTCTATTTGGGCTCGCACTTCCTCCTTGAGGGGCAGCTCGGGCCATGGGTTCAGCTCAATGACGTCGTCAATGGCACTGCCTAGACGAAGGCCTGTCTTGGCCAGCCAAACGGCGTAGACGTGGGCGCGCACCAGGTCTTCATTGCCCAAGTCGAGCTTAGGGCTTTTGACCGCGCCAGCCACCATTGCCCCACGGCGTCGAAAGAAGTATTGGTCGTGGCCACTGCGCGCGGAACAGTAGGTTAGCACCAGAGAGGGGTCGCCACGCCGGCCCGCCCGACCGCTGCGCTGGGCGTAGTTAGCCGGAGTAGGAGGTACGTTACGCAGGTGCACTACTCGCAGGTCAGCGATATCGATACCCAGCTCCATTGTGGGCGAACAGAAAAGGCATTTGAGATCCCCTTCCCGGAAGCGCTGCTCTCGCTCCTGGCGAACGTCGTTGGAAATCTGGGCAGTATGCTCCCGCCCTTCTATCCCTTTTAAGTGAGCCGCGGCTATGCGGTAAAAGTCGCGGAAAAAGGCGTTTACCTTCCGTTGGACCTCAATGTAGGCAGGGCTTTCCACCCGGCGGCTATACACGGGGTCGGGAGGAGGCGGCGTACCATCGCCCAGTCGCCAAAGAAGGCAGCCGACTTCGATCTGAATGTAATCTTCGCCCCCCTCCTGGCGTCTTACCAACAATCCCTGAGAACACAGGATATCCACCATTTGTAGCACGAATTCATTGTATGCCTCAGGCGAAAGCCTCAAATCTCGGCGTAAGTACCGGCCGAGTCGAGTCTTCCCGCTTAAGCTCCGTTTTTGCAAGCGCAAGTCCGTCGTGCCGGAAAGGATAAAGCGCGCCGCTGGCCGGAGCCATTCGTCGGGCTCCCACCATTTTTCATGCACCCATTTTTCTTCCTCACTCTGACCGAGCTGGCGCCTAAGTTGCTGCTGTTCGCGTTCGGAGAGCACGCGCGCGTTGATGGCTAGGTGGTAGCGAATGTAATTAAGGAAGGTATGAAGCACTTGGTAGCGCTTTTCTGCCGTATGTGGGGCTAGAACCGGACAAGTGTGCCAACGAGTTTCGTCTTCGCATAATTCCTTTAGACCCAGATAATCAATGACCAGAAGTCCGCACTGTTCAAGATTTGGCTGCACGACTCGCCATGCTCGCTGCAGGTCCTCGTAAAGACGGTACTCAATGAGGGTCCGAAATGCCTCCCAGCGTTTGCGCCCTACTGGGCTTTGCGGGTGCACTGGGCAATTACTCACGTCCGCCAGACTAAGGTCTAAGATAGCCAGCACTTCATCGGCCACATTTACGTGATCCAATTGGCCCTTGGTCTCAAGTGCCCTGTAAAGGGCCGCCCGCAGCAGGGAGTAGCGTACAAAGTCGTTAAAGTGGCCTGCCTGAAGGGAAGCGTCCTGGCGGTTGTCGGTAAAACTTAAGACTTTGCGGTGTTCCTCCCTTATGCCGTGCTGGGCAGCATGCAACAAAGCGGCCACGCTCAACACGGTGGTGGCGCTGCTCCGGCCTTCACTAGAAAGCCGGCCTAACTTCCGGAACTCTCGATCACGGCCAGAGTACGTTTCGCCGCAGGCGAGGCAAAGTCGGAAGGGCTTAGGCTGGAAAAAGGCGCGGATCGCCCCAGAGGACTCTTCATAAGCTAGCGCACCGTCGGGCTTAACCCATACCTCGCGCGGAACTCCCTGGCGGTAGTGGCTTTTCACCCGCCCGCGGTCATCCAGCCATTCGGGGGGCAAATGTTCGGCATCGGCCGTCCAGTCCCCTACCTCGTCGGCTAATACTAAGTAGCCGGGCATAATTTCGGTTTCCGGGGCAAAGAATTCTCCCTCCGGCTCCCGCGGGAGGAAAAGGCTAGACTCTTTAGCAAGCCAGACGTTGTAATAGGCTTGGCCGCACTGGCGACAAAACTCTAATGGAAAAAGAACCCTGTTTTCTTCACCTTCGGGGGCATAGTACTGGCCCTCCAAAGTGAGATAGCGCACTGTGGGTGGCTCCAAAGTGGCGTAGACTGCCTGGCCCTGACCAACAAATTGGTGCAGTTTCAAGGCAAAAAGAGGATTGTCGCCGTCAACCTTCAGAGTGGTGCCGCGCAAAAGGGCGGCACGAAGGGCCTCGCGGCAGCGGACTTCCTCCAAACCAGTGTCTTCTGCTAGTCGGCGAGCCGCCTCAGAGAGGGTGACGGGCGGGCAACGCTCGCTGGTGCCGTCCGGCGCAATACGAAAGCCTAGATTCCGCTCTATCCACCAGCTCAAGGGGTGCTTTCTCAATTCTTCTAGTGTCTCAGGCAAGGGGGCTTGAACGGCTCCCCGCAAGGGCTGCGCGTCTACCCCGACCAGCGTAGTAAGGGGCCTGAATCTCTCTTGGATAACATTCCCTGGCAAAACGGTAACGCCAAAGATCTTGCTGGCAAAGTCGGCCACGGCCTGGCGGCGCTCGCCGCTACCTATTTCTTCACCACCAACCATCGTGGCACTGGTACCGATGTAGATCAGGTTCGGGTTGCCGCAGCGTTGGCGCAGCCGCCGAATGAGGAGAGCTACATCGGCGCCTTGGCGGCCACGGTAAGTATGCAGCTCATCGAAGACCAAAAAATCGATACCGGCCACTGCCCGGTGGACAAAGTGGCGCTCCTGGGGCCGAACAAGGATGAGCTCAAGCATCATATAGTTGGTGAGGAGGATATGGGGCGGACAATCCAGGATCTCGCGCCGCTCCGGTCCCTTCTCTTGGCCTGTGTACTTGGCAAACCGAACAGGGAGGGGCTGACCGGTCCGGCGCTCATAGCGATCTCTCAATTCCAGCAACGCGTTGTGCTGAGAGTTCACAAGAGCATTCATAGGGTAAACAATTATCGCTCGCACCCTCGCTTCGGCGGGATTAGCACGCAGCACCGCGTCGAAGATTGGAATGAAGTAGGTCAGAGACTTTCCGGAACCGGTGCCACTAGTAACCACGTATGACTCGCCCCGGAGTGCGCATTCAATAGCCTCTTCTTGGTGGTAGTAGAGAATGAAGGGACGGCCATTATCGTCGCAGAAAATGTCGGCACAGGCCGGGTGTAGCTTGCTCTGCCGGCAAAGCTCACCCACCGATGTTGTTAGCTCATAGGGAGGGTTCAGCTGGACAAGAGCCTCTGGCCATAGGGTTTCAAGAGCAAACAATTCCTGCTCTACTATTTGGCTTATCCGCTCATCAGCTATATTAAAAAAGCTGCGGACATAGTTCTGGTAGTCAGATACTACAGATGAGGCGTACTCGAAGATACTCATGCCATCCTCCCCAACTGCTCTTTTCCCTGCCCCTCAAGAATCCAATTCCAGTATAATGCCCAACAGGGAGCCAGTTCACTACTCGACTGAAAACACTTGTTTTTTAACCCTTTGCCTAAACTTTTTTCGCTACACACTCCTAAGCGCCTTGCATCAGGTTTTACTTCGCTTTCACGAAAACCTGAAGCCCAGGTGCGCTATGGCCTCTCTGCGTTGATCAGTTCAGCCCTCGCTAGCCAAGGCAGGCTAAATCAGTGGGGAAAACCACCATACAAACCACTCTGCATAAGGGCCTTTAGCCCGGCCTCACCCTTCAAATAGGGTACAAGGCTCAAGATCGGGCAATGTCGGTCTCGCTGAAGCCGCATGTCTTAAAGGTCTCTGTCACCTCAAGGTGTTTGTAAGCTCAGGCTCTTATGGGTTCTACTCGCACGGTACGAACATTTTCGGATTTGAGCGAGTCGAGCAGCAGCGTCTGGCATATGCGTTCCCGTTCACGGCTTCGAGGTTGACCTGTTTCGAAACATTGCGTACGCAAAAGCTAGGCGAAATGAAGCGACAGCCGCTCACTCTCATGATCGATGGGAAAGCCGCGGAATCGCCCGCCGAGACTTTCTTCAATGGGTGTTACCAATATTACGGTTTTCAGGCTCTAGATCCTGTTCTCGGAGATTGATAAGAGCCCTCCGCTGCAACCGCCTGACCTTCTTGTAGGACTCAACCTGCTCGTGAAAAAAGTAGATGGTTCCACCTTTGGAATCCTTTTCCTTATCCGTCGAATGAAAATAGCAATATGACAAACTTGGGTTAGAAGCCTGCCATAATGATTCTTTCACGAGCTAATACCTGCCTATACTGTTGAATAGTCCTCCAATGACCAAAAACACGATGGTTCCCATCAGTACGATAATGATCATTGCAGGTATGGATGCGATCGACCACTTAACCATGAAGGTCACCATGGACCAAAAGGGCATTTTTACATCAACAACAACGACTCGATTGTAGTCTTGACTGTTCATAGCTCCACCTTTTGTAACAACTTTAATGATTGTTTTCACCTTGTCCTGAAAGCAAAGACTCCACTAAGAAGTATCCATTTATACTGATCTTTTGCAGTACGCCACGTAACATGAGTGGTTGCTCCGCTTCCTTTCTTTCCCATTGGGTAAATCTGGAAAAATAGCATAATACCTTGCCTCGGTATTCAGGCAAGCCATTAAAACGACCGCCGCTATTCAAAGCTACGTGACGACGGTACACTTCAGTGAGAAGGATTGTTTTGCGACCCGCACAATGAGCTTCTTGCAGGAGCGCCGCTCAACACGAAAGAAATGAACGCCGGCAGAGCTGAACCCCCTGAGTTTTGATTGGCTATAGAATCAACCGCTTTGCCCTTGTTTCTGGAAGCATATGTCTAGCTTTATAAGTTAAGTTCGAAGTCGGTAAAGTATTTCGATTATGGGCCTGGAACCTTTTTCATCTTTTTCTTCACTTTAGGGGCATCAACAATGAAGACAACATCTGGGCTGTACGGACAATATTTGGCTTTCTCGTGGCATGGCTTCGCCTCGCTAAAAGATCAAAGCTGTGTTTGCATGAAGGCTTATGCCCCTTAAGGCGGCGCCGATTCCTGAAAGTCTTCACCCCAAGGCAGCCTCTACAGGTAGTACTTGTGCAGGTATTCCAGGACCATGCGATGGGTGTTGAAGACGGGGCAGACATCGGCGATGGAATTTTTCATGATCTGCATCCAGTGCTTGGGGCTGGCGTAGTACGTGGTTACCATGTCGTCGATGTCCCGGTAAAGGTCGGCTGCCGCTTCTTCGTCACTTTGATCCTCGTCGTCACCTACCGCCCATCCATTCACTCGATCTCGACAGGCTTCTCGCCACCACCCATCCAGAACACTCATGTTCACCCCGCCGTTATAACACACCTTCATGCCGCTGGTGCCGCAGGCTTCTCGAGGCCGACGCGGCGTGTTGAGCCAGACATCGGTGCCTTGGGTCATGAGAGCTCCCAGCCAGATGTTATAGTTAGGCACATAGACGATGCGAAGTTTCTCTTCGTATTTCTTGGCGATATGCACGATTTCCTTGATAAGTTCCTTTCCGGCTCCGTCTTGAGGATGGGCTTTTCCGGCAAAAATGTATTGAACCCGGTCGTAGGAAAGATTCACCAAATATTCCAGATCGGTCAGCACCAAGGTGGCTCGTTTGTAGGAAGCCGCCCGGCGCGCAAAACCCACCGTGAGAAGCTCTTCACTGAAACCGGCCCCTGAGATGGCGTTGATGTAGCTGATCAAACGCTTCTTGGCCGCCTTCTTGGCTTCTCGAACGGCATCGTCGGGAATGTTTCGAGCCTTGGCCAGTTGTTGAGGCTGTTCACGCCAACCGGGACAATACTGATCGTAGAGCGCTTGAAACTCGGGGCTGGTCCAAGTCAGATGGTGCACGCCGTTGGTGATATGCCCAATGTCAAACCCCGGAAACATCTGCCGGGATACCTCCCCATGCAATTCGCTCACCCCGTTGCTTGCCCGCGAAAGATTCAAGGCCAAAAGAGTGGTGTTAAGAGCGTCCCGTCCGGCCAGATCTCGAATGTTGGGCGGCAGATACCCTTGAAGGACCGCTTCGGCCATGCCGTAATCAAAAATGTCATGACCTGCGGGCACAGGTGTGTGCGTCGTAAAAACACATTTTTCTCGAACCCGTTCGATGTTGCCACCGAATTCCTTAAGCAGGGCCAGGGTCAAAAACACCGCATGGCCTTCGTTCATGTGGTAGGTGGTGACACCGGGTTCCAGTTTTTTGAGCACCATATAGCCGCCGATGCCCAGGACCGCTTCTTGGCAAATGCGTGTGTGCTTGTCCCCTCCATAGAGGTAATGAGTGATCATACGGTCTTCGGGCCGGTTCATGGGAAGATCCGTATCGAGAAAATAGACGGGCACTCGACCCTTTTGACCCACTTGATTATATTTCCAGACTCCCACATGAACGTCTCGACCTTCGATGGGAACCGTCACCTTGAAGGGTAAGGGTTCCATGAAAGCTCGAGGATCAAAGTAAGGATACAGTTCTTCTTGTTGTCCCAGGGCATTGATCTGCTGAATAAAATAGCCGCGTTTATAAAGAAGGGTCACGGCAACCAGGGGAATGTTTAAGTCCGCCGAGGACTTGATGTGATCCCCGGCCAAAACCCCAAGCCCGCCACTGTAGGTGGGAATGTGTTCACTGAGGCCCACTTCCATGCTGAAATAAGCGATCTTCATGCTTGCCTCCACCGTCCAGGTCCGCTCCCACGGCTACTTCGGGCGCGTGTTCGAGAACTTACCATACCAACGGAACTTATGCCGTTTCAACGGAAGGACGAGCCGACGCCTCGCCCTTACATGCCAGAAACTGTCTCTTTTGCAGGGAACGAGGAGCTGCGCCCCGCTTTTCGGGCGAGCGGGACGCCCCCGCGCTCCCAGGGTCAAGTTCGTCCGGCGCCAAGCGCCGAACAACCGTGCTTTCCTTTATCGAAGAAACCCGCCCGACGCAAGGCACAATGCGGTTGCCCATAGACACTTTACCTTGAGCCGACCTACACAATCATGATGCAAGTGGTTGACAAGCGACCCTTCTCCATTTAAGGTAGGTCGGTCCAAAGCCGGGTGTGGCGACTTCGCCCATGGTTCTTAACTTAGTGTTTTGGATTGTTTTTTTGGCCCATAATGTGATTTTTTTCTCTTGACCGGCGCCGAGAACGGTAAAACGACAGAATCAGGGGTCATGATGAGCGACGTCAACATTTGGATCAACGACCAGCAAGTCAAGGCAAAGGCGGGCCAGACGATTCTTCAGGCCGCGGATGAGGCCGGGATTTATATTCCTCGGTTATGTTTTCACCCGGCCTTGGAGCCCAGTGGATCGTGCCGTTTGTGCGCTGTTGAAATCGAAGGGCAGCGAGGGCTGCCGGCGGCATGCACGACGCCTGTGATGGAGGGGATTCGTGTGCAGACCCAGACGAGCAAGGTCTTGGACTTTCGCCGGGAGATGCTGCAGCTGATTCTTCAGGATCATCCGCGGCACTGTCTGGGGTGTCCTCGAAACGGCACCTGTGAATTGCAGCAATTGGTGGCAGCTTTAGGGATTGATTTCCCCTACCCTGCCCCCGACATCAGCCGTCCGGAACCATTGCCAGGCGGCTCCTATTTTGAGAGAGACTACAGCCTGTGTGTGCGTTGCGGGCGCTGTGTGCGCGTCTGCCACGAACTGCGGGGCGCTCGCACCATCGTATTTCGTGAATCCAAAGACGGGCGTCAGTCCGTAGGCACTCCCTTTGGACGGTCCTTGGAAGAGTCGGGATGTCAGTTTTGCGGCGCCTGTGTGGATGTGTGTCCCGTGGGGGCGCTTCGAGAAAATCTATCGGACTTTCATCAGGACACACGCCCCGCCATCGAAGCCGTCTGCCAATCTTTAACGACCATTGTAACGGACCTCTACAAGAAGGAGTTGGAAACCCATTGGTCCACGGCCATTTGTCCCGTATGTAGCGCCGGCTGCCGCTTGATGCTGGAAAAAACCCCCGATGAAACCATCCTTCAGATCAAACCCAGTCCGGAAGGCCCCAGCAACAAAGGTCAGGCCTGTGTGCAGGGCCGATTTCTCCTCAAGCGCTACGTGGCCCGTTCTGAAAGGATTCGGCAACCGGCCGTCAAGAACGGAGGCGGCTGGAAGAGTCTTTCTTGGGATGAAGCCCTGCAGTATGCCGCCGAAAAATTCCGAAGCTACCAACCGGATCAAATCGCCGTGCTTACAGACGGCCGGTTGACCAATGAAGAACTTTGTGTTCTGAATCGTCTGGCTCGGGAATATTTCAAAACCGACAACGTAGGTCTTTTGGCTCCTGCGGGTCTGGTGGTTTTTGAAAAAGCGGCTCGAGAACTTCTGGGCACAGCCGCAGCCACCAACAGTTTACAGGACTTGGCCCAGGCGCCGGCTATCTTTGCCATGGGACTCAATCCGGCGGCTTCTCAGCCTATTGCGGGCGTAGCCATCCGTCAGGCGGTGCTCAAAGGAGCCAAGCTCGTGGTGGCCAATCCTTATGATGTGGCCGTCGCCAGGTATGCGCATGTGCACCTTCGGTATGTTCCGGGATCCGAAACGGTTTTGGTCCTGGGCCTTGTGCGCATCATTTTGGACGAAAAAGGAACGGACAAAAACGCCGGTTCAGACCTCCTGGCGGCCCTTAGAGACCTGACCGGCCCTTATGACGTGGAAACAGTTTCAAGATGCACCGGCATTCATGAAGAGCAACTGGTGGAAGCCGGATGTCTGCTGGCGGCGCGGGACACCGTGGCCGTTTTGGCCGGTTTGGGGGTGCTTCAAGCCTTCGATGTGGCCGATCTCACGCGAGCCCTCATGACTTTAGGCTTTGCCAAAGGCAGCTTTGGGAAACAAGGCGGCGGCTTTTGGCCTCTCTTCGGCACCAGCAACATGCAGGGGGCTCGAGATTTGGGATGGGACACTACCGTCATGGAGGCTTTGACATCCGGACGGATCAAGGCCGCCTATGTGGCTGCGGAATCCTACGATGACGCCTGTTGGCAACCGCTTTTGAATCTGGCCAAGCCTCTGGACTTTCTAGTGGTCCAGGACGTGGTGCCTCCCCCTGAAACGGTCGGGGCGCATGTCCTGCTGCCTTTGACGCCCATTTTGGAAAAAGACGGTTCTCTGACCAACGGGGAACGCCGCGTTCAGTGGACCGAGAAGGCCTTGACCCCAGGCGCTGGATCTCGAACGGTGCTTCAGACCGCGGCGGCTTGGTCCCGTTTCCTTGGCGGTTCCCCACTGAGTGAAGAGGAACCCGGCATGGTGTTCAAGTCCCTGGGAAGCCGGCTTGAAGCGTACGCAGGAGTGGATCGCAGTCGAGCCCGTTACGAGGCGGTTCAAGTGCCGTGCCCTTCCTTGGATCACGAAGGTACACCGATTCTCTTTGCCGACACGCCTCCTGTGTACAAGCCTTGGAGCCCTTCACAGCCTGTCAAGGCGGAAGTTTCGGCGGAAAAGCGTCAGGAATTTCCGTTGCATCTCACGGCCAAGGAAAGCCTGTACCCATCCTTTTTCGGTCCTCTTTTGGCACCGGAATCCCGTGCGGTGATGGCCTGTGACGGCGAGATTGAAATGAACCCCACGGATGCCTATCGCCTGGAAATCATGCCGGGAGACACGGTGGCGGTGGTCTTTGAAGGGGGGGCAATCACAGGACGCTTGGCGTTGAACATCCATCTTCCCCTGAAGCTTGTGGCCGTGCCGGCGGAACGACTTCAAAGCGTTCTCGGCGGGACCCATCTTCCGGGCACAACGATGGCCGCAAAAGTGGAGAAGAGATAGCCATGTATTCGATTGTCGATCACGAAGTTTTGGCTCCCAGAGTGCACCGGCTTCGCGTACAGGCTCCGGTGGTGGCGGAAAAGGCCAAGCCGGGCCAGTTCGTGATTCTCATCATCGACGAAAAAGGGGAGCGGGTTCCCTTCACCATCAGCGACTGGAACGCCGAAGCCGGCACCGTGGACTTTGTATTCATCGAGGTGGGAAAAACAACGCAGCAGTTGGCAACCCTGCAGCCTGGAGACACCTTGCTCAGTTTTATCGGACCGTTGGGCCGTCCGGCGGAAGTGGGCCAGTACGGCCATGTGGTCTCGGTGCTCAGCGGGTACGGAATCGCTGCCATGGTGCCTATTTTGAAGGCCTTAAAGGAGCATGGGAACACGCTGACCACCATCGTGCAGGCCCCCGATTCAGAACGCCTCTTTGGCCAAAAGCCTTTGGAAGAACTCAGCGATAACCTCATCCTGGCCTTGGGCACTCACGGCAATGGCATGATAGAAAGCACCACGGTGGCCATGCGGAAACTGCTGCAGCAGCACCCAAAGCGCCGTATCGACCGCGTGATCGCCATGTGTTCCTTGTGCCTCATGCGCGTCCTTTCAGAAATGACACGCCCTTATGCCATCAAAACCATGGTGCATTTGACTCCGGTGATGGTGGACGGCACGGGCATGTGTGGTGCCTGTCGCTTGAGTGTGGGCCGCACCAATCGATTCGCTTGCGTGCACGGCCCGGAATTTGACGGCCACGAAGTAGACGGCTGGGAAGTGCTCATGGCACGCCGCTGCACCTACGCCGATGAGAGCATTTTGCAGCAGGGTTTTCAATGCCGCGGATGTTCTCAGTGGTAGGGGTGAGGCGCCGCCTCGCCTTCACATGGATTTAGGGGCGGCTTTCTTCGGCGCCGACACGCATGTGTAGCTTTTTAAGGAGATCAGGCAATGACGGAGCAAAAACAAACCAAGGGCGCCTCGGAAAAGAAACCCAAACTTAATCTGAACCGGGTCGAGATGCCCAAACAGTCGGAACATGAGCGCCGGCATAACTTCGACGAGGTCGCTTTGGGATACACGTGGGAATTGGCCAAGGAAGAAGCATCCCGGTGCATTCAGTGTAAGAAGCGACCGTGCCAGCAAGGCTGTCCGGTCAATATCGACATTCCGGATTTTATCGCAGCTTTGCAGCGTGAAGACATTGAAGAAGCCGCTAAGATTCTCAAACGCAAAACCTCGCTTCCCGGCGTCTGCGGCCGAGTGTGTCCCCAGGAACTTCAATGCGAAGAGGCTTGTACACTGAACAAAAAAGGAGCCCCGATAGCTATCGGGCGATTGGAACGCTTCATCGCCGATTGGGAAAGAACCCAGGGGGCTCCGACCATGCCCGAAATGGCCCCATCCACGGGCAAGAAGGTGGCTGTCGTGGGATCCGGTCCTTCCGGACTGACCGTGGCTTCGGACCTGGCCATTCTCGGCCATAAGGTGGTCCTCTTTGAAGCCTTGCACGTGGCCGGCGGCGTGCTCATGTACGGCATTCCAGAATTTCGGCTTCCCAAGGAGATTGTTCAAAGGGAAGTCCAGTATGTGCAATCCTTGGGCGTGGATCTTCGGTTGAACACAGTCATCGGGATCAACTACAGCCTCGATGAACTGCTCAGAACCGATTACGATGCCGTGTATTTGGCCCCCGGAGCCGGTCTGCCGAAATTTATGGGGGTTCCCGGTGAAAACCTGAATATGGTCTATTCGGCCAATGAGTTCCTTACACGCACCAACTTAATGAAAGCCTACCGGTATCCGGAATATGCCACGCCTATTAAGATGGGCAAAAAGGTGGCGGTTATCGGAGGAGGCAACGTGGCCATGGACGCCGCACGATGTGCCGTGCGTCTGGGAGCCCAGGAAGTGTACGTGATCTACCGACGCACGCGTGCCGAAATGCCGGCACGGCTTGAAGAAGTGGAAAACGCTGAAGAAGAAGGAATCGAATTCCATTTTCTGTGCAACCCCACGGCCTTTTTGAGTGATGGACGAAACAATGTGGCGGCCATGGAACTCATTCGCATGAGGCTCACCGAACCTGACGAAAGCGGGCGGCGGCGTCCGGTACCGATTCCCGGCAGTGAATACATTCTGGATGTGGACACCGTTGTGGTCTCTTTGGGAACCTCCCCCAACCCGCTCATCCCCTCAACCACACCCGACCTCAATGTCACGCGTTGGGGCACTGTCGTGATCGACGAAAGGGGTCGCACGTCTAAGGCTCGAGTCTGGGCTGGAGGCGATATCGTCTCGGGAGGCGCCACCGTCATCAGCGCCATGGGTGAAGGCCGCATCGCCGCCGCCTCCATGCATGAGTTCCTGAGCAACGGACAAAAGAAGATTATTCCTCCCAGTCCCGTAAAGGACGAAGAGAAATCGGAATAAAGAGCGCACAAGGGAGAGAACATCATGAGCAATGCGACGCAATTGAGCTCTTCAAACCCTATCGGATCCGTCATGGTGGTGGGGGGCGGCATCGCCGGCGTCCAGGCAGCCTTGGATTTGGCCGATTCGGGATATTTCGTCCATCTGATTGAAAAGACTTCGGCCATCGGTGGGGCCATGAGTATGCTGGATAAAACATTTCCCACCGATGACTGCGCCATGTGAATTCTGTCACCCAAACTGGTCGAGGTCGGCCGGCATCTGAACATTCAAATTCACACGCTTTCCGAAGTTAAAGACGTCAAGGGTGAAGCGGGTCACTTTCAGGCGACTATTTTCCAAAAAGCCCGCTACATCGACATGGACAAGTGTATCGCCTGCGGCACCTGCGCGGAAAAATGTCCTCGCAAGGTCGATGACGAATACAACGCAGGCCTTGGCAAGCGCAAGGCGGCCTATGTCAAGTTTCCCCAGGCCGTCCCCTTAAAGTATGTGATTGACAAGGATCACTGTATCTACTTTGAAAAAGGCAAATGCCGCGCCTGCGAAAAATTCTGCCCGACCCAAGCGGTGAATTTCGACGATAAGGACCGGGAATTCACTCTCGAGGTGGGCAGCATCATTCTGGCTCCTGGATTTGAACCGTTCGATCCCAAAATCTACGATACTTACAATTACACCAAACATCCTAATGTGATCACTTCTATGGAATTTGAACGGATTCTTTCCTCATCAGGACCGTTCGAAGGCCATCTGGTGCGTCCCAGTGACCATGAAGAACCCAAAAAGATTGCCTGGCTTCAGTGCGTTGGTTCCCGGGACATTCACCACTGCGACAATGGTTATTGCTCCGCCGTCTGTTGCATGTACGCCATTAAGGAAGCGGTTATCGCCAAGGAACACGCGGGTGAAGGTTTGGATACGGCGATCTTCTTTATGGACATGCGCACGCCGGGCAAGGATTTCGACAAGTACTATGAAAGGGCGGAACGGGAAAAAGGAGTGCGCTTTATTCGTTCCCGCGTGCACAGCGTGGATCCCGTACCCGGTACGGATGATCTGGCCATTCAATACGTTGCCGAAGATGGAACGCTGGTGGAAGAAGTGTTCAACCTGGTGGTTCTTTCCGTGGGACTTCAGGTTTCCAAAGACACTTTGAAACTGGCCGAATCCTTGGGGATTGACATCGGAGACGGTCGCTTTGCGGCCACGTCACCCTTTGAACCCGTGCAAACATCCCGAACCGGCATTTATGTGTGCGGTGTTTTTCAAAGCCCCAAAGACATTCCTTTATCCGTCATGGAAGCTTCGGCAGCGGCCGCCGATTCAGGAGCCTTGCTGGCGCCGGCCCGCAACACCCTCACCCAAAAACCGCCGGTTCTTACCGAAAAGGATGTGGCAGCCGAAGAACCTCGTGTGGGCGTCTTTGTCTGCCACTGCGGTGTCAACATCGCCGGTGTCATTGACGTGGAAGCCGTGGCCCGGTACGCGGAAACACTACCTTCCGTGGTTTATGTGGAGCGCAATCTGTTCACCTGCGCTCAGGATACACAGGACAAAATGAAGCAGGTCATTCAGGAACACAACCTGAATCGCATCGTTGTGGCTGCCTGCTCTCCAAGAACCCACGAACCTCTTTTCCAGGAAACCCTGAAACAGGCCGGACTGAACAAGTATCTCTTTGAAATGGCCAACATTCGAAACCAGGGTTCCTGGGTGCACATGAACGAGCCGGAAGCCGCCACGGAAAAAGCCAAAGACATGGTTCGAATGGCGGTGGCCAAGGTGGCTTTGCAGCAACCGCTCGGTGAAATTCAACTAAACGTGACGAAATCGGGACTCGTGGTCGGCGGGGGTATCGCCGGCATGACGGCCGCTTTGGCCTTGGCCGATCAGGGTTATCCGGTGACACTTGTGGAACGCAAAGATGTTCTGGGCGGTCATGGCCGTAAGCTCTATTCCACCTGGGACGGTCAGCCCATCGCCCCGTATTTGGATGAACTCATTCAAAGGGTCATTGACCATCCACGCATCACGGTGCTCACCAACGCCCAGATTCGCGATGTTCAGGGCTTTGTTGGGAACTTCCATACGGTGCTGGACGTGGGCGGTTCCCTCAAGGAAATCGATCACGGGGTCGCCATTTTGGCCATCGGCGCCCACTCTCTGAAACCTACGGAATACGGTTATGGACAGAGCGATCGGATCTTTCTGAACCTGGATCTGGATCAAGCTATCAGCCAAAGAGATCCTCGCATCACCAATGCCAATTCGGCCGTGTTTATCCAATGCGTTGGATCCCGGGAACCTGAAAGACCGTATTGCAGTCGAGTGTGCTGCAGCCATTCCATCGAAAACGCTTTGCGGTTGAAAAAACTCAATCCGGATCTGGATGTTTACGTTTTGTACCGCGATATTCGCACCTTCGGACTCAGAGAGAATCTCTACAAGGAAGCTCGAGCTCGGGGTGTGCTCTTCATTCGATTCGACCTGGAAAACAAACCCCAGGTCCAGGTGGCCCCCGATGGAACACTCACGGTGACTGTCGTGGATCATATTCTCCGACGGCCGATCATCCTGAAACCGGATATTCTCACTCTGGCTTCCGCCATCGTCACGCGCACCTCGGAAGCCGACGAACTGGCCAAAATGTTCAAGGTACCTCTCAATGCCGATGGATTCTTCCTTGAAGCCCACGCCAAACTGCGCCCCGTGGATTTCGCCACGGACGGTGTCTTTATCGCCGGCTTGGCTCATTTCCCGAAGCCGACCGAAGAATGCATCGCGCAGGCGAAAGCGGCAGCGGCTCGAGCCGCCACCGTGCTGGCCAAGGACTCGATCCTGGCAGGAGGTGTGGTGGCGGTGGTCAACAAGGATCTGTGCTGCGGCTGTCAGGGTTGTGTGCAGTGCTGTCCTTTCGGTGCCATCAGTTACCTGGAACAGGAAGCTAAATGCGAAGTGAACCAGGCTCTGTGCAAAGGCTGCGGCACCTGTGCGGCCACATGTCCTTCGGAAGCCATCACGCTGCTGGGATTTTCGCACCTGCAGCTCTATACCCAAATCGACGAGGCCCTCAGCGCCTAGACCGTAGGCAGGAGACGGAATCATGGCGGAACGCTTTGAACCGAGAATTTTGGCAATCTTGTGCAACTGGTGCAGCTACGCCGGGGCGGACCTGGCGGGGGTGAGTCGGTTTCAATACCCGCCGAACGTGCGTGTCGTGCGCGTGATGTGTTCCGGCACCGTGTCCCCTCATCACGTCATTCATGCCTTTCAACGTGGTGCCGACGGTGTTCTGGTGGCAGGATGCCATATCGGCGACTGCCACTATCTCAAAGGGAACTACATGACCTTGAAACGCATGAAATTCGTGCAGGAACTGATTCGATTTTCCGGCTACAATCCGGAAAGGTTCCGTCTGGAATGGATCTCCTCGGCCGAAGGCATCAAATTCGCTGAAGTGGTGCGGGATTTTACCGAGAAAATACGCTCCTTGGGACCTGCGCCGTCCTTTGAAGCGAGTCCGCGGCTGGCATTGGGCCTTTAGACGATACCACACGTTCAGCGCACAGGATGGATCTCATGAAGACCAAAGTTCGACAATTACTGGAAGAAGGTCGCGTGGACGCCTTTATCGCTTACAAAACGGTCCACGGGCTGCCTTTCCCCGCTGTTTTTACCAAGGACGACCTGAACACCTTGGAAACGTGGCAGCCGTTCAAGGCTCGTTATCCCGTCACTAAGCTTCTGTTGGCCCAGGCACGACAATATCCGGACAAAACTTTCGGTGTGCTGGTTCGTGGCTGCGAGGAAAGGTCTCTTTACGAACTCTTCAAATGGAACCAGCTTCAACCTGACAAGGTGGTGATCGTAGGGCATGCTTGCCCGCAGGATCTCGCCTTTTCGTGCGAGTGTTCCAAGCCCTACCCGGATCACTTGGATTATGGGGAAGCTCCCAAGCCCGTGTCACAGAGCCGGCGGCTTCAGGAACTGGAAGCCATGCCCGACACAGAAAGGCTGGCCTGGTGGCTGGGCCATTTCAACCGCTGCATTCGCTGTTATGGATGCCGAGACGTGTGCCCTGTGTGCTTCTGCACCGAATGCAGCCTGGAACACAAGGAACTCATTCCCGCAGGAAAACTGCCTCCGGATACATCCTTTCATTTGGTTCGAGCGGTGCACATGGCCGGTCGATGCATTGATTGTGGAATGTGTGAGGAAACATGCCCGTCGAACATCCCCTTGAGGGTGCTCTACAAGCATGTGAACAGTTTGGTGGAAGGAATCTTTGACTACAAGACAGGTGTTCCGGACGGCAAATCACCGTTTACCATGCTGGGTGAAGAAAGTTTTCTTCCCACCGGCCCTCGCTAGCTTTTTGTCGAGAGCCGAGCGGCCTTGATCACCCAACCACCTTCCCTTTTCCATCCTCGAGGGGCGGACCTCTGTGTCCGCCCTTCATATCCATCCCCTCGGTCATGCCAACCCCATAGGCCATGGGCCACCCCGGAACCCGTAGGATCGGACCTATGGGTTCGCCCCAAATCACACCACAAGGGCATGTTTTCGAGGCGCACACACCCTCCTACAAAAAACAACGTAAGGGCTTTGTTATGGCCTAACCGCAAGAGATGGTTTACTTGGCGCCATCCGCCGATCTTTCGATGGCTCCCCCCAAAGACCGAATGTCCTTCCCGATGCCCTTGACCGTGTTGCAACCCGTGGCAGCCCCCAAGAAAAGGCTCAAGGCCAACAACCAAGCCCACACCCTGCCAAAGCTTCGTCCCCCATGCATATGTCGGCTCCTCGTCGTTTGTTGTCACAAGGTGCCCTTGAAGCTTCTCCAGCCATAGCGCATAAAAAAAGCCTCGGCGACGCCGAAGCCAGGACGTTTCATGCGTGGTGGGCGGGGGGGGATTCGAACCCTCGACTTCCACCGTGTGAGGATGGCACTCTCACCGCTGAGTTACCCGCCCAATTTCCAGCCCTTATACACGAATCGGCTTTTCCGTGCAATAGAAAAAGCCGGTCTTCTTGGGCGCCGCCAGGAGAAGCCGCAGGCGAATGTAATCGTCCTTGGCCGCTGCATCGTTGGGATTGATTTCCAACACGCGTTTAATCTTTTCCAAGGCTTTGCTGAATTGCCCAAGGCTTTCATGAATCTGCGCCGCCTGCTTGAAGTATTTGACTTCCTTGGGTTCCAGACGGCACAGTTCTTCCAAAGCCTCCAACGCCTTTTGTTTTTGGCCCTTCTTGAGGGCTCCGTAGAGAAGGTACTGGTGAAAAGCCGTCACTTTAGGATACTTTTTTGACGCTTCTTCAAAGACCTTGATGATGGCATCGTAGTTCTTGGCCTGATCATACAAAACAAACAAAGCATCATAGTAAGCTAGGTTATCCTTATCCAAGGCAATAAGCTTTTGTAGCACTTCCATCTGCTTGGATGCATTCTTACTCTTTTGATAAAGATCCAGAAGGTATTTCAAAGGCTTGGGATCATCCGGCGAAAGAGCCGCGCATTTTTCAAAAGCCGCTGTGGCCTTGTCCCATTGTTTGGTGTCGTAAAGCAGCATGGCCAGGTTCCATTGAATCACTCGGTCCTGAGGCTCCAGCTGCGCCAGGTTTTGGTACACCTTGAGCAGTTCGTTTTTGTCCCCGGATTTTTCCAAAAGGGCTGCCAGCCGAACCAGGGCTCGTTTTTCTGAAGGGTTCTTGGCCACTAGGTCCTGATAAACCTTCAAGGCTTTGGACTCCTCGCCGGCTTTTTCGTACATGGCGGCAAGCTTTAACCAATTGGTTACATCGCCGGGATTGGCTTTCAAGTATTTTTCCAAATCTTGGGCCGCTTGATCCAGATCGCCCGATTTCGTTCGAACCACGGAAAGATTGTAGTGAATATTGGGATCTCGAACCCCGGCCGCCATGGCGCTTTCGTAAGCCTGAGCGGCTTCCGCCCAGCTTTCGGCCTTGGTGGCCAAATCCGCTCGCACCAAATGCCATGAACCACGATAGGCACCGGGCACCTTGGACGTATACTGCTTGAGAAGCTTCAAGGCTTCCTTCGTGGGCACCTGGTTTTGCAGGTAACGCACCACATCCTGAAACACCTGCGGGTCATTGGCGAGCTCTAACAAATCCAGAGAGGCTTCCACGGCGTTCGCATATTTCTTCTCTTTCTTGTAAACGGCGATAAGCCTTTCCAGAACGGGTCGGGAACGCCCAAGTTCCAACACCTCTTCGTAGAGTCTTTCCGCATCGCCGTCACGGCCGGCTTCCGCATACAAACCGGCCAATTGGGTCTTGACAAGCACGTTGCGCGGATCGGCTTCCAATACTCTTTCCAAGTAACGAATCCTTTCTTCCCTGCTTCCCGCTTCCTGAGCCTTGGACAGCCAATCTTTCGCATCCAATTGGACCAGAAGCCGAACCCCTCCCAGAGATTTTCCCATCCAAATGACTTCTAAATTCAGCCTCTTCGGGGTTTCAAAGCTTTCTTCCGGCATGAGGTCCCTTAAGACTTCAGGCTTTTTCGTCCATTGCCGAAAGTCCACATCGGCACTCACCACCTTGACACCCCAGGAAAACCAGCCGTCGGTTTTCACACCGAGAAGTCGCACGGCATCACGCGGATTGAACACCTTTTCCGTGTCTGCAAGCATTTCTTCCAGATTCCCGTTGACTTCCAACTCGATGGCCTGCAGTCGATGAGGGACAGGAAGCTTGGCCAAAACAGGATCCAGCAGATTCCAATAGCTGCCCGCCGAAACAAGAATGGCAAGCCCTGCAAGGGAGGCCGCCATCACCTTGAACGTCGCTGAACTTCCAGACTTTTTCCTGCGAGGCCTGAAAAGGGATGCCGTTTTTTCGGAACGGCTTTGAGTGTGTTTTCTAAACATCATGAGCGAGCCCGTCTTCCAGTCTATCTAAGGATGACCGTTGCACCGCTTTTCGCAGAAGATAAAGTTCCTGGTCCGAGAGCCGCCTCCAGTGTCCGGCAGGCAAACGGCCCAAACGAATCGGACCATAGGCCGTTCGATGAATTTTCAAAACAGGGAGTCCCACGGCTTCGCCCATGCGTTTGATCTGCCGGTACCATCCTTGATGCAGCGTGATTTCCAACCATGCAGATTCCGAAAAACGCCTCATAAGTTGAACGTGTGCCGGAGCCGTCACCCCTTCTCTTAAGCGAACACCGCGCCGTAATGCTTCCAATTGTTCTTCCGTAGGGGTTCCGTGAACCTCAACCCGATACACCTTGGGCACTCCATATCGCGGATGCATCAGTCGGTTCGCCAAATCCCCGTCATTGGTCAAAATCAGGGCGCCGGAAGCATCCCAGTCCAAGCGCCCTACGGGAAAGACTCGCACTGAAAGTCCCTGAAGGTAATCCATGACCGTCGGGCGTCCTCGAGGATCCTTGGCCGTGGTCAGACACCATCTGGGCTTGTGAAAGAGAAGAACCTCCCTGGTTTCCGGAAGCTTCACCACATGCCCGTCCACACACACCTCATCTCGATGTGGGTCCACTGAGATGCCCGGAACGGTAACCATCTCCCCGTTGACCCAAACACGCCCTTGAGCGATCCAGGTCTCCGCCTTGCGTCGTGATGCAAGACCTGCCTGCGCGATAAATTTGTGCAACCGCATGGGAGACGATGATGTGTTCGGTGGCCGAGTGTTAGGCATGGTTTCCTAATCCGACCGTCTCCAGCACGAGTTCCATGGTTTTTCGAGCTTCTTGAGCCGCCTTTTCGATGCCTTCCTGGACGGAGGCCTTGACGGCGTCCATGTCCTTTTCCAAAGCTTGCCTTTTTTCCCAAATGGGAGCCAACTGATCCAGGACGTGAACTAGAAGGATTTTCTTGCAGTCAACACATCCGATGCCGGCCGTGCGGCATCCTTGTGTCACCTGAGCGATTTCTTCGGGTGTGGAATAGAGCTTATGGTAATCAAACACAGGGCACTTTTCAGGATCTCCTGGGTCTGTGCGACGGGCTCGAGCCGGATCCGTCATCATCTGCAGAATTTTTCGACGAATGGATTCCTCGGGTTCCGAGATATAGATGCAGTTCCCATAACTCTTGCTCATCTTTCGCCCGTCGGTTCCCGGCAAGACTGGAGCTTCCGTGAGCAAAGCGTCCGGAATAGGAAAGACTTCTCGATTGTAAATAAAATTGAACCTTCTGGCGATCTCCCGAGTCAATTCCACATGAGGCAGCTGGTCTTTGCCCACGGGGACCCCGTGAGCCCTGTAAATGATGATGTCCGCCGCCTGCAGTACCGGATATCCCAGAAAGCCGTAGGTGGAAAGATCTTTTGTGTCCAGTTGTTGCTGCAGTTCCTTGTAGGTGGGGTTCCGTTCCAACCAAGCCAGCGGTGTGATCATACCCAGAAGCAGATACAGTTCCGCATGTTCCTTGACCCGAGATTGAATGAAAACCACGGCCTTGTGCGGATCCAATCCGGCGGCGAACCAATCCAAAATCATGTCCCACGTGTTCTGGCGAATCGCTCCCGGGTCTGCATAATCCGTGGTCAAAGCATGCCAATCCGCTACGAAAAAATAGCAATCATACTGATCCTGAAGCTGAATCCAATTTTTCAACGCCCCGTGAAGGTTTCCCAAGTGTAGACGCCCCGTGGGACGCATGCCGCTCAGAATCCGCTTGTCCTTGTTCATCAAACCTTTCACCTCCTGCGTTGATCGGCTTTTTTGATTGATCTCCTACGCCCAATGTCTCTCAAAACGCTTCACGCCCGCCGGCGACGGGCTTCGGTCTAGAGCAAAATTCTTGCGAAAAGATTGACCACCGGCCGCAGCATATATCCCCACCAACCGGTGATGACAAAAATCATGACGATGATCATGCCGTAGCGTTCCAGACGAGCCACCTGAAGCGCCAGACTGCGGGGCAAAAGCCCCGTCAACACCCGCCCGCCGTCCAAAGGTGGCACCGGAAACAGATTGACCGCCATGAGCACGAGATTAAACACCACGGAAAATCGGGCCATGTGAAACAAAGGATGCAAAAGAAGGCCCCAAAAGCCCGAGCCCAACCCTGTGCTGAAAAGCAAAACCACGATTCGATACACCAAAGCGCTGGCAGCCGCCAACATGAGGTTGGTTAAAGGTCCGGCCAGAGCCACCCAGGCCATCGCTTTGCGGCCTCCATGCAGGCGGTGGAACTGCACCGGCACAGGCTTCGCCCATCCAAAAAGAAACGGAGCGTTCGTGACCAGCAGGACCAGGGGAAGGATCACGGTGCCTACCAGATCGATGTGCACCAAGGGATTCAGGGATATGCGTCCCAGAAGCCGAGCCGTGGGATCCCCCAGTTTTTCCGCCACCCACCCGTGAGCCACTTCATGACTCACCACCGCCAAGAGCAGCGGCACAGCATAGATACAAATGTCCTTAAGAATTTCCTGCACTTTGCCTTTCCTTTGCTTCTTCTGCCGCCGCCATGGTTCGAGCCAAACGATATTCGTCTTCCAGCGTCTTCACCTCTCCGTTGAGTTTGGCGTCCCGTACGGCCGTAAGAATCTTCGTGTAAAGAGGTCCCGGAGGAAGCCCCATGGCCTTGAGGTCCTTGCCTCCAATATGGGGCTTCACATAGCGGTATCGATGCAGATAATAACTGACCGCACGCTTCACCTCTTCACGGGTGGTCCTCGCCATCATGAACAGCAGTTCCTCCGCACCATACGGCTGAAGCGCCCGATAGATATCACTGGGACGCATGGCAGGCAAACGCAAAAAGTCGTTGAGCACATCGTTAACTTTTTGAAATGCCCAGACTATTCTTTCCCTGGCATTCTGAGGCAGATCCAGCCGGGCCAGCACGCTCGGCAAGTCGGCGGGTTTGACGCGGGACAAAAAGCCTAAAAAGTACACTCGCCACGCTTCCAAAGGTTCGTCCAAAAAGCTGAGTTTATACCAGAGAATGACTTCCTTGATCCTGATAAAGAGTTGTTCCCCTTTGGCATCAAAGCAGGCTCTGGGGCATAAGGCCTCCATGACCCCGAATTCCCCTAGACGACGTAAAGCCGGCAGCGGGTCTTCTTCCATGAAGATGTGTTGCAATTCGTGAAAGAGTCGTTGTCCGCCCAGTCGGTCGATCAGCCCCATCTTCACGGCATTGCGCATAAGACTGGCCGTCTGTTTGCCGACACGAAACCCAAAGCGCTGTTCAAATCGAATGGCTCGAAGAATCCGCGTGGGATCTTCCACAAAACTGAGGTTATGCAGCACACGAATGGCCTTTTCCTTCAGGTCTTTTTGGCCTCCGAAGAAATCGATGAGGGTTCCAAACTCCTTGGGGTTGAGGGCCACAGCCAGGGTGTTGATGGTAAAGTCGCGCCGGTAGAGATCCATCTTGAGGGATCCGAACTGCACGATGGGCAAGGCGGCGGGATATTGATAGTACTCTAGGCGGGCGGTGGCCACGTCCACTTTCAAGTCGTTGGGAAAGATCAATACCGCCGTGTTGAATTTCTTGTGGCAACGAGCTCGAATGCCCTCCTTTTCAGCAAACGTGCGGGCAAAGGAAATGCCATCCCCTTCCACCACCACATCGATGTCCAGATTAGGACGGCGCAATAGAAGGTCCCGTATGAACCCTCCGACCGCGTAGACCTTATACCCCATGGCCTGAGCATGTTCCCCCAAGGATCGCAGCAGTTCGATGATCTCCTTGGGCAACTGCTCGGCCATAATTCCAACAATATTCTTCTGTCTGCCCCAAGAACCGGTTCCCAAATCGTCCTTAAGCGCTGTCGGTTCTCTGGAACGATCCGTGATCAAATGGTTCAGAAGGTCGCGACGTGTGATGACGCCTACCAGATTTTCTCCGTCCATGACGGGAAGAATGCGCTGCTGATGCTCCACAAGATGCTTTTGGATTTCCACCAGAGGACCGTTCACATCAATGACGGCAAATTCAGGATTCATGTATTCGCTGACTTTTTCTTCCTGCAAGCCATGGTAGATGGCTTTTTCCAGCACCTGGCGGTTGATGAGTCCCACAATGCGGCCGTTTTCCAGCACGGGCATGGCATTGATATTGTACCGAACCATAAGTTCTTCCGCCTGGGCCAGGTCGGCATGAGCCTCGATAGTGATGACGGGAGAACTCATGAGGGTTCGAGCTGTCACAGCAGGCTTGATGGTGCTTTGCAAGAGTTCAAACAGTCGGTCTTCGGCCTGAATCAGCGTGAGTTCCTTAATCGTGGCCGATGCCGCCGTGGCATGGCCTCCGCCGCCGAAATAAGCGGCGATTTCCCCCACGTTCACATCCGGAATTCGGCTTCTGGCCACGAGATAAATGCGATCTTCCATACGGGCCAGGGCAAAGACCACATCCAGATTTTCCATATCTTTGAGTTTATGCACGAGGACGGCGAAATCACCCACATAACGATCCACGGAAACTGTGGCGATGCACACCTCCACACCCTGAATGTTGTAGGTGCGAGCGGAATGCAGCAGTTCATGCAAAAGGGCTACCTGTTCGGCGGTGAGTTCTCGAGTGACCAGGTCGGCTACCAGATTGAGGTCAGCCCCCCGTTCCAGGAGAAAGGCTGCAGCCCGAAAATCTTCCGGGGTTGTGGAAGAAAAGGTGAAGGAGCCGGTGTCTTCAAAAATACCGAGGATCAGGATGGTGGCCTCTTCCGGTGTGATGGGCACATCGCGTTCTTGAAGGATGCGGGTCAGAAGGGTCACCGTCGCTCCCACCGGCTGAATGACTTCCAGGGAGCCTCGAATGTCATCTTCCGCCTGAGGATGGTGATCGTAAATATGCACCTCCACCTCAGGGCGATGGGCGATTTCCTGAAACTTGCCGATGCGTGAAGCCTGGCGTGTATCCACCAGAATGAGGCGTCGTATGCCGTTTAGATCCAACCCTTTGAGTTTAGTGAAATCAAAAAGATAGCCCGCTGTGTTGACGAAAAAATCGCGCAGGTTTTTTTCCTGGGACCCGGGAAAAACCAAAAGGGCCTCGGGATAGAGCTTTTTCGCCGCCACCATGGAAGCCATGGCGTCGAAATCGGCGTTAAGATGGGTGGTGATCACTTCCATGCATGAGCTCCGATGCCGATTATCGAGAAATCTTTGTTCTTGAATGTCGCTCAAGGATGTTAACGGGGCTGTGCCAAAAGGCCAAGTTGATTCTTGACACACGGGCGGACACACCGGTGTGTCCTAGCAAAATTTCTGTTGCTTCGGGCTAAGAGCCGGCCATGCAGGGACTGGGCGGTGGTGCACAAGGGGGTGGAAATCTCCCCCCGTCCAAAGGACCACCCCAGACATGCGCCCATAAATGCCACAGGTCAGGCTCGAGGATGGTATTGCTGATGAATGAGCTTTAAGCGTTCCCGCGCCACATGCGTATAAATCTGCGTGGTGCTGATATCCGCATGGCCGAGCAGCATCTGCAGGGACCTAAGGTCGGCTCCGTTTTGTAAAAGATGCGTGGCAAAAGAATGGCGTAGCACATGAGGGCTGACATCTACGGAAATGCCAACGCGGCGGGCGTAAGAGCGAATCATTTTCCAGATCCCTTGACGCGAAAGGGGCTTGCCGCGATGGTTTAGAAAAACCCGCCCCGTATCCCGACCCGCCACCAAATGAGGGCGTCCGCGCTCCAAGTACGTTTCCAAGGCTTCCACAGCCCACTGGCCCATGGGAACAAGTCGTTCCTTGTCTCCTTTCCCTCGAATGACAAGAAAGCCCGCCTTGAGATTCAATTGATGGAAGGTAAGGGCCGTCAGTTCGGCCACGCGCATTCCTGTCGCGTAAAGCAGCTCCAAGATGGCTTTGTCTCGAAGTCCCAGGGGTGTCCCGGTCATGGGAGCGTTCAGCAAGCTTTCCACTTGACGCGCAGAAAGTGTCTTGGGCAAAGATTTCGGGGTCTTGGGAAAAGACAGGGGTACTGCCGGGTTGCTGGGAAGCATGGACCTTGCTTCAAGGAACCGAAAAAAAGAGCGCATGGAGGCTAACCGGCGCGATCGAGTCTTGGGAGCCGTTTTGGAGGCACACGCGACGAGGTAGGCCTCCAGATCCAGGGGGGTCACCTCTATCCAGGAAACTCTGCCTTTCGTGGTCAAAAAATCCATGAGAATGCGTAGATCCGTGGCGTAGGCCGAAACCGTGTGACGGCTCATACGTCTTTCCGCCACAAGATATTCCAAGAAAAGATCCACATATTCCCGCATACCTTGAATCCCCAAGCCTTGAAACCCCACGTGGGCCGGACAAGCCAACGCACCGCTTGTCGGTCAGCCTTTTAAGCCTTGGTGCCCACGGGCACGGCGTAGGTATGAAAATGAAAATCCACCAACAGGGATGTTTCGACGACGCCTTCTTTCCGCATGGTCGACAGGATGTCGATCTCGTGAGTCTTTCCCTGTTCATCGGGAATGAGAATCTTTTCACCGTCCTGAAATCCTCCGCGCCGGTACCAAACTTGGGGCGGCAACAGCCAGGTCTTTCCAAAGGATTCCTCAAAGCGAAAGTATTCCAGAGCGTCCTTGGGAAATTGAAGATAAAGGCACAAGTCTTCATCGTCCACCGGCCTTTTGAGCCGCGCCTCAAGTTCCTGTCTCTTTTGTTCCACGTCCACATCAGGCAGTTTCTGAAGACCCGCCTCGTCTGCCAGAATTTGGTACCATTTCTTGCCATCGCGTCTTTTGTGTTCCAGAACCTTTTCGTAAATCCATTCCTGAGGGTCATAAAAAGGAAAAGGACCGTATCGGCCGAGAAGCAGATTCTTCAAATCATCACTGGGTTGCTCGTAGCGGCCGTGAAGCACGTTGCTCACCGCTGTAGTCCACAGGATTTGGCTTCCAGGAGTCACGGACCAGATGTTGCCCAGTTCTTTGTTGACGTTCATGAGTTCGCTGAAAACTTCATGAATACGTTCCAAAAGCCCCAGTTTTTCCGCCTGTTCAAAAGCTATGGAAGCCGCTCCTCCTGTAAGGCGGTGTCTTTTGACCGTAGGGTCGAAACCTCGAAACGGCGTTTCAAAGCGTTCGTAGTAACGTCGTTCTCGTCGTAAGAGGTCGGAGGCATCCACAATGGGCTGAATCTTGAGGCCCGGAGCCTTATAGCCGTAATCGTGCAAAGTTTGAATGAGGCTCAAGGCAGGCGCTTGAGAAAACATTCCTCCAAAACCGTGGTCGGCCACTTCCACGATCTTGACACCGCTTTCCACGGCCGCCACCATACGCCCCAAATCGTTGCCGTCCGTGTTGTGGCCGTGATAGGCCAATACCAGGTTTGGAAAACGCTTGCGCAGGGACTGCACGAGAGATGCGATGCGCCTGGGTGTCCCCAAAGCCGAATGGTTCTTGATGCCCAAAATAATCTCTTCACCGAAAGTCTCGACGATCTCCTGGGCTTTGTTCACGTAGTACTCGTCCGTGTGCCCGATGCCGATGCTGAAACAAAGGGAAGGCATGAGCAGTTTTCCGGCTTTTTGGACGGCACGCCCGACCACTTCCAGGTTGGGAACATGATTAAGAAAATCATAAACACGCCACACATCCACGTAGCGACTGAAAAGTGACACCGCCATGGTCAGCACATTGTCGGGATAGGGTCGGTACCCGAACAGGTTGCGCCCTCGACACACGGTTTGAATCAGGGTGTTCGGCATGCGCCGGCGTACCAGGCGCAGCTTTTCAAAGGGATTGATCTGCTTGGCCAAGAGATCCACGTGCACCGAAGCCCCGCCGCTGATTTCAAAGGCGAAATAACCGGTATCGTCCCGGTAGGGGGCCACGCGCAGCGTGGTCCACGGAAGAATGCGGCATTTGAAATCCGATTGGGATACGTCCCTTTCGTTGTTGGTCAGAAAGTAGCCGGGTGTTTCCCGCAGAAAAGCGAGGATTTCCGGGGGGCTCATGGATGGGGTGATGCGTTCTCGTTCGGCCATGAAAAAACTCCGTCCTTCACGGTTTATCTTGGGCATAGGGATTGTACCCGTAAGCATTGATTTCGGCGATCAATCGCGCCAATCGATGCATCGGGGGGGTCTCTTCGCGATAGGACAACAAGTGCGGGTGGGTGTCGATATAAGAGGTATCGAAGCGCTGTTCGATGAAATCAGGGTCCTGCACGATCTGCTTGTAAAAGGGAATGGTGGTCGGCACTCCCACAATGCTGAATCCGTCCAGAGCTCGACGCAAGCGATCCACGGCTTCCCTCCATGTGAAGCCGTAGACCGTCAACTTGACCAGCATGGAATCGTAAAACCTCGGAATTTCATAACCCTGGTAAATGGCGCCATCCAAGCGCACACCGTGGCCTCCGGGGGACTGATACACGCGAATGAGTCCCGGACTTGGCATAAAATTATTTTTAGGATCCTCCGCATTGATCCGCAACTCGATGGACCAGCCTCGAATCTGAATGTCTTCCTGCCTTAGAGACAAAGGTTCTCCGGCGGCAATGCGCAACTGTTCCCGTACGATGTCCACACCGGTGACCATTTCCGTCACCGTGTGTTCCACCTGAATACGGGTGTTCACCTCAAGGAAATAATACTGATCCTTTTCGTCAACGAGGAACTCCACTGTGCCGGCATTGACATAACGCGCCGCTTTGGCGGCGCGCACCGCATCCGCACAAATTCTTTCCAGAATCCGAGCAGGAAGGTTGGCGGGAGCGATCTCCACCAGTTTTTGGTGACGCCGTTGAATGGAACAGTTACGTGTTCCTAAATGGATGACCGATCCGAAACGATCGGCAAGGATCTGGACTTCCACATGCCGAGGATTCTTCAATCCCTTTTCCAGATAAATGCTTTCGTCTCCAAAGGCCATGCGTGCTTCCGACCGGGCCAGCTTCAGTCCCGTGACAAGCTCATCCAGGTTATGCGCCGCACGAATTCCACGGCCTCCTCCACCGGCCACCGCCTTGATCATCACGGGAAATCCATGCTCTTCGGCAAACCGAACCGCCTGTCTCTCTCCCGCTTCACCTTGCGAAAGCACAGGGGTTCCTGGAATCACGGGAATTCCCGCCTCCATCATGATGCGGCGAGCCACGACCTTGCTGCCCATATCGGCGATGACTTCGGGAGGAGGGCCCACAAAGAGCAGCCCGTTATCTGTGCAGCACTTGGAAAATAAAGGATTTTCCGCCAAAAAACCGTACCCGGGATGCACGGCGTCGGCTCCCGTGGCCTTGGCCGCCTGAATGATGCGGTCAATGTCCAGATAATCTTTGCGAGGCCCGGCGCCGATGCACACCGCTTCATCACTTTTCATGATGTGCATGGCGGTTTTGTCCGTTTCTTCATAGATCGCCACCGTGCGAATGCCTAATTCCTGAGCGGATCGCATGATTCGAATGGCGATCTCACCACGATTGGCCACAAGAAGCTTTCGGAACATAGGGGGTCATCCTTCTGACGTTCCACGGACCTGACGGATGGCACCGGCGGCAAAACTTCACCCTTTGCCGATGCGGTCTCCTTTGACATGCCACGCCGACATGATGACGCTTCACGGCCCATTCCAAGAATCCTCGGCTCGGACCGCGGCGCCTCTAAAATTCCGCCGCGTCACCTGATGCTCGTATCATGAGCCCAACACGGGGATCAAGGGGGGAGTTTCGATGGAAGAAAGCCTTGTGTTTCAGCAAAATGAAAAGAACCGGGCTAGGCGCGGACCGTCGGCCTCTTTCGCTGTTCCCGCCGCCTTCGGCTCATCTGGTTCAGATATTGCCGATCCAAAAGATGGCACTTAAAGGGTTTGATGACTTCGCTCACTTCCCACTTGGGACGATTCACGTCCTGAAGCAGTTCCTTGATACTGCTCCATGTCACAGGGCTGTAAAATTCACAGGAAGCCCCTTCATTGAAAAATTCACAATGCTGCTGGCTCACGTACTTTTCGTATTTTTTACAGTACTTAATCTTCATCACACCCTCCTTCCATCCCTCTAAGGGATTTCCTTTGCAATTTTAAGTTATTTTAAGCACAAAGCGTGCCGAAGGCAACGGGGCTCCCTGTTTTTTTCTTCACGCTTCAGCCGGCCCGCGCTCTGCAGGCCCCAATGGCCACATTTTCCTTTACAAGCCTCAAGGGACTCGCTATAAGGTCCGGGCGTGCAGGCCAGTAGCTCGAACGGCTAGAGCACCGGACTCCAAATCCGGGGGTTGGGGGTTCGAATCCCTCCTGGCCTGCCACGGAAAATCAAGGGGATGAGGCCCGATGGCCTCATCCCTTTTTTTTATGGCCATATTATGAGCCTTGAGAAGCTGCTTCATCCCTTTCCAGCGCTTTTTTCAAGGCTTTGGCCAGGTCTTTGGTGGTTTTCGGCGGCGCAGGAAAAGCCGGCTTGTTGACCAAACCGATGGCCCCTTCCGGACATCCGGTAGCACAAGCACCGCACCCAAAACATCGATCCTTGTCCACCGCGGGCACGCTTTGCTCGGCCATCGTCAGGGCTTCCGCCGGGCATCGTTCCAAACATGTACCGCAGGCAAGGCACGCTTCAGCATTAAAAGAGGGCTCAAATCCAGAATTGAAAACAAGTCCGGGCTTCGGCTGTTTGAGAACCTGACGGACGACTTCACAATGCCAGCGGTCACAGTGGCACATGAAGTCGATGTCCTCACTGGTGTTGCGGCTCATATGAATCAGTCCCGCTTCTTCACATCGATTCACAATTTCTTTTGCTTCCTCCTTGCTGATTCGCCTTCCTTCCAATCGTTCGGTGATGTTTTCCGCCATCTCTCCAAACCACATGCACACATCCACGGGCATTCCATGAAGATCCTCTCCACGAAGCCCCGCCGCATGGCGGCAGTAACAGGCCCCAACGCCGATGACGTCGTACTTTTCGATATACGAGATTACTTGATGGTACGTGTGAACGATATTGCCGGCCTTGATGGTTCGCAACACGGGGATGACCCGCGTTACGGGATATGTGATCCTTTCCATGCCTTTGGCTGCCACATACGCTTTTTTGTAAGCGTGTATCAATTGTGCGATTCTCTTCTCTCGTTCGGTTTCCCCACCTCCGACAAAGGTGAACTCAAAAATTCCGGGCATGAACGGGACTCCTCGATAAAGCACGCCGTCGGATGTTTTGACGATCCCACAGAGGCCTTTTCGAGCCATCCTTTCCAGAATATGGACGACCCTTTCGGGACTCTTTGCGGCCCGCTCGGCAATCTCCGCCACGGAGGCCGGTTTTCGGCTCAAAACGTTGTTGATCTCGGCTTCCTCAGGATCAAACAGTTCCTGCACCAGCGCAAAAAACTCAGGAATATTCAACCCTGCGTAAGGGCCTCCACGGCCTTGCATCACTTCCAGCAAGTTTTCGTAAACCCTGGTCGCCATTTTAACTTCTCCCTTCTTTTCACTTAAACCCATGCCACTTCGATCATCGTCCGCATCAAAACACGGAAAGGCGCCTCTGTTGCCTGCGGCCCTCACTTACCGCTCCCGTCATAAAACCTCACAACCCGATCCATCATCCCATGGAAGATTTTGTTCATTTCGAAAACTTGGTAAAAATTTCATTGAGAACGGCTCGAAAAACATCGATTTCTTCCGGGCTGAATCCTTCCTTGATTTCTTTATTGACGGCCCGAATGACATCCTTGGCCTTGTTGACCTCCTGGATTCCTTCCGGCGTTATGTGGATTCGATAAACCCGACGGTCCTTGGGGCATGGGCGTCGAACAATGAACCCCAGTTTTTCAAGCCGATCCACAAGGCCTGTGACCGCTGAGTTGTCCGTGGAAAGCGCCCCGCTGAGCTCCGTCATGGTGCGCCCGTCGAAGTGCTTCAGGAGAAAAAGAATCCCGGCCTGAGCCACGGTGAGGCGAACGCCTGCTGCGGCCAGCCGTTCCTTAATGTGATTCTGAAGTTTGTGGTGCGCTCGGGATAAGAGAAAAATCAGTCTGTCGTCAGCCAAAAGGACCTCCTTTTCGTTATGAAAAAGAAAGGTCAATAAGGGCAGGCAGCCACACAGGCGATGCATGTGTACATGGAATGATCGTCCACCGCACTGATGTGATTGATCAAAGCGGCTTCGGAATCCGCCACTTCCCCGCTCTTCATAAGGTGGATAAATAAGGGACTCCTCATGGAATGCCGCACACAGCGCAGCCGATCCACGGATCCCTGCGCGTCTATGGCCTGGACAGGGCAAGCTTCTCGGCATGCGAAACAATTATCCGGACACCCTCTCGCTTCTCCCGGCAGACGCCACGAGGGAAGAGCCGCCGAAGTCACCATACCGCCGAGCAACAGGCGGCATCCGACCTTGGGATGGAACAACACTCCGTTCTTGCCTATCTTTCCAAGTCCCGCCGCTTCGGCAGCCTTGACCAAGTTGAGATATCCCCAGAAATCCCCTTTCCCTTTCACCTCATAAGGAAAACAGCCGAAAACCGGAACGGCCGTTTCCCCAGCCTCCTCCAAGATCGCTGCACAACGCACAAGAACAGCATCCAAGAAACGGTAGATCACACTTGCCGTGCGCCAGTAGGTGGTCTCTGAGCGCCCTCCAGATCGAAAAACCCCCTTTGGCACCGGAACCCCCAAGCAGAAAACGCTTCGAGCACCCGAGAGAAGATCCGAAGGCCGATACCCTGGCGGTTCGCTTTCCAACCATCGAACTTCTCCGGTGCCGTAAAAGGGAATCTGCATATGATCTAGATAAACCCGAAGTTTCTGGACATCGTCTTTCATGGGCTCTCTCCTGGGCTCGGGTTGATGCGGCACATTCAGTTAGTGCGCTAATATTTTGTATATCAAATGTTAAGATGTCAATAAAATCCTTCCATACCGCATCTTTTTGACGCCCGTTCTTGGCAATTCACGCAGGGCCGGCGTCCGCGACAGAGGCACATCATTTCTTTACGGGCGATTTTCTGCCGGCTCCTGTTTCCGTGCCACAAAACCTGCCGTCAGAAGGGAGGTCTCTGATTAAGGAATGCATGTACGGAAAAGAAAACCAAGAAAGGCGTGCAGAAAAAGTAAATGAAAATAAGCCATTTATTATGTTTGGGCATATAAATACATTAGTATTTGAATTGAGAGATTTTGTTACTTCGTCATACAATATCGTCTACTTCACATTCTTTGTAAATAGGGCTCAAAAATTTGTCTCTGAGCATAATTCTAATGTCCACATGCGCCGGCATTTTCTCCGTATAGACGAGATGCGTTGGGCCCCCGGTCCAGAATTTACCCTTATAGTCCGCCGGGTAGATTTTTTTCCATCCGTCACTAGACGATTGTCTAATGTGTTGTACTCTAACCACATGGATAGTGTCACAAGACACCATAAGGGATGTGGCGCAAAAACAGAGACAGCATTTCGAGCGAAGGCTCTAACATAATGAATAAGTAAGGGATACCCAATCACGAGAAAGATGAGAAACGTCGCACCGATCCTGTAGCCCCGTTTGAGTCTTCTCACCTATTCTCTATCAGGTTCTATCCATAAAACCTGGGAAGATCCATCGGTCATGATTTCCATCATGGCGGGGCTTTCGTTCACCTCAGGACATAAGGCCGAATTTCATGCACCTTATTTTTTTCTATACACACCGCGTCTGGGTTCAAGAATAAAATTAGCTTCGTAAGAAAAGTGTAAGCGAGAAAGGAGATTCATGCACAGCAAGGTTCAACGTCTTTTGGGGGCAATTTTTCTTAGAAAACCGGTGAGGAGTTTCGGCTGGCTCACGATTCGAAAAAATGTTAGTCACAGGTTGTTTCATTCTCGCAACCAACGCCGAAGGCAAGCCGTAAAGGATTGGGGCGGCTTTACCGTCTTGGAAGCCAAAGCCGATGCCTGGAGTGAAAGACACGTCGGGGCGCCGGACCGACCCGCGTGTTTTGGCGCATGAAAAGACTGAAGGGAATCAAAGACGGAGTCAAGGTAATGGCAATCTTTGTGGACACTGAAAAGACCGGCCGAAACGCTGTTTTGGACAAGGCGCCTACCTACATCGAAGGATTGGACCACATTCTGGAAGGAGGTCTTCCTCGAGGCCGAACGACCGTGGTGAGTGGTGGTGTGGGATCCGGAAAAACCCTTTTGGGCCTGGAATTTCTCTACCGCGGCGCCTTGCATGGAGAGCCGGGCATCTTTGTCGGTTTTGAAGAATCGTCGCTTCAGCTTCGAGAAAACGCCTCCGTTTTGGGCTGGAACCTGGAGAGCCTCGTGGAACGGAACCGGCTTGTTTTGCTGGATGGGCGCATCAGGCCGGAAACTTTTATAAGCGGCGATTTCAGCCTGAGAGGACTCTTGGCCATAACCTCCGGAAAACAGCGTGAAATGAACGCTCGACGTGTCGTTATCGACGCCCTTGAAGTGGCTTTACGCCTTTTTGATTCCCCTCAGACCATGCGCAATGAACTCCATGCCCTCCATGACTGGCTTCAGGCTGGGGGCCTTTCGGCCATTTTGACCATTCGCCAAACCCGTGGTGGCCCATCGGTTTATGAAGAGTTTTTCGATTCCCTGTCCGATTGCCTCATTCGCATGGACGCAAGGGTCGATGCTCAGATCACCACACGGCGGCTTCGCGTCATCAAGTATCGTGGTTCCGATTTCGGCCGTAACGAGTATCCTTATACCATCGGCATGGGCGGCCTTCGCTTGGCCCCTATATCCACCGTGGGACTTCGCCATAAACCTTTGGGGGAACGAATGACCACGGGCATTCCTCGTTTGGACGACATGCTGGGTGGAGGCTATCGACGAGGAGCCTGTATTCTTTTCGCCGGACTGCCTGGGACGGGAAAAACCATTCTTGCGAGCACCTTTGTGGCTCAAGCCTGCGATCGTGGAGAACGTGTTCTTTATATCGGGTTCGAGGAATCCCAGGAAGCAATGCTGGAAAACGTTCGAAGTGCAGGTTTGGACCTCAGAGACCATGCCCGCTCGGAACTTCTCGCTTTCCTGGTCCATTATCCAGAAGCCATGGGGGCGGAAGATCACTTTTTCCGAGCCATGGAACGCATTGAGGCATTGTCTCCGGCCCACGTAGTGGTGGATGCCATTTCCGCATGTGAGCGTATGGGCGGAAAACAAGCCGCTTACGAATATCTGATGAGGCTGCTCAATGCCTGTAAGGAGCGAGGGATCACGGTTTTTTTGATCAATCAGCTCTCGGGATCTACGGGCTATGTGGAAATTTCCGGGAACGAAATCTCCTCCATGGTGGATACGGTACTCTTTCTGCACTACCAGCCGTGTCCCGGCGAAACCAACCGGATCCTTCACGTGCTCAAGTCCAGAGGCTCCAGACATTCCAACGTCAAACACGAATATGTCATCAGCGACGACGGCATTCACATTCTCGACCCGTATGTTGGCGAAGGCGATGTGCTGACAGGCACGCTTCGCCAACGCCAGGAACTCAAGGATCGACTGAAAGCCCAGCGCCTCGACTTCGATATTCAATTGAAAGAACTGGAACTTAAACGATTGCGGCTTGCGCAGAAAGAAGTCCAACAAGCTTTGGCTAATCGAACCGCGACCGTAGATCGGGCCAAGTCTTCCATGCCGGGACCTTCGCCGATCGGCGATGGAGAAGAATCAGGAGGAAGTCATGACGATACAGGCGCATGAAAGGCAAAACGTCCCGATCCACGAATCAAAGCCAAAGTATCGGCTGCGGCTTTTTGTGGCCGGCGATGAACCTAATTCGGCCAAGGCCAAAGCGATGCTGAACCGGCTGTGCGAAAAGTATTTGCTTGAAAACTGCAAGATTATGATCGTGGATGTACTCCAGGACTACAAGGCGGCCATTGAGCACCAGGTGATGGTTGTGCCCACTTTGATCGTGGAATGGCCGCCTCCTGTGCGAAGCATTTTGGGGTCCCTAACCGATGAGGAAAAAGTTTTAGCGGCCTTGGGTCTTACAAAAGATGGGGATCCGTCATGAGCGAGACCGGAGCTTTCGATGATGATCTGCGGGAAAGGCTTGCCAAGGCCGAAGCCGCTTTGGAAGCCTTGCGGCGCGGGGAAGTGGATCTGGTGATCGGACTGGATGCGCCTCTGGTGGTGCGCTTCCGGTCTCTTGTGGAAGAAAACGAGCGGTTGGTCCAAGAGTGGAAGACGACCTTTGATGCCCTCAGCGACGCCGTTTTCATTCTGGATGCCGACCATCGCGTGATGCGTTGCAACAAGGCGGCGGAACGGATCCTTGCCCACGACGATGAAGCCATGATCGGAAAGCCATGCTGGGAAATCACCCATGGAACTCCGAAACCCGTTCCCGATTGCCCTCTGGGACGCATGCGCCACAGTCTGAAGCGGGAAAGCCTGGAAATACAGATCAAGGACCGCTGGTACAATGTCACGGTAGACCCTATTCTGAGCGAAGACCACCGCCTTCTCGGGGCGGTGCATGTGATGCAGGACATCACCGAACGCAAGAGCGCGGAGGATGAGAGGGTTGAGCTTCAGGAACAGCTGCAGCAGGCGCAAAGACTGGAATCCGTCGGACGTTTGGCGGGCGGTGTGGCCCATGATTTCAATAACCTGCTGATCATCATTTTGGGCTACGGCGAAATGGTGCTCAACAAGCTTTATCCAGAGGATCCTCTGCGCAGTTATGTGAAGGAAATTTTGAATGCCGCCAACCGAGCGGCGGGACTGACTCGTCAGCTTTTAGCCTTCAGCCGCAAGCAAACCTTGCAACCTGTGATTTTGAACCTGAACGATGTGCTGCGTGACCTTGAAAAAATGCTTCGCCGGCTTATCGGAGAAGATGTTTCTCTGGAGATGGCGTTGGCGGAGGACCTTGCCCCCGTCCTGGTGGACCCGGGGCAGATCGAGCAGGTAATCATGAATTTGGCGGTCAACGCTCGCGACGCCATGCCCCAAGGCGGGACACTTCTTATGGAAACCAACAACGTGGTTTTGGATGAGGCCTACGCGTCCACACATTCCGGAGTGAGTCCCGGAGCTTATGTGCGGCTTGCCGTCACTGATACAGGCTGCGGCATGACCAAGGAGATTTTGGATCGCATTTTTGAGCCTTTTTTCACCACCAAGGAGCGAGGTCGAGGAACCGGGCTGGGATTGTCGACGGTATACGGCATCGTAAAGCAATCGGGCGGCCATATCCGGGTTTATTCCGAACCGCAGCGGGGCACTACTTTTAAGATCTATCTTCCGGCGAGCGAAGCCAAGGTACAGGCTAAGGTAGAGAGACACATGGTCATGCACCCTGCAGGCCGAGGCCAACATATTCTGGTGGTGGAAGACGACGAGACGCTGCGCAAAATGATAGGAAGCCTTCTATACGAGCTGGGCTACAAGGTGACCCTGGCGGCCAATGCCGGCGAAGCTTTGCTCCTGGTCGAGGAATCCGGGCTGAAACCTGATCTTATTCTCACCGATGTGGTGATGCCCAAAATGAGCGGAAAACAGCTGATCGATCGACTCATGCGAACCATACCCGACCTTAAGGTGCTCTACATGTCGGGCTATACGGACAACGCCATCGTGTCCTACGGGGTGCTGGACCCGCGCACACCGTTCATTCAAAAGCCTTTCACGCGTGATGCCATCGCCTTGAAGATTCGAGAGATTCTTGGCGATGAACCCTTGAAGACTTTCTCCGAGCCGTAACAGGTTCACCCCTACCGGCCTTGTAAATATTCGCGGGGGCGGACCCATGTGTCCGCTCCAAATTCGCCGCCATGGGCCATTTCCCGCGCCTACCCATAAAGCCCAGCCCATGAGCCATCAAAACATACGTAAGGGCGGATGCACGTCTCCGCCCCTGAACCCGCGCCATGGGACCGTTTTTCGGGCGGATACACAGGTCCGCCCCTAAATTACCACCCGTACACCCAGAGGTCATCCCCACCGATTTTTGCCAGGGGAAATCCACGAAAACCGCCGCCGGCATCAAAAACCCTGTAAGAGCGGACCCATGTGTCCGCTCCGGCCGGTTACGTGTGGGAGCGTGGGATCGTTCCCGCAGGTTCCATGAGCCCCAGGTCCACATCATCCAACAGGATGGCTCCGGTTTCGTCCATTTTGAGGCTTGTGATACCGGGGTGGTTGCGTTCCAGTTCATGCATAAGCGCTTCGGCTTCGCTGGACGCTGCACTCCGTCCTTCTCGCTCAGCCGAGCGCTCCAAAGCTTCCCGGTACGCCAGAGCTTGGCGAATGATCTGGCTCAGGTCCTGAGTCTGACACGGCTTGGTGAGAAACCTGTAGATTTCCCCCTCGTTGATGGCCCGTATGGCCGCCTCCAGCGTGGCATATCCCGTGAGCATGATCCGTGTGGTATGAGGATGTCGTTCTCGAACCAAAGCCAGAAACTCCGAGCCCCTCATTCCGGGCATTCTTTCATCGGAAACCACCACATCCACCGGGACTTCGCTCAAGAGGCGCAGAGCTTCCGCGGCGGAGTTGGCCGTGAGAATCCTGTACGGCTCATGGCGCAACGCCCTCTTGACAGCGCTGGTGAAATTGGGCTCATCGTCCACGAAAAGCACGGTCTTTCTCATGGGAGGCACTCTCTTCACTGGATGGGCAGCAGCACACGAACCGGCTCCTGCACGCCCACCGTTTTGGCGAAATTTTTGAGCCTTTCCAACAGGGCCGGCGTAATCTCCTGACCCTTCTTGATGAGCAGCACCCCTTTGGAACTCATCACATCCTGGCCGACGATCATGCCCAGGTTCAAATCCTGGACGGTCATTTCCCGCACCTGGAACCTGGCTTCATCACCCAAAGCGGCTTCCAGGGCTTTGAGCACAAGTGGATCGTACCAGCCCGAGCGTTTTTTCATCTGCAGCAGGGCTGCGGCTCGAGGCAGCCCTGCCGATTCCAGAGCATCGAAGTCCAACACCACCTTGAGGATTCGAGCCCCCAAGGGAATGGCTTCACCGAAACGGTCGTCTTTGGGAATACCGGAACCGTCAAAGTGTTTTTCCTGGTAAGCGATGATTTCGCTGACATCTTGGAGCCTGGGAACCTTGGCAATGAGACCGGCTCCCACCGAAGGATGCATGGAAAAGAGCTGCTGTTCTTCGGCCGTCAGCGCTTCCCCGGTGTAGATCTTGTGCAGGGCTTCTACAGGAAGAATCACACACCCAATCTGGCTTAACATGGCGGCGGTTTCCAGCTGCCACAGTTTGGGCAACCTGAGCCGTCGACCTACTTCCACGGCGTAACGGCGGATTCGAGATGCCCTTCCAAAGGCTTCGGGATTCACCAGACTCAGCACGTCGGCCATGACTTGAATGGCTCCGCGCAGGGTTTTTTCCAACAGCTCCTTTTCGGCTCTGACCAGCCGATACTGTTGCAGCCCTGCCTGAATGGCCAGAAGGAGGGTTTCAGGTGCGCACGGTTTGGTGAGAAACCGAAAAATGTTGCCTTGGTTCACCGCATCCATGGCCGCCTGTAAATCCGCATTTCCGGTCAAAATCATGCGCACCGTGTCCGGGCTGATTTCGCGGACCTTGGTTAGAAACTGTATGCCGTCCATGACGGGCATGCGCAGATCCGAGATGACAAGGGCTAAAGAACGGTTGTCTCGAACCGCCTGCAGGCCCTCTTCCGGGCCTACCGCCGTCTCGATGTCATAGTGCTTTCTCAAGCTTCTTTTTAAGGACGATAGAATATTCGGATCATCGTCCACGAAAAGGATTCTTTCGGCCATGATGCGTCTCTATTGTCCACAAAGGACAGTCTTGCAGGCGTCTTTCCATTCCTTGAGGCGCCCAAGGCATTGCAACTGCTGCAGGTAAGTCGAATCCACCAGGTTCGGTCCCTGATAGGGTGGTCCTCCATGAATGGCGTAATCCAGCAGATCGGCGGCATGGACCGCCGTCAGGGCACTGAATTCCCGATGCGGGCAGCGGTCTGGAAAGTGGTGAAAAGCCACGGCTTCGACAATGTTGTCCGGAAGCCCCCACACCCCTAACAGATAGCCTCCCAATTCCCCATGAGTGGTCCCTAGGACAGCCTCTTCACTTTTCCAGACCGGATCTCCCGTTTCCTCGCTCCGCTTCAGCACGGCATCGGCCTTGTCGGGCCAAGCCTGAAAGAGAATGAGCTTGCCCACATCGTGAAGCATGCCGGCCATAAACGCATCATCCACAATTATGGAATCCGCTTCGGCTTTTTGCGCCACCGTCTTGGCACAAACAGCGGTGTTCAGACTGTGGGTCCAGAGTTGGTCGAGACGGTCCGCGGGCGCACCCTTTTCTTGAAAGTCACTGAAGATCTGGGTGGATATGACCAAAGTTTTGATGGTGTTGAGTCCCAAGAGCACCACCGCCTGCTCCGGGCTGCTCACATGCCGGCTCAGCCCAAAAAAAGCCGAATTGACCAATTGCAGAATCTTGGCCGTCATGCCACGTCTCGAGCGATAATCTCCCCTACCTTTTTGACGCTTGGATCTTCGGATTCCAGCTCTTCCATAATCTGTCGATACAGAGACGGCAGACTGGGCAAAGTGTCAATGCTGGACACCAGGGCTCGAAGCGGTTTTTTGTTCAAAAGTGTCCGAAGGGTCTTGACTCGTTCGATGGTGCTTTTCAATTTCTCTGCATCACATGGCTTGGCAAGGTACTGATGTGCAGATCGAACCGCTCGTAAGATAAGATCTTGTTCCGAATACCCGGACAGAGCAATGCGAATGATGTCTGGATACTGCTTTTTGACTTGCAGAAGAAATTGGGCTCCGTCGATCCCCGGCATACGCATGTCCAAACGACCACATCCACCGGTTCTCGATCCAGAAGGTTCAGGGCTTCTCGAGCATCCGCACAGAAATACATGGTCCATTCCCTGCGCATGGGCCGTAGCATGCGACGAAGTCCTTCCAAGACGTTGGGCTCGTCATCCACAAAAACAATCTGCCACGCCACCTTTTCGTCCCTCCTTTTTTCGACGCTTCACCTGCTTTACTAGTCGGCATAGAATAGGGACTTCTTTAATGGAAAGCGGCGCTTTGATTCCTTCGTCCGTCATCATAACCCATGTAGGGGCGGACCCAATGGCCGTCATGCCGACCCAGAATAGCATCGGACCCACGGAAACCCTGTACGGGCGGGCCCATGTGTCCGCCCCTGAACCCGCGCAAGGGGCCGATTTTCGGGCGGACACACAGGTTCGCCCCTGCAAATCCACGCCGTAGGCACACCTGCAGGTCATCCCCGGTGTTTCCTACCACGGGAAACCCACAAAAACCTCCGCCGGCATCAAAAAACCTGTACGGGCATATCCATCTCTGTCCACCCCAAAATTCTCCGCCATAAGGTTAATACCCGGGTCCATCAACCAAATCCCCGCCCATGGACCAATGGGTACGGGCGGACCCATGTGCCCCCCCGACACCATCACCATTGACAAAGGCCGGGCTTTTCCTGAAATATCTCCTGGCTTCATGGGCACAGGCAACAGAGGAGAAAACAGCTATGCTTCAGTGGGTATCCTGGACCGAAAACGCTCGCTTTCACAGTCCTCTTCACAACGGAAACCTGGACGAGCAAACCATCGAGGTTCGACAAGACCCCCTCACAGGCCACCAAAGCATCTACAACGCCGCTTTGGAAGGCAAGGCGTCCATTCTTTTCCCAGCCACGGATGAAGACTACCTTGAGGAACGCGCCGCCGCCACCAAGGCCACTTGCTTTTTGTGCGACGAAAAATGGCGCTCCATGACCCCATCTTACCCAAAGGATTTCATTTCCGAAGGAAGGCTGGTTCGAGGTGAGGCCGTCTTATTCCCCAACCTGTTTCCGCTATCCGCCTACCATGCCGTGGTCATGGTGGGGAACCAACATTACCGGCCTTTGAACGATTTTCCCGAAGGTCTTCTTGCAGACGCTTTGACGCTTGCCGTGGATTTCGTCAGAATCTGCGCCGAGAAAACACCAAACATTCCTTTCTTTACCATCAACGCCAATTACTTGTTCCCCGCCGGCGCCAGTGTAACCCACCCACATCTGCAAATTCTCGGGACCACTCAGCCGGGAACCCATCATCGACTGCTCTTGAATACTTCCAGGGATTACAAGGAGCGGACGGGGATTCGCTACTGGGACGACCTGGTGGCGTCGGAACGTCAGGAAAACAAACGTTATATCGCGCAGATCGACGAGACCCACTGGATGGCGGCCTATTCACCTATGGGGGTTAACGAAATCCTGGCCGTGTTTTCCAACACCCCGAGCTTTCTCCAGTGGAAGGACACTCACATTTGCGCCGCGGCTCAAGGACTCAGCCGCGTGCTCAGCGCTTACCACACCCTGGGCTTTTCCACTTTCAATTTTTCCTGCTTCAGCGCGCCCTTGCTCCAGGATGACGAATCCTTTACCTGCCTGCTTCGCATCGTAGTCCGTCAAAACGTGACTCCCCATTACCGCACGGACGACTATTACTTTCAGAAGCTGCTTCAAAACGAGATCATGATCATCCGTCCGGAAAAACTCGCCGAACACATGCGCGGCTTTTTCTGAACGAAGGAATGCCGGAGAAGGGTTATGCCTTTGAAAAGGAAGGGGAAGCGATCACATCGACAAGACGTTCCAGATCCTTCATGGAATGACACGGCAAAACAACATGGCAATAGGGCCGGTACACACGCATGACCGAATCCCCTGTGTCCCATAGGGGTTCGGGTTCTGGGTTCAGCCATACGATTCGACGGACATGATCCCTAAGGCGCCGAAAGACGCCTTCGGCGGGATCATCATGATTGTTGCGGGCATCCCCAAGCACCACGAGCACTGTGCGGCGCGAGATGGTTTTGAGCTCCTGCGAAGCAAAGTCTTCAAAGGTTCGTCCGTAATCGGTAAGGCCCATGATCAGAGGCAGACCTTGACCCGTTTCGATACGGGCCAGAGCCCGTTCCAAGGGTTCCTTACGAAAAATATCTGTAACTTCCACCAGGTTTGAACAGAACACGAAAGAACGAAGGCGTAAAACCAACTGGTTCAGGTTGTGAAGGAAAAAGAGAAAAAAGCGTGTCACATGCCGCACCGACCGGCTCACATCACAAAGGGCCACGATTTCTGGTCGATGGGGACGAGCCTTTTTCCATCGAGGAACAAAAATAAGTCCTTGAGTCCCCAGGCTTTGGCGAAGGCTTCTCTTGAAATCCAAGTATCCGAGCCTTTCCTGTTTTTTCCTTCGTCCATGGCGCGCATGAATCTTTCGAACCAAGGCTGAAACCAGACGATGCATGTCTTCCACATCCCGCCATTCCGAACCGGAAAGCCGCACCCTATCCCCATCAACACCGTTTAAGGCGACGGCAGGCGATTCCGTCCCCTGAAGGCGCAAGCGGCTGTCCACATAGGATCGAACCATGTCCACCAGAGCTTCCTTGGCCTCCTCCAAATACTGGCTCTTGGCGGCGGACCCTCCGGAACTGCGCAACACATCCACGTCCTGGTTCAGCCGATCCACATTCAAACGCCTCAAGACATCCTGCACATAGAGCCCTCTCTGAATCATGGACCGCGCTCCCTCCAGACACACTTGGCGCATGGCATCCGCTACGGCCACCGCCAGATCGGCCTGATCTCCAGAAAGAAGCATGGCCGCCAAAGGCGACAAACCTTCCGGAACCCCTTCTTCGGCATGCTCGTGCCACGCTGTCCTACGCAGCCAAGGGCCAACCGTAAAAAATCCATCAAAACACCTGTCAAAGACCCGCCTATGAGCGGGTGTTTTGGCAAGACAGGATCGGAGAGCCGCTTTGAGCACCGATCGATCGGCAAGGCCGGCGGCCTCGGCGGCCTGCAAAGCGTCCATGTGTTCGGCCGGGGAAACCAAAACGCCGGCTCGTCTTAAAACCCTCACAAAATCGGCGATCACGCGGTCCATCAGGGCGCCTCGCTACGCACGGCCGCAAGAAGTTCCGAAACCAGCGGTCTCAGAGTGCGCAGATCCTCTTCATGCTTGAGAAAGATGTTCAGGGTTTGTGTCACAAACTCTCGAGAGAGTGTCCCCACATTGAGCAGCAGGAGCACCTTAGCCCAATCGATGGTTTCACTGACCGAAGGCACCTTTCGCAGTTCCAAGCGGCGCACACGCTGCATGAAGGCAACGAGCTGAGCGCTCAGCTTGACCGGCAGATCAGGCACATGGACTCTGAGAATTTCCTGTTCCAGTTCGGGGGATGGAAAATCTAAATAGAGATAAAGGCAGCGCCTTTTAAGAGCTTCCCCGAGTTCGCGGGTGCTGTTGCTGGTTATGACCACAAAAGGACTTAGAAGGGCGTGAATCGTTCCCAGTTCCGGGACCGAAACCTGAAAATCCGACAGCACTTCCAGCAGAAAGGCTTCAAATTCTTCATCGGCCTTATCCACTTCGTCAATGAGAAGCACCGCGCCCCCCTCTTGGCGAATGGCTCGAAGCAGAGGGCGAGGTTCGAGAAAATGCTCGGAAAAGAAAAGGTCCTTCACACCATGCAGCCGCCCCACCGCTTCGTGCAGATCCCGGGCTTCCCGAAGCACGGCGTCCATGCGGTCTTTGAGAATTTGCGAATATAAGAGCTGTTTTCCGTACTGCCATTCGTAAAGTGCCTTGGATTCGTCCAAGCCCTCGTAGCACTGAAGACGAACGAGAGGACGACCGAAGACACGGGCTGCCGTTTTGGCGATTTCGGTCTTGCCGACGCCCGCAGGGCCTTCCACCAAAAGGGGCTTTTCCAAACGATCCGCCAGAAACAGGGTCGTCGCCACTTCCACCGAACAAACGTAGCCTTGATTAAGAAAGGCTTGACGCAAGGCTTCCACAGAAGTCATGTTACCGTCGTTCATCTTCTTTCACCTTGATTGTTCACGATTCAATGAAGCCTACTTGAGGCCCCGTAGGCTGAGTGCGTCAAGGAAAATGCCACGAGTCAGGCGCTCTCGCAATGAAAATGGAACCCATTCAAGAGGAAACCTCATGCGAAGGAAACAGTGTGAAGTTATGGATTCCGAAGCTATTCGCGACCTTCTCGAATCCTGTACCATCGGTCGTCTGGCAACCACCGATCGAGACGGATATCCTTATGTGACCCCCGTGAATTACGTTTTTCGAGCTGGGCGAATCTATGTCCATTCGGCACCGGAAGGAGAAAAAATCGACAATATTCGTCGCGACGATCGCGTGGGCTTTCAAGTGGATATCCCTCTGGCCTATGTGGACTCCCGATTCCGCCCTTGTCAAGGACCATGCCGGCTTCACCAGCTTTACAAGAGCGTCGTGATTCGCGGCCGAGCGCGCCTGGTGGAAGATGTGACCCAAAAAACCGAAGCCTTAAACGCCCTGGTGGCCGCCCATGAAAAAGGACATTCGGTCCCTGAAGTCACCGAAGATCTTCCCGGAGTTCGGGCATGCGCCGTCATTGAAATCATTCCGGAAAAGATTTCGGCCAAGTTTGATCTATGGCAGTACAAATCCCTCGAAGATCGAAAGGCTCTCGCCGCCTACCTTCGCCAAAGAAACGTCTCTAAAGACCCGGAAACCGTCCTGGCCCTGGAATCGTTGGAACAGCCGAACAAGTGAAATCAAAGTCACATGCTAAAACCCTTTCATCTTCCTTCCGCCGATCCATATGAGTATTCAATAGCTGAGGAATTGGCTGGGTGAGGGAAGAAACATTTCCGCTTGACAGGCATTGAAGCTTCCTTTACCGTGAAAACACATTCACATTCTCTGCGGTCTTTGGGATCTAACGAAGGAAGTGGCAACCGCCCGTAAAGGTCCTGGGGGTGGAACGTATCCGTGTAAACCCGCGCCGGAGGGAAAATCCATGAAGCGTTGGGTGAAGGCTTCATTATGGATCGCCGTGGGGGTTGTGCTGGCTTTCCCTCTTTTTTCCATGACCTACTACACCATGGTCCGCACCTCGACCCCTCAGTTTTGTGCTTCTTGCCATGAGATTCGCTTCGCCTACAACACCTGGAAAACATCGACCCATACCAACAATGCCCAAGGCTTTGTGGCCGACTGCATGGATTGTCATCTGCCGGCCCCTCACGACACTGTGGAATTCTTTTACGCCAAGACCATGCACGGTATTAAGGACATCGTGGTTCATTTCGCTCAGGGCCCCGACGCTTATGACCGGGCCAAGGCTCGAGAAGCAGCGTATGCGTCTTTCAAGAACAACCAATGCCAGAAGTGCCATCGAAACATTCTTTATATGCCTGAAAAAAGGGGTGCCATGCTGGCTCATCGGTCTGTGCTGTATCCTCGACCGGGTTATGAAAAACGTTGTGTCGATTGTCATCGCAATTTGGTGCACGTGGCACGGGATCGCTTTGGGTACAAGCAGTTGGAGGGCAATTACAGGGGTTTGGGCATGTAAAAAGACGAGAGGCTCTTGGGTTTGAAAGGAGGGTGTGCCGTGAAGGAAGGACATCGGCTGGGAAAGGTTTTGGCAGGTGCTTTGTTGATGGCCGTCGTCCTTGGGGCCGTGGCTTTAGCTCAAACGGCGTTGAATACGCCCAAGGTCAAGGAATTCCGCATCGAACGCAGCATGCCCAAGGAAGCTGTCGCTTGCCTTGAGTGCCACCGCAGGGAGAGTCCTGGTATTTTCGCCGATTGGGCTTATAGCCGCCACGCCAGTGCCAACATTACGTGCCTGGACTGCCATCAAGCGGAAGCGTTTGATCCGGACGTAAGCCAAGAGCATTACAAGCAATACGAAAGAAACGATGTGCCTTATGGGAACAAAGAATACCGGGTTCCAGTGGCGGCTGTGGTGACCCCTAAGGATTGTTCCCGATGCCATCCGGACGAAGCCAAACAGTACAGTCGAAGCAAACACGCCAATACGGTGGAAATCATGTGGAAAATCGACCCATGGCTTCAGTTGGGCATGAACAGCGACACCGAACGGGAAGCCGGCTGTTTCCATTGTCACGGCACGGTGCTTCGTATTAAGGACGGCGTCCTGGATCCGGCCACCTGGCCTAACGTGGGCGTGGGAAGGGTCAACCTGGACGGGAGTAAAGGGAGCTGCACCAGCTGTCATACCCGCCATCGTTTTTCGGTCATGGAAGCTCGCAAACCCGAAGCCTGCGGCCAGTGTCATCTGGGTCCGGACCATCCGCAAATTGAGATTTACATGGAGTCCAAGCACGGAGACATCTACACCGCCTTCGGCGATCAATACAATTGGACCGCCGCTGGGGGCACATGGACTCCGGGTGTGGATTATCGCGCCCCTACCTGCGCATCCTGCCACATGTCAGGGGCCGGCACTGTGCTCACTTCCCATGACGTGACGGAACGCCTCTCCTGGGAAACCCAGGCGCCCTTGACCATTCGCCCTTCCGAATTTGCGGCCTTTCCGGCTCAGACGAACTGGCAGGTGGAAAGGGAGAAAATGCAGGTTATCTGCATGCAATGCCACGGCAAGACCTGGGTTCAAGATCACTATGTAAAACTTGACAAGGTGATAGAAGAGTACAACCAGGTTTATTTCAAACCGGCCAAGGCGATGTTGGATGATCTTTACGCTAAAGGCCTTCTGGACAAAACCAAGTTTTTTGACGAGCGATTGGAAGTGGAATACTACGAGCTGTGGCACCACGAAGGACGGCGAGCCCGTATGGGGGCGGCCATGATGGCGCCCGATTATTCCTGGTGGCATGGTTTTTACGAATGCAAAAAGCGTTACAACAATTTCATGGAAGAGGCACGTCATCTGCTGGAAACGAACCAAAAGGCTTATAAGGCCACCGATTTTCCAAACGCCACGGGAAGCACGGAACGTCCCAAAGAGGTGTTCGGCCCCTAGCTGACACATCAAGGGCGTAAAGGACGCGACAATGCCGGCATAAGGGACGGGAAAGCGCCTAGCACCCCGTCCCAAAAGACCCATTTGCCTTTTCTGAAGAGGCGCACCGATGTATGCGCCCTGGACTTCCCGTTCCCGGTGGGTTTTGGGGCGGACACATCGGTCCGCCCCTACCTTATGGTCCGTGGGCGGGAATTGGTGGATGGGCCTGGGCACTAAGGCCGTGGCGGCGCATTTGGGGCGGACACATGGGTTGGCCCCTACAGGGTTTTTGATGCCGACTGCGGCTTTTCTGGGTTTCCCGTGGCACGAAACAGCGGGGATTTCCTGCAGGTCTACACACGGGATCGATTTGGGGATTCCGAGGGGCGGACCGACGTGTCCGCCCGAAAGTCAGCCCCTTGGCGCAGGTTCAGGGGCTGACACATCGATCAACCCCGACAGAGGCACTCCTGGGTATATCGGTGACATTTCCGAAAACACTCTGCGTGCCGTCCACCGACCGATGCACCATGGGCCCTTTCCAACACATTCTGGGTTTTGCGTGAAATACCCGTACGCCTGCAAAACCCTTTCGTAGGGGCGCACACACCGGTACGCCCCTGCAGGGCGAATAACGTGATAGATTCAGGTTCCCAAGCGAACGCTGGATTTCGACCTCTCGAATTCTTTCTGAATATCCAGTGCCTATGCACCGCAAAATTTTGTTGACTTTCCCGACATCCTTGCCTCCATTGATTGACTCTACACAAATCGAAGTTAAAAACGCCTTAGCGGAACCATAAGCCAAGCCGCGAGTTTTCTGGAAAAAGCTTTCAAAGCCCCATGGCCTACGACGATCCCAACACCTGGAGCACAAACATGGCCGACCCCAAAGAACAGAAGTCTTCCAAGTCCAAAATTTCAAAAGAAAGCCTCTCAACCCCGAAAAAGACTCTTTCGTCGAAAGAGACCCTTGAAGTGGTGATCAAGGCCGATACGGTGGGAACCTGTGAAGCCATCGAAAAGGCCTTGGAAAACCTCACCGCGAAAGGCCACTCCATTCGCATCATTCATCGAGGCGTGGGTACGGTCTCCAAGTCCGATATCCTGATGGCGGCTACCGGAAGCCGCCTGGTGCTGGCATTGGGTGTGGATTTGGGTCCCAAGGTGGCGGCAATCGCTCGAGACATGGGAGTGGAAATTTTTCTCTTTGATGTCATTCATGATCTGGTGGACGCCGTCACCGCTCGCATTTTTCAGACCAGACAAGTTCAGAGCCAAACCGCAGAGCCGGAAAAGATTCTTGGGCAAGGCAAAATCATTGCCCTTTTCAAGAGCAGCCGGCACGGCATCATTATCGGATGTGAGATCACAGAGGGCATTTTTCGACTGGGGGCTCCCTTTCGTATCTTTTCCGCCATGGGACCGGTGTATGCAGGGGTGATTCAATCCATGCAAATCGATCGAAACCCCGTCAAAGAAGCCGGCAAAGGCAAGCAGGTGGGCATTAAAATTCCCGACTGGAAAGAGGCTCACTTGGGAGATCTGGTGGAAGTGTATGAAAAGAGCTGATCGAACCGGGAATGACTACGCCCTGATTGCCGTCCTCTATCCCTGGGTGGACAGAGCGCTTCACTCCTGTCGCCAGAGTGTCACCGAGGCGGTTCAAAAGCACAACCTTTCCAGAATCCTTGATATGGGCTGTGGCACGGGCACACAAGTGATCAGGCTTCGAGCTGCTGGATCAGCCGCCGTGGGGATCGATATTTCGTGGCCTATGCTTCGACGTGTTGGGCGCGAGGTGCGGCACGCAGGATTTTTTGTTCGAGGCAACGGTTGCCTCCTTCCTTTTCCCGCCAAGGTATTTGACGGCCTCATCTATTCTCTTTCCCTTCATGAAAAACCGCATGGAAAACGCCTTGCCATGCTGGCCGAAGGGTATCGTGTCTTAAAACCTGGCGGCACTGTCTTCGTGCTGGACTATGCTTGCCCCACCCACGGGTCTGCTCGAATGTTTATGAACCTTTTGAACATGGTGGAATGTATGGCGGGTCGAAACCATTACAAAGCTTTTCGCGACTTTATGAAGCGAGGCGCCACCCAAGCACTGCTTGAGGCCGCAGGCCTTCGAATTCTTTCGTGCACCTTTCACTTTCACGGCACCATCGGGCTTTATGAAGGGCGCTGGGAATCCCAGCACCCTCTGCCGTTTTAAAGGCCGAGTTTCTGACGATTTTTTTCAATATGCGCTAGAAGCGCATCGGCGGCTTCCTGAGCGTTGGGATTGACATTCAGCAGCCCACCGGTAACGTTGACGAGATCCTCGGTGAGAAGCTTCACCAGATTGGGCGCCCCTGTCACATTAGGCACGGGATTCACATAGGTGTACAACCCAAAAGCCAGAGCAAAGATGGCATCAATGGTGGCCTTTTGTTCCATGTACTCCGGTGCGCATGCCACCACGGGCAGATCGGGAATGGGCACGCCTCCCAAAGCCTGCGACACGGCGGCCACCAGGTCCGCACATCGGCCCACATCCGTGCACGTGCCGTAACTGAGCACCGGTGGAACCCCTAAAGCCTCACAGACCGCCTTAAGACCCGGCCCGGCCAAATCCTTGGCCTCGGGCAGACACAGTCCCGCCACCTGCAAGGCTGCATTCCCACAGCCCATAGACAACACGAGAATATCTCGACGAATCAATTCCTTGGCCATACGCACACTATGCACATCCTGGCCGGAATCCCTCAACGTGGTGCAGGAAACAAACCCGGCCACCCCTCGAATGGCTCCATCCTTGATGGCTTTAAGCAAGGGATCCAAGGATCCTCCCAAGGCGTCTACAATACTTTCCGTAGAAAAGCCCACCACCGCTTCTCCGAGCCGTAATCCAGTGACAGGTTCGACGGCCTTACGCCTTTTTGGAAAATTCTCGATGGCCATGGTTAAAAGTGCAGCCGCCTGTTCAGCCGCTTGTTCCGGTACATAATCCAAACGATCCGTAATGCCTTCAAAGGCCACGAGGTCACTTACCGGAATAAGTTTAAACTGATATTTTTGGGCATAGAGCGGGTCAATGGGCATGGAACAATTCATGTCGCAGGCAAAAAGATCCACGCAGCCGCTCGCCAAGACGGCTTCCTGCATGATCCAGTTGCCCGTAAAGCCGTAAAAGGCATCGTCCATGGTCCAACGCTGAATCATTTCCTGCCCTGTTTCAATGCACGCAATGACACGAAGCCCCTTGGCACCCACAGCTTTGGCCTTCTCTTGCCACTCGGGTCGGCGAGCCAGCTGCACCATGGCAAAACCCAAAAAAGGTTCATGACCGTTCGGGAGCACATTCACGTAGTCAGGATCCAACACTCCCAAATCCACGCGCATACGGTGCGGTCTGGGAACACCAAAGAGCACGTCTTGGCAGTACTCATTGACGATTTGGCTCTGGTACGCCATGGCGACGGCCATACGCATGGCTTTCAGCGCCAAACTGACGTAGTAACCGTCCACATTGGTCAGGCAAGAACTGCACGCACGAAGCATCTCCCCGTAAACACCTCCGGGAAAAATATCCAACTTTTTCCACAAAGCCTGCCGATCCGCCGGCGCCAACCTTGAGACGATTTCGCTGGGTTCATGAGCGGGTCGGTTGAAATCTTTCTGGGCGAAATCGCACAGACGCAAAGCCGTGTCTTCCACGGAACCCGATGTGTCCACACCAAGGCGTTGCGCAAAACTTTTCAACTTCTGCGGCTCCGCAATGCGAAAAGGGCTTTGACCTCGAGCCGTGGCACGAAGCGTGCGTAAGGTCTGTTCCGTATGATAATGATACGTGGATGTTCCCATAATATTGCGCAAAACCATCATGCGCATGGCCATGCCGTCCGCTTTAATCCCGCATACACCCCGTTTGTCCTTTTCCGCATCGGCTCGACAGGGCCCGTTGGAACACAGATCACATCGCACACCGCCCATGCAAAAGGGACAACGTTTATCAGGATCGCTGCCAAGTCCCTGAGCCGCATAGCGATCCCAAATGTTGGTCATGCCGTCGCGGCGAATGCGCTCCACCATGGTCTGCACCGATTCGTGGTAGGACAATCGTTCTTTTTCCATACGTATCCTCCATGGTATGAAAGTTCCTGTTGTGGGGCGTTCCTGAACCAAAGCCCCGGCATGAAGTGAATATTTTTTCACCTACTGGACACATTGGAGCCCATGAGGGCTCAAAGGTCAAGAGGGGGACGAACAAGTGTTCACCCACGATTCAAGTCCTTTTTCTGTAAAGGGCGGCCCATGGTATCTGTCCCAAAATCCTTAGCTACGGCTCGAACATGAGGGCGCACGCTTCAGTGCGTTCCCAGGACCCCAATGTTTTCGAAAAATCCAGACATCCTGAGGCCCGGGCATGGCAGCACGAAAAGTGAAAGAAAATTCTCATGGAAAACACGCTTCTCAATCACCCACTGAGCTTATAGGGCGTCGAGCGGAGATTGCCGAGGCGGCTTTACGGATTGTGAATCGAGAGGGGTTGAAGCGTCTGAGTGTCTCACGGCTGGCGCAAGAGGTGGGCGTGGTGCCTTCGGCCCTCTATCGGCATTACCCCAACAAAGACGCCGTTTTGGATGCGGTCTTGGAACTGGTGGGGCAGCGGCTGGCGGAGCACGTGGAAAAGGTGCGCCAGGAACATTTTTCTTCCTTAGCCCGTCTGGACGCCTTGCTGGCTCGGCACGTCTTTTTCATCACTTCCCATCAGGCTCTTCCTCGTATCCTTTTTTCGGAAGAAATCATCGGGGATGCAGATCGAAGGCGGGTTCGGCTGGGCGAAATCATTCACGCTCATGTCATGCGCATTGCAGCCATTATTCGTGAAGGACAACAGGAAGGTGAATTGCGTTCCGATGTGCCGCCTGAAGCCGCCGCCGTCATGTTTTTGGGCATTGTGCAGCCTGCAGCCATTTTATGGCATGCGAGCGGAGGCCGATTTGATTTTTTGGAACACGCTCGCACGGCCTGGAAACTTTACCGTCAGTGCCTCACACCCTAAACGAAAGGGCCGCCGTTTTCACGGCGGCCCTTTCTTCATGGAGTCTTTAGCTCAAGCTTACTCTTCGTCCACGATGCTCTCCTTCAGGGCTCGAAGACAGGGTACGGGAACAGGCAGGAGAATGTTCCGGTCCGGATTGTACATCATGCGATAGGAAAAGCCTCGGTTCCCTTGGCACTCCATGACGCTCCAACCCCTCACCAGGTATGGACAAGCGTCGTTGAAGCAGATGTACATGAACTCGTTATCCCATTCCGTAAAGGGTGTCTGCGGAACCCTCCACTTTTTCATTCGCTCCCCACAGTGAGGGCATTGCAGGGTTTTCGCCACGTGACGCTTTCTTTCTTCCACCTCTTCCGAGGACTTTGCTTCCCCGGCACTTAAGTTCACCATCGGTCTCGCACGCCTACCCTTGGGAGCCCCTTTCTTTTCCGCCCACATGGCGTAAATAGGATCGCTGGGAATACCCAGATGGGCGTACTTATCGTCGGCAGGGCGAGGTTTCCCCTTGGAAATCACAAGGCGCGGCTGTTCAAAGTCCGGCACGCTGGTAAAGAAATCTTCCACAAGCATAATGCGTTCTTCTTCGCTGCTCTGTCTCCATATCTTGACGGCTTTTTGAGGGAACATACGGTTGGAGAAGATGACCAGAAACATGCCGCCCGGTTTGAGAATACGAGCCACTTCCGCAAAAACACGAAAAGGCTGCGTCATATAGTCGACGGACACCGTGTTCAGGACCACATCAAAGGTGTTGTCGGGGAAAGGAAGCCGAGGATCCCGGTTGAGGTCATGAAGGACATGGCGTGTGAGCGCCTTGTTGGCCTTAAGTTCGTTTTCATTGAGTCCCAACCCGACCACCTCCGCAGCCTGGACAGTGTCGGGAATATGAGAATCCCATCCCGCCATCAGGTCCAAAATCACCGGATGATCTTCAATGATCAAAGTGCCGATGATCTGCTCCACGGTTTCCAAAGCTGCGCGGTCTAGGTGCGACACAAACCGGTCCGTGCTGTAGAAAACCGTATCATCCGTTTCGTCGAGTCTTTGAAAAGCGTCCTCCGTGTAGATCCATTGTTGTACCTTTTGCTGCAATGTGTTTCTTTCGGCCATGCCTTGCTCCTTTCTGTATGCGGACAGCAACCTGTCGGGGTTTGTCCACACCTGAACAAAATCATTCCATGAAGGCAAGGCAAGAGGTGACAGCAGAAAAACGTGAGCAGGGTCGAATTTCAGCTCGACCGCTGCACCTGAACATGGGTGGCTTTTTCGGGTCCCTCCAGCAAGAGCAAAGCCCGAACCTTCACTTCAAGCACTGCCGATTGCTCGTGATTCAAGAGTCCTCGAATTTGAGGGTGCTTTTCTTGAAGAAGGCGACGCACATCCATTTCGCGGGACGCATCGGTTAGCGGTGCAGCCCATCCTTCCACGGTAAGGGACAAAATGTGTGAGCGGTCTGGAGTGTTTTGTCGAGTATCCACAAGAAGGCTTACATGTCCGTTTTGCAAAATGTTATGAAACTTGGTTGTGTTCCTCAGTGTGGCCATATACACCGTGAGGCCCTCCTGATCGGTCACGTAAGCCATGAGAGAACAATGGGGCTTGTGATCTCGGCAGGTCGCCAAGACGCACATATCCTGGGACTTGAGCAAGGCGATCATCTTTTCCAGCATACCGGTTCGTCCTTTCCTTTTGGTGAACGCATGGTTTTTAAGGTCTTGAGCAGACAGCAATCCCGATAATCCCCATAGCGCAGAGCCGTCAAAGCCTCAAGGCAGCTTGTTGCGATTGGAAGCTTTCCGATGCATTTCTTTAGGGGCGTACCGTTGTATGCAACGCGGATCTGGATGGCATGCGGAAGTGTTTTGGGGCCGACTCATCAAACCGCCCCTACGGGGATCTGCTCATGGTTGGACATGCTGGCCTGTTTGCCAGGGTCGGTGTTTTGGGGTGGACACATCGGTCCGCGCCTACGAAGGTCGGGTTATGGACAAATGCGTTGGTCCCTTTGCAAGCGTCTTTTTTAGGGGCGGACACGTTGGTCCGCACCGTATGAATCCGCATTTTTTTGAACTTTAAGGTGCAATGCCGCCTTACCCAGCATGTGAGCGCTTACTGGAGCCGTAATAAAAAGAAAAAAAGTGATCAGAATCTCGTGCAAGCTCCAGGTATGTTCACGAAGAAGAAAGCAAAGAAAGGAGGCTGTGAGCATACTTCCGATCCCCAACGTGGTGGCCTTGGTAGGTCCGTGAAGACGCATGAAAAAGTCCGGCATGCGTACCAAGCCGATGGAACCGACCAGCGCCAGGGAGGCTCCCAGAACCAGGAAAAAAGCGATGACGATCTCACCCATCAGATTCCACGGGATCATTCGATAATGTCTCCTCGCAGCAAGTACTTAAGAAAAGCCGTCGTCGAAATGAACCCGCACATGGCCAGCACCACAGCGCTCTCAAAATAAACCTGGCTCGGATAATAAACACCCAGGAGCACCAAAAGGGCGATCGTGTTGATGTACAGGGTATCCAATGCCAGAACGCGGTCCGGCATGTCAGGGCCCAGCACCAAACGCCATAGGCACAACACCAAAGCGGTGCACATCATGAAAAGAGCCACAAGAAAAGCCATGGATAAGATCATGGAAAAATCTCCTTTAAAGGGGCTTCGTATCTTTCCCGCAGCCGCCGCACCAAGGTCGATGGGTCCGGGGCGTTGAGACAATGAATAAGCAGGCGGCGATGGGCTTTGTCCACGTCCACCGTCACAGTGCCAGGGGTAAGGGATATGGTACAGGCCAACACGATGACCGCAAATTCATGAGTCAGTTCCAAAGGGTAAATCACAAAAGCGGGTCTCATGCGCTTCCGAGGGCCCAGCACAACCATGGCCACCTCCAGGTTCGCCACGGCTATATCCCACAAAAGCCGTGCCACATACTTGAGGATTTGCATGGGATTTCGAACCTGCACGCGAGGCCAAAAAGCCCGCGTGACGTGGGGAATCATGAAACCCCAAAAGGCGCCCACAACCACCGACGTGATCTCCAGCTCGTTTGAAAGTAGCACCCATGTGGCCCATAAGACTCCTGTCAGCAGCGGCTGAGGAACCCAACGTCTCATGGTCTCCTCCCCATAAGGCCGAGTTCCAAAACCCCGGAAACATAAGAGCTGGGATCCATGATCTGCACCGCCGTTTCCAGGCAAATGGCGCTGAAAGGACCGGCCAGCACCACCAAAGCCGGGCTCATGGCCAAAAGCATCACAACCGGCCACCGTGGATGCTCTGCCCTGCCCCTCACGATCCCTTCCAAAGGCTCGGCCTTCCAAAAGATCACACTGCCGGCACGCTGCAATGCCACCAAAAGAGCCAACCCGGACAGGAGGAGAATCGTCCAAACCCCGACGGTGACGGCTCCTCGGCCCCATGCGGCCTGAAGAAGGAGAACCTTGGCTGCAAACCCGCTAAGGGGAGGCATCCCCGCCAGGGTCATGCCACCTGTGACAAAACATGTTCCTAGAAGCGCCGATTGAGGGACGGGGCTTCCCGGCGTCAGTGCACTTCCTCGATCCCGCTGGCTAGCTATGACATCCGAGAGCACAAAGAGCCCTGCCGTGACCAGTGTGCTGTGAACCAGGTAAAAGAGGGACGCCGCCATGGCCTGGACGCTGAAAAGACCGATACCGGCAAAAAGGGTTCCCATGGACACAAGCACCGCATAAGACAACAAGCGGCGAAGGTCTGTGGCGGCCAGGGCACCGGCTGTCCCCACCAAGACCGTGGCCAAGGCCGTCGGCACCAGCCATGGCATCGCCACGTTTGGCGCTCCGCCAGTATCCGGTCCGAAAAATAAAGGCAGGACCCGCATCGTCGCGTAAGCCCCTGCTTTGGTCAAAAGCGAAAAGAGAGCGGCCACCGATCCAGGAGCCGCTGTATAGGCGATCGGAAGCCAGAAATGAAGGGGGACCAGAGCCCCCTTGAGCCCAAAGACAGTCAGCAACAAAACGGCGGCCGTGCGCACCAAACCGGCGTCTTCGGGTCGCACCGATGCCATTTTGACCGACAGGTCGGCAAGGTTCAACGTGCCGAGCATGCCGTAAAAAAGGCCCACAGCCACAAGAAAGAGCGATGAGCCCAGCAGATTCATGACGACATAATGGAATGCCGCACGACTGCGCCCAGAGCCGGCATTTTGAAGGAGCAGTCCATAGGAGGCGATGAGGAGAATTTCGATGAACACAAAAAGGTTGAACAGGTCCCCCGCAAGAAAGGTCCCAGAGAGGCCCATCACTTGTAATTGATACAGAGCATGAAAGCCACGGCCTTGAGCATCCTCGCCCGAAGCGGCATACCCAAGGACCATGAGGGCTACAACCGCCGTGAGCCCTAGCATGACGACGGCCAGTCGATCCACCACCAACACGATCCCGAACGGTGCCGGCCAATGACCCACACTGTAAACGCAGAGACCCCCCGAAGCGACCGCGACGGCCAGCTTCCAGGTTGCTAAAAGCTGTAGGACGCATGCAACCGCACTGACGCCGCGTTTCCAGGGTAAGCTGGAGCGGGCCATGGCCAACAGCAGGGCGCCGCCGGCGAGAGGAATCACAACGGGGGCTACGATCCAATGGTTCACTCTGATTCCTCCTCAATAACATCGACCCGGTCGGATTCGGACACTACCCGCCCATGCAGGGCTAAGACCAGCACGAAGGCCGTCATGGCAAAGCCTATGACGATGGCCGTGAGCACCAAGGCCTGCGGCAAAGGGTCGGCAAACTGTGTTCCCAGATCCGCCAAAGGCGGCTTGTTGGTGTGCAAGCGTCCCATGGCAAAAAGAAAGAGGTTCACCGCGTAGGATAGAATCATAAGACCCAGGACAACGAAGACACTGCGCTTTTCCAGCAGCAGATACACCCCCGCAGCTGTCAGCATTCCCACACTCAGAGCATACAGGACTTCCATCAGTTCGCCTCCCCTCGGCTTTCTTTTGGGTGCGGCACCTTGTCCGGTCCCACGCTAAGGCGCCCTAATCCCACGAGAATGAGGAGCAATGTCCCCACCACGGTGAAAAAGACTCCCAGATCAAAAGCAAGGGCCGTGGTGATTTCCCACTCACCGATCCATGGAATCCGTCCGTGAACCAAGGCCGATGTGAGGAAAGGCCGGCCGACGATGAGGCTTCCCAATCCCGTCAAAAGGGCTGTAAAAAGACCTGCGGCGATCCACGGCAAAATTCGAAAGCGCAGTCGCATCTGTGTCCATTCAATCCCGCTGGCCATATGCTGCAAAATGAGCACGGTGGCCACCACAAGCCCGGCTACGAATCCCCCCCCGGGCCGGTTGTGGCCTCTAAAGAAGAGGAAAACAGCCACCAGAAGCGCAAAAGGCATGAGCAGCCGGGCAATATGGGCCAGGAGCGGCGGATGAATTTCTATGGCCCGGTTTTCCAAAGTGAACCCGGAAGAGACTCGATGCCTGCGCAAACTGTCCAGCAGCCCAAAAACACCCAGGGCGGCAATGGCCATTACCGTGATTTCCCCCAGCGTGTCAAATCCTCGGAAATCCACCAGAATCACATTGACCACATTGGCACCTCCGGCAAGAGGCTTCCCGACCCTGAGAAAATAATCGGAAATAGGAGCATAGGGGCGGGTCAGCACGCCAAGGGTCACGGCAGTCATGCCCAACCCTGCCAGAAGGGCCAGAAAGGCGCTCTGAACATGTGGCCAAGGGGAAGATTGCGGAGGGATTTCCTGGGGCATGAAAAACAAAATCAAAAGAAGCAGCACTGTGAAGACCATTTCCACGGCTATCTGGGTCAAAGCCAAATCAGGGGCTGAAAAACGCACAAAAGTCAGCGTGACCACCACCCCCGTGACGCCCAGGTTAACGATCGCCAGCAATGGACGCCTGCGTCCTATGACCGCCGCCCACGTGGCAACCACAAGAAGCGCGGCTCCCACAAGAGCCGGCCCGTCCATCGAAGAAAGGCCCAAAGGACCTAAAAGGACACTTCGGGTACCCATAAAGGCCCACGCACCCAGCACCGTCGCCGAACCTATGAGCAGTGCCACAGCACGTGTCATAGACCCATTGTCCAACACCTTATGGAAGCTACGAGCTAAGGACAGGAGTTTATCCATAAGGGCATCGAATAGCGTGCCTCCGGTCCATGGGGGAAAATACGCATCGTGCAGCTGAAAAAGGCGTTCTCGAAACCCGTAAAGCACAACGCCGCCTGTCATCACGCACAGGCTCAGGATCAAGGGAGGTGTCAGACCATGCCACAGGGCAAGGGAATACTCGGGCGTCGGGCCCATGAGCACGGAGGCAGACGCCGCCTCCAATAAAGGCCGAACGCTCTGGTCAGGAAACACACCCACCAAGAGGCATAGAGCCGAAAGGACGGTCACAGGCACCCGCATCCATGCCGGAGCTTCATGGGGGCGTTGCGGGAGTTCGCACCATGGCCGATCAAAGAAAACATCGTGAATAAACCGTAGCGAATACGCCACGGAAAAGACTCCGGCCGAAGCCGCTGCAAAGGTCAAAAAGTGTCGAAAAGGCCCCAAAACCTCCTGCTGCAGGAGCTCCGCGAAAAACATTTCCTTACTCAAAAACCCGTTCAATAACGGCACGCCGGCCATGGCCGCCGCCGAAACCGTGGCCAGCAAAGCCGTGTACGGCATGCAGAACCACAACCCGTTCAAACGCCGCATGTCCCTCGTGCCCGCCTCATGATCGATGATCCCCGCGGCCATAAAAAGGGAAGCTTTGAAAGTCGCATGGTTGATCATGTGGAAAACGGCCGCTACAGCGCCCAGAGGTGTCCCAAATCCCAGAAGCAACGTGATCAGCCCGAGATGGCTCACCGTGGAATAGGCCAGAAGGGCCTTCAGGTCGTGTTTGAAAAGGGCGATGTAGGCTCCCACGGCAAGAGTGCAAAGCCCCACGCCGACCACAAGACCAAACCACAACGAGGTGCCGGAGAACACAGGAAAGAGCCGAGCCAGCAGGAAAACCCCGGCCTTCACCATGGTCGCCGAATGCAAATAGGCACTGGCTGGCGTCGGGGCCGCCATGGCTGCAGGGAGCCAAAAATGAAAGGGAAACTGGGCCGATTTGGTGAACACGCCGAAAAGGATCAAGATCAAAGCCGGCGCATAGAGTGGATGGGTGCGCACCACATGACCCATAAGCAGGATAGACGAGAGACGGTGGGTGCCGCACATATGCCCGAGGAGCAGAAAGCCGGCCAGAAGAGCTAACCCGCCTCCAACCGTGACGGTCAAGGCCAACCGGGCTCCATGCCGGGCCTCTCGAGAAGCGCCATCGTAGGCCACAAGAAAAAAGGAAACCAAGCTTGTTACTTCCCAAAAAACGAACAAAAACACAAGATCATCGGCCAGCACCAGGGCGGTCATCGCACCGGCAAAGAGTAGCAACAGAGCCAAAAAGCGGCCTAGTGAGTCCCGTTGAGGCATGTAGTAGTGAGCATAAAGAACAATGAGAAGGCCGATGCCAAAAATGATGGCACAAAAGATCAATGACAATCCATCAAGGCGCAGGGCGAATTCCAGTCCTAGATGAGGCATCCAAGCGAGGCGAAATTCCAGAGACAGTCCCTGGAAAACAGAAAAAGACAGGCTCGCCAAAAGTCCCAAGGCACATCCCAAGGACACCGCCGCCATCCAGGTAGCCATGGTGCGCCCGCGTTTGGCTCCCAGAAAAACAAGGAGCGCCCCCATCACGGGAAAGCCCACCAAAAAAACCAAAATGTTCATGACTTATCCTATGTTTCAAGCACCGAGATCATGCACGGCCACGGGTATGTGTGAGCGTCGTCCGTGAAGCTCGGTCGTTTCACTGGCTCACGTCCTTATAAACAGCTGGAAAGGCAATGATCAAGAAAACCTGAAACCGTGGGAAGGCTGAAGGCCACTCCGAGTCTCGCGCAGTATTAGGGATCCGTTTCAAAGCCGCATTTTTCTGGATTCGTTTCCAGCTCGGGTCCGCGGCACATTTTGGGCATCAGGTTTCCCGAAAGAGCGCAAGGTTCAGCGATTTTTCACATGTGAACCACAGATTTATTGAGGATTTAATGTGAATATGAATTTCCATCTCAGAGCCTTAGAGCCCCTCAGGTTTCCTTGAGAGCCGAGAAAAACTTCTCTAGAAAATCTTTGTAAATCTTGATCTTGTTCCAAGAGGGCTTATATGATTACCGCAGTGAATAAACATTCACATACGTCTCTTTCGGTTGAGGGAGTCAAGAAAAGGAGGTGCAAGGTGGAAAAGCGAATCGTTCTGGATGAGGAATGCTGTTTGGGTTGCGGCACTTGCGTGGAACTCTGCCCCAAAGTGTTTGCCATGCATACAGAAGAGGAGAAGGCTTACGTACTGAGTGAGGTCGCAGGCGATGAGGAATGCATCGAAGAAGCGATGGCATCCTGCCCGGCCGAATGCATCTCCTGGGAAAACTGATTCACGCAAGAAGATGGGAACGGCGCTCGGCCCACAACTAAAGCGCCGAGTGCGACACCACAGTATTGTTCCACAACGAAGGGTAAAGGACCTGCATATGGAGCCAAGAAAAGTTACCGATAGCGTTTTCTGGGTGGGAGCGGTGGATTGGGATCGGCGTCTTTTTGATTCATTGATCCCGCTACCCGACGGCACTTCCTATAATGCTTACCTGGTTCGAGGAAGCGAAAAAACGGCTCTTTTGGACAGCGTCGATCCCTACATGGCTCCCAAACTGCTCGCTCAGCTAGACGGAATCCGGGATCTGGATTTCATCATCTCGCACCATGCTGAACAGGATCACTCGGGAACCATCCCGCTCGTCTTAGAGCGCTTCCCAAACGCGAAGGTGATCTGTACTCCCAAGGCCAAGGGCATGCTGGTAGACCTGCTCCACCTGCGGGAAAACGTGTTCGTGACGGTGGAGGACGGCAAAACCCTCAGCCTGGGGGATCGCACCTTACGGTTCCTGCACACCCCCTGGGTGCACTGGCCGGAAACAATGGTAACGTTTTTGGAGGAGGAAGGTATCCTATTCAGCTGTGACTTTTTCGGGTCTCACATCGCCTCCAGCGATCTTTTCGTGGTCGATAAAGGCCGGGTTCTGGAGCTATGCAAAAGGTATTTCGGCGAGATTATGATGCCGCATCGCTCGGTGATCGCAAAGAACCTGGCAAAGCTCAAAGCCTTAAACATCCGTATGATTGCCCCAAGCCATGGTCAAATCCATGAGGATGCTTTTTCGATTCTGGAAGCCTACGAAACTTGGATTTCCGAAGATCCAAGGAGTCTGGTTGTCCTTCCCTTCGTGTCCATGCATGACAGCACAAGGCTTATGGTGGACCGCTTCATTTCCTCTTTGATCGCTCGAGACGTTTCCGTGGAACCCTTCAACCTGACCGTCGTGGACATTGGAAAGCTCGCCGTGACCCTGGTGGACGCGGCGACTATCGTTCTGGCTACGCCGACGGTTCTGGGTGGTCCCCACCCGTTGGCCGTCTACGCGGCATTCCTTGCCAACGCCCTTCGACCCAAAGCGAAATTTCTCTCCGTAATCGGTTCCTACGGATGGGGCGGGATGACTGTAAAAGTCTTGTCTGGCATGCTCACCAACTTGAAGGCGGAGGTTCTGGATCCTGTGCTTTGCAAGGGATTGCCCACCAAGGAAGATTTCGAGGCTCTGGACCGGCTGGCTGCCACCATTGCGTCGAAGCATCGCGAAAACGGATTTCCCTGAACGTTGTGGGCGTCGAAACACCTCGTGAGGAGGCATGGTCATGAAAGCAATCGATGAATTGAAAAGGGAACACCAGAGTATCAAGGGCACGCTTGAGATCCTGAAGGTGCTCAGCGAAAAGATCGGCCGAAGGGAAAACGTTCCTGAAAGGGATGTGCAGGGTGTACTAGAATTCCTGAAGGTTTTTGTGGACCGTTGTCATCACGGAAAAGAAGAGGATTTTCTCTTTCGAGCCTTGGAATCGGTCGGCGTGCTCCGCGAGGGCGGTCCCATCGGTGTTATGCTGGCCGAACATGAGAAAGGCAGAGCCCTTGTGGCTAGGCTCGAAGAGGCTACGGCCCTTTTGCGGGCGGGAGATCCCGAGGCACATTCAAGAGTTGAGGAGATCGCAAACCAATACGGTGAACTTTTGAGGACCCACATCGACAAAGAGGACAACGTCCTGTTTCCTATGGCCGAGTCTCACCTGGAGCCTTGGTCGGACAATGACCTCCTACAGGCCTTTGAGCGGCTTGAGCAGGAACGCATCGGCCACGGAAAACATGAAGAGTTTCACCGCCTGATGGAGCGTCTCGAAAAAGAATATCTTCATTGAGCCCCAAACCGATCCCTGAGTGACAACGCTGCACGGAGCTGAACCCCGAAGTGTTTGAGGCGGCAAATCTGAACCAGGTCGATCCACTCACCACGATCCGACCATTCAGACACAACGCAGCCTCTCCCAGTAATGGGAAATTCAGAGATCCTCGTCGGTGCAATTGGATCAGGACGTCCGAGCATTTTCGGCGTCTGTGAACCTTAGGAAGCATGGCACAGGTCTGATGTTCAGAAAAACCGATCGCTCGCCTCTAAAAACGAAGCACGGGTGTCATGAGTCAATGTTCATTCCATTGTAAACCTGGACTTTACGGGCAAGTCACACCGCAAGGCTCCAACGCGTGGTCGGGGCTCTGTGTGCCTTGTCTTTTTCATTTGAGGTTCCCGTGCGCGGTTCAAGCCTAAGCCTAAAATTCCTTGTTCGCCCTTTGCTGGGCTGGCGACTCGTATGGATCGGGGACCTGAGGGTGAAAGCCCAAAGCGTCATGGAATGCACTGGGGGCTTTTCCCGGAATACCGTTTTTGGCATTCTTGGGAATGCTAAGTGCTTGAAATTGCGTTGTCTAGAATGGGTAATTCTGAGTTTTCGGACAAGGTCCTAAGACAAAGGTTCCGCGCAGACAAGGAGTCTTCGGCCTTCAATAGAGATCCGCCGGCTTTTGCGAAGCTCTCCCATGGCCCGCGTGATACTCACCCGGTGCGCTCCCACAAGGAAACTAAGGTCCTCGTGGGTGAGCGGGAAATGGATAACGTGGCCCTTTGCCATGCGCTTTCCGTGCTCTTTGGCCACGGCGACCAAGATCCGATAGAGGCGCTCTTCAAGATTGGAAAAGGAGAAACTCTCAGCTCGATCCGTCAACAGATGTATTCTAGTGCTTTAGTTTTGAATCACCTGAAGCCCCACGTCAGGGCGCTCTCTCACCAGAGCCTCGAAGCGTTTCCTGGAAATCCCGCGGATGAGAGTGCGTTCCATGCAGACAGCACTCACTGGGTAATCCGCTTCTTCGGACAGCATCTGCTCGCCGAGAAAATCTCCCGGTTTGCGCAAGTCCAAGGTGATTTCGTGGCCGTCTTCCTGCACTTTGGTAAGCCTGACCCGCCCGGCCTTGATCAGGAACATGCGGTCCGCCCGGTGCGCTTGGGACACAGAAGGGGGTCTGCTCGCACCCCCTCCAGGAAGCCTCACTTCTTCTCCTTCTTTTCCTTGGTCTCTTCCTCGACCAGCACCCCTTTTCTGCCATACAGATCGCATCGACCGTCCTCGGTGATACACGTTTGACGCGACGCCTCACCTCCGTAGATTCCGCATTTCGGCATAAGTCATCACCTCCCTTCACTCCCCCTTTCCCACATGCTCTTTTAGAACCCTACGGGATCGACATCCATCTTTCTCTAGCGGATGCTACAGAAGGCCTTTTTGGGGACAGAAGACCAGGGCGGCTTCGTTCATCGATCCAAACTTTCCCTATCAGATGATTCGTCAGCTTCCGGGCAACCCTACCTTCCGGTCTGAAGCCTTTTCGTTCATGATCTCCGAAAAGCTAAAGGAGGCTATCAATGAACCAAGGGGGCGGTAAGTACGAGAGCGAACATTAGGAACAATAGCCTAGGCGGATTGTCTCTTGGCATGTCAGCGGGCTCAGTAACCCTGTAGTAGGGCGGATGAAGCGAAGCGAAATCCGCCTCTGTATCCGTAGTATCCGTAGGGCGAATGAAGCGAAGCGAAATCCGCCACATCCTCTCCTGCCAAGCAAAATCCGCCACATCCCGTCGAGCGAACCCGAAATCCTCGTTCTACGGAAGTTCTTGCGCGGGGGAGGAACACATCCATAATGCTTCCCTGCGCCTTTTATGTCCTCCTGGCATCGGAGGTCACCGATCTTACAAATGTGGGTTAAGAATTCCTTGACTTCCAAACCCAATCCGCCAAGGGAAAAACCGGTCGTACCGAGGTGTCCTTGGGCTGCCTTCAGCGGCTCTAGGCCGTTGGAAATAAAGCTTACAGCCAGGAATTGAGCCCCGAGGATTTCTATGCCTTCCGCAAGGAGAGGGCCTTTTCCGAGTTCGAACGCTTTCGTCACGGGCGCGCTGCGGCATCTGTGGCACCCGAAGTCCCGCCCAAGAGCCATCTGGGTAAAGCCGTGGGCTATTTCTTGAATGGCTGGAAGAAAATCGTTCGGTATCTGGAACATTCCTCCATCACCCCGAACAACAACCGGATCGAAAACGAGATCGGCCCCTGGCCCTGGATCGGAAAAACCGGCTCTTTGCCGGAGATCCCAACGGGGCGCACACGGCGGCAAGATCCTTGGCCCTCACCAGCGCGGCCAAGGTCCTCGGGTTGAACCCCAGCCGTTATCTGCATTTTCTTCTTGACCATGTCCCCCTGGCGGAAACGGAAGAGAATTGGCGCCGGCTGCTTCCTCAAAACGTCACGGCGTAGGATCCGGCCCCCTATGCCACAGGAACCTCTCCACGGTGTCTCTTACCGACGGATAGTCGCAGTAAAGCCACGCGGGTTGTCTCTCGCAACCCCCTTCTCTTCAACGGCGTCCACCAGCATTCCGAGCTTGCCAGGATGGAACGCCTTCTGCAAATCCAGAAACCTCTCGCCCATGCCATGAATTTTGCCACGCAGACCAGAGATGCTGCTCGTTGCGGGGCACTTTCCCATTATGAGTCCCCATGGGTCCCGCAACCTCGAGCCGGCTATCCAGTTCCAAGCCGCCCTTTTGTTGGACTCTTCCCCGATAGATAAGGAATTAGCCTGAATCATCGACCTTGCTTAGATCACATCCCGTGCGCAACCACTATGGGCTATTCTGACTGATCCGGGAAGGCGCGGTTCCCCGAAAGCTTACCTTTTGGCTCAAAGCCCGACGACAGTGTGGAAAATCAACCCGCAGGGCTCGATCCGAATCATCGTCGCTGCTTCAGGACTCTCAACGCGATCCCCAAAGAGCTTCCCCATCATCCCAATAAACCATCTGTGCCACCCAGTCAGTGAGATGAAGGAGGTGTGTCGAACGACTAGGTTGACATTCTGCGTCCAACAGGAAACCTATGAAATGAGGAAGCTTACCGTATCAGACCCGGCAAAGGGACGGCTCTATGTTCGTACCGCAGGCAAGCCCAGGAAATGTTTTAACGTAGGCTTCTTTATCGACACCTTTCGAGCCTTTGAAACCAATCCCATCAACATGAACTGGGGCGAAGCTCAAACCGCGTTTCAGCAAGGGACCGTGGACGGCCAAGAAAACCCTGCGAATGACGTCATTATTCCTTAACAGCTCTGGCAAGTGCATAAATACATCAGCATTTGGCACTACGCTATCGATCCGCTCATTCCAGGTGCCAGAGAAGAAACATGGAAAACGTTCTGTCCGGAAGATCAGGCCATTGTGAACCAAGCCGCCCTGGACGCCTATGTTAGGGGAGATTCAACAACCACGTCAGGGTCTTGAGGGTGACACGGCAGGTTTGCAGCTCTTGCGGCAAAACGGCATGGAGGTCACAGTATTCACACCCGAGATGCGCGCCGCGGTCCGTGAAAAAACCCGAGCCGTCTATAACGAATGGAAAGAAATGATCGGAACCGATCTGGTCACTCAGGCGGAAAAACTTCTCTGACGCTAGGAATGAACGCAGGAAAAGCATCCCAAAAGATGCTTCGCTGAATGATTGTCTGGCTTCGCGATCATTTTGAGGAAGCCGCCTGTGCGCTATTCCTGCTGGTGATGGCCATAATCGCTTTTGTCAATGTGGTTCTTCGCTACAGCACCAATTACTCCTTTGCCTTTATCTCAGAAGTGGAAGTGAGCGCTCTGGTTTATCTGACCGTGTTTGGGGCCGCCGCTGCCTTTCGCAAAGGACTGCATCTTGGGCTTCATTTCATTTTCGTGCGCTTTCCTCGATTCCTGCGACATGCGGTGCTCGTCCTCTCCATGACCCTGGTTTTCATCGTCTTCGGCAATCTAACCTACTACTGCATTTTGCAGATTCGTGAGGAAGCCGTTCTGTCGATCACTTCCTATGCCATGCAGGTCCCTCGATGGATTTATACCTTGGCGGTTTCCATCGGCGGCGTGTTCATCATGCTAGGGGCTTTGGAACGCACTCGTGTCCTCTGGCGTGATGAAGGGTGATCTACGCCATCGCTTTGGAATGGGGTTCCTCTGATAGATTCGGCAATATGGCTTTTTTCTCTTTCCTGACGCTGCATTTTCTGGGAGTTCCCATTGCAGTGGCTCTGAAAAGAGTGACTATCCTGAGCCTTGGACATTTCCAGCTGGGTATTCCGGTGGTTTCTTCCAATTTCTATGCGGGCATCGCCAAGTATCCCCTTTTGGCTGTTCCCTTTTTCATTTTGGCCGGCATGATTTTAGAGCATTGCTGTGTCTCCTGACGTTTGGTTCATCTGGCTAGTCTCGTTGAGGGCATTTCCCGGCGGATTGGTCGTTGTATCAATCTTTGTCTATGTGTGTTTTTGGGCGGCGTCAGTGGTTCCGGCCCAGCGGATGCCGCCGCCATGGGAGCGGTGCTTATCCCTGCCATGGCTCGAAAAAATTACGCTAAAGATTTTTCAGTGCGGCCCTGATCGCTGCTGGAGGTTCCGCAGCCATAGTGGTGCCTCACAGCATCGCTTTCATCCTTTACGGGGTGATCACTACCACGTCGGTTCCAGCCCTTTTTGCGGCAGGCATCTTCCCCGGTATCCTCGCCGGTCTTTCCCTGATTTGGCCCGCTTATTGGATTTTAGAGCACAGAGGCTACATGGGTGAAAAACGTGGAAGTTTGAAGGAAGTGGCTGCCGTTTTTAGGGACGCTTTTTGGGGCCTTCTGGACCCGTTGGTGATTTTGGGTGGCATTAACGGGGGATCTTCACGGCTACGGAAGCTGCCATTGTTGCCGTGTTTTATTGTGGTCCTTTTAGGTCTTGTCGTTTATCGAACTTTGAACCTTCAAAGCTTTTGTCAGATCCTCGTCGATGCCTCCATTTCTTTAGTACTTCCAACTGTCGCCTTAGGCGGGTTGTACAGTTGGGCGGGAGCCACCCTTGGTGTTATGGAAAAAGTCGCCGGTTCCCTCCTCCATGTGTGCTTGCAACCTGGTGTTGTTTTGCTGCACGTCAATGTTCTCATTTTCATAGCAGGCATGCTCTAGGATGCCATTTCCATCTATTATGTGTTCTAGCCCATTCTGATGCCAATCATGTCTCATTTTGGTTGGGATCCTCTGTGGTTCATCGTCGTCATCACACTGAACCTGGCCATAAGGCAGTTTACGCCTCCTGTGGCCGTGGTTCTCTGTGTGACTCCAAACTTTGCCGGTGTTTCCCTGGAAAAAGCATCCCTGGCCACTTTGCCTTTCATTGCAGCCATGGTATCAACGCTCTTGTTAGCGACCGTGTTTCCGGCCTTGAGCCTCTGGCTGCCGAAATTGTGGTGGCTTTACTGACCCGATATAATTTAGGCGGTGTGCCTAAGAGCATGTCAAAAGGAAATCCCCATGTCCGGCTTTCAAGTGCCTCGGGAACGTATTCACCTTGTCAATCAACATCCTGTGAACCCTCAAGGGGATTATGTGCTCTACTGGATGACGGCCTACCGGCGTCTTTCCTGGAATTTTGCTTTGGACCGGTCCGTTCAGTGGGCTTTGGAACTGCAAAAGCCTCTGGTCATTCTCGAAGCCTTGCGTTTGGATTACCCCTGGGCTTGTGAGCGTTTTCATACCTTTATCCTCGAAGGGATGCGAGAAAATGAAGCGCAAAGCCGAAACACGGCGGTGACCTATTATGCCTACGTGGAAAAATCCAACGGGGAGGGAAAGGGGTTGCTCACCGCTTTGGGACATCGTGCCTGTGTTGTGATTACGGACGATTTTCCCGCCTTTTTCATCCCTTTCATGATTGAAGCCGCAGGCCGAAAACTGACGGTGCTTTTGGAAAAAGTCGATTCCAACGGACTTCTTCCTCTCAACAGTCCCGGCAGGGCTTTTCCATCGGCTTATGCTTTTCGACGTTACCTTCAAAGCGTCCTGAGAAATCATCTGGACCAGAAACCGACGAAAAATCCCTTGGAACAATTACCCTATACCGCAGACAGGGTGGCTCTTGAGGACATCTTTCAAAAGTGGCCACTCTGCACGGAAAAAGAGCTCCTCCGCCCTTTGGATCTGCTCGCCGCCCTTCCCGTGAATCATCACGTGGGTGCCTGTGCAACCCGGGGAGGCACAACAGCGGGTCAAAAACGCCTGAGACAGTTCCTTGAACATCTATTGTCTCGCTATGCGGAAGAACGTAATCATCCGGATGAAGAGGTCACCAGTGGGCTTTCTCCCTACCTGCATTTCGGGCACCTGAGTGTTCACGAAGTATTTGAGGCAGTCTGTAGCCATGAAGGTTGGTCTTCTGAGAGGCTGGGCACCAAGGCCACCGGATCCCGTTCCGGGTGGTGGGGGATGAGCGAAGGGGCGGAAGCCTTTCTGGACCAGCTGATCACATGGCGGGAGCTGGGATTCAATATGTGCCGCTATCATGACGACTACGACACCTATGCGTCCCTGCCTTCCTGGGCCCGGGAAACCTTGGAAGCCCATGCTAAAGATACCAGACCTTACGTCTATATGCTTGAGGACTTTGAAAGAGCCGAAACCCATGATCCTCTATGGAATGCCGCCCAAAGGCAGCTTGTCACCGAAGGGCGAATCCACAATTACCTTCGCATGTTATGGGGAAAAAAGATTCTCCACTGGAGCCGTTCCCCTCAGGAAGCTCTTGAGATCATGATTGAATTGAACAACAAATATGCGTTGGACGGCCGGGATCCCAATTCATACACGGGCATCTTTTGGGTTCTCGGACGCTACGACAGACCTTGGGGCCCCGAACGCCCTGTGTTTGGAAAGATTCGTTACATGTCCTCAGAAAACACGGCTCGCAAGGTTCGCCTGGAAAACTACCTGGCACGATACGCGAGCATGTGAAACGGGCGCTAGGCCAAAGTTTTTGTTTCGCAGTAGGCTGCGCAAGCCGAAAGCCATTCCCTCTGAAGCTTGTGGAAGAATTTATAGAACTTAAGTCTTGGACGGATTTTCAAGGTGGGGGCGAGGAAGCGCCTCGCACCCATCAGGCCAAAAACGGTGTTTTTTCTTGGAGCTCTGGCCTTTTGGGCCCGCCTTTTGTTCAGGCGGGACGCCTACGCTCCCAGCGGAAAAATGGCTTGGGACGTAGGGGCACGGCACGCCGTGCCCCTACGTTGTGACAAGGAATGGCTGATCCTAAATTGTCGAACAAGCTCCTAAGCGGATCCATCCGCCAAGCGAAATTCCACGTAGGAACACCTGTGGATTGGGCTAAGCTCAAGGTTCTCAAAGGATACCTCTTCTCGGTTCAGCCATACCCTTGTGGGTTTCGCTCTTTCGGAATACTTCCAGGTCCTCAGGCACTGCAGCGCATCGTCTTTTTCCAAAAGAATACCCTTTCGAAGCAAGATCGGTCCAAGATCCTCAATGAGCCGGTTGAAGAGTTTGACCCGCACAAGAATCGGTCCGGACGCCTTTGGTGAAGTTTCAAAGCTCGTGGTCTTGCAACCGTGACGCAAGACCGCCAAGGGGCTGTTTCTTCGAAGAATGGCCCCCGCCAGCCCAGGCATGGGTCCGGAAAGGGCCAGAACGTCCCCATCGCAAAGAAAAGCCGATTCCATATCGTCCAAGGGTGTGCCGTTCAGAAAAACGGTCCCGAGTTTTTCATCGAGGCTTTCTGGATCGAGCCCCCATTCTTGGGTCAGAAGAAGACCTACGGTGGACTCCGCGGGGAGAAGAACCCACACGCCGGACTGAAACCAAGGAAACAAAACGCCGAGAACATTCCCGCCTTCAAATTCCAAGCAGCCTATGGTGTCCGTTTCCATTTTCTGCGCGAAGGGCATGACTTTCCTTTCTCGACCATGTTATGCAGCTGCACGTGCTCGGCCCATACCGTGCAGTGACTTTAAGCACCAAGGAGCGTCCCATGACCCAAATTTTCGGCTATCATACAGCACATACAATCCTTTTAGCTACAGACAGTTTGGCTCTCTGCCCTGACACTCAGGGTGGCTGGGATCGAAAGACAGTGCGCAAGTTCGTCCATCTATCTCCATCGGTCCTTGTGATCGCAGGAGGATCCGGCGTCGGCCTCGCCTTAAGCCATCAATTCGCCGATGCCGTACGTTCCCAGGGTCTTTGGGACGTGGAAAGCATCTTTCCCAAAGCGCTGCCTTTTGCCAGAGCCCAAGCGCCTCTGGTGCGTCAGCACTTGGGGTTTTTGAACAGTTCCAAGGATCCCGATCTCGAACGTTTTTACATCCTTCTAGCGGGTATCTCCTTAAGATCCGATCCACCCACCGCCCACTGGATGCTTCTGGGGGCCGAATCCCATGAAGCACCCGTGGAGCGTCTCCCTGTTGGATCCGCACTGGCCATTCCTCGACACATGGGATTTGAAGTGCGGGCAAGCCGTCTTTCGGAAACCCCGGAAGATCTCGTCACGGTGCAAAATCTCATGGAAGATCTGTTGCGACGCCGCGCCCACCAAACCCAAGACGCCCTTCCACCTTTTTTCCTGATTCGAATGGATGAAACAGGCATCAAGGAACAACAATTCCATTTAGATGAGGTACGGGGCGCACACGCCGGGGCGCCCCTACAGGACATGATGGCCGTTGATCCCCAAGTGTTCACCTGCACCCCAAAAGCCTTAGGGGCCAAGACAGCGTTGACGTGAGCATGCAGATGCGCTCGAGCCATCCAGGCACCGTGAGGCGCTTCCGTGCTCGTTGATGGTCGCGTTCCTTTATGCCTCATCGGTAAGACGTTGTGCCGAAGTCACAAAAATCTCCATCCCTCGTCCTCCAAGCTTTTTCCGCAATTCCAGCAGAGCCGCCCTCAAACGACGACTTTGCTCGTCCGGAACGATCACCACCGCGGCACCGTTGTACCCAGGCCACACCGCATTATCCATCTTGGGCTCCGCGTGAGGACCTTTGCCCAACACTCGATCCCATTTGGTAAACCCCGTCACGCAACAATGCTCCAGGGTTTCCGTCACATCCTCATCATAGGAGGCGTCGTAAAAAATCCAATACATGTCCATGAATTCACCTCTATGCTCCGCCGGTGCGTGCCGCCTTGAAGGCCTGTCGGCGTTTTTCCAGAAGATAATAAAAAGTCGGCACCAAAATAAGGGAGACCGTGCTTGAAAGGGTCAGCCCCCCCAACATAGTGATCCCTAGAGGGTTCCATGTTTCCGCCCCTACACTGCGCGAAACGGCCATGGGTAACATACCGAAAAAGGTGGTCATCGTGGTCATAAGCACCGGACGCAGGCGGGTGCGTCCTGCCTGCGTCACCGCTTCAAAAAGCATCAAGCCTCTCTTTTCCAGAAGATGCGTATAGTCCAAAAGGACAATGGCGTTATTGACCACAATGCCTACCAACATCACGACACCCATGAAGGAGACCACGCCCAGGGTCGTCCCTGTGAGGTAAAAAGCATACAGGACCCCGCTAATGGCAAAAGGTACCGAAAACATGATGATCAGAGGATCCCTCAGGTTGCCGAAAAGAGAAGCCATCACCATGTACACCAACACAATGCCTAAAATGAAAAGAACGCTCAGTTCCCTGAACGCTTTCTGCTGCTCTTCCACATCGCCTCCAAAAGACACGCTCACCCCTTCTGGAATGTCCAAGGCCGCAAGACGTTCCCGAATCTCGGCACTGGCGGATCCTAAGGATCGACCGAAAAGATCCGCTTCCACGCGAACGATCTTTTGCCTGTTCTTGCGCTCGATCTCAATGGGTCCTGAACCTTCGCGCAATGTCACAAAATTTTTAAGCTGCACCATGCGCCCGTCCGGCAAGGGCACAGGAGAACGCAAAAGATTTTCCAACCGATCTTTGTCTTCTTCCTTCAGTCGTGTAAATATGTCGAAACTATCCCCTGCATCCCGATACTGACTGGCTTCCTTGCCGTAAAAAAAGTTTCGAAGCACCGCGGCTACCTGGGCGACGCGTAGGCCGAGCGCCGCAGCTTTTTCTCGATCGATGATCACCCATAATTCGGGACGCGGTGGCTTCTGACTGATTTCCACATCCACAAGGCCGGGCATGGAAAGAAAGACTCTTTCCACACGCTGGGCCGTATCCATCAAAACATCCATGTCCGCTCCCTGGATTTCTAGGGACACGGCTTTGCCACGACCTTTGAGGATCTGCGCGATGGGATCCTGAGCACTGACCATGATCCGGCTGATGCCGGGAATCTTTTGCACTTCTTGACGAAGAAGCGCTGCGATTTCCTGGGCGCTACGATCCCTCTTGTCCCGATCCACGAGCTTAAATCCAATGGAACCTGTGTTGGCCCCTTCCTCAAATCCCAAAGCCACTCCGATACCTTCCTCGGACTGCCCCGCAAAGGCGTAGGAATGGCGAAATTCCTCAGGCTTCACCACTCGATCGATGTTTTCCAAAATCGCGTCCACGACACGATTGGTTTCTTCTACACGTGTGCCTTCCGGAAGCCGAAAATCTATAAGAATATCCCCACTGTCCACTTCCGGCATGAAAGACGTGGAAAGAAACGGCACCAAGGAAAGGCTGCTCAAAAAGATGGCAAAAGCCAAAAAGAGCGTGGTCTTTCCATGTTGCAGAGCCCACCGTAAGGTCCATTCATAGCTGCGTTCCAAAGCCTGAAAGGCGGACTCGCTCCAGTGATACAGCTTTCCCAACATCCCTGTATGGCGTTCCGGCAAAAAATACCTTCGATGCAACCATTGGGAACTGAGCATGGGCGTGAGCGTGAGAGCCGTCACCAGGGACGCTCCCAAAGTGACCACCACCGTAAAACCCAATTGCTTAAAAAGAATCCCAGGCAATCCCGTCAGAAACATGAGGGGGACAAAGACCACCACCGTGGTCAAGGTGGATGCGGTGATGGCCAAACCCATTTCACTGGCTCCGAACATGGCCGCCGATGTTCTTCGGCTACCCCGCTCCATGTAACGAACAATGTTTTCCAAAACCACGATCCCATTGTCCACCACCATACCGGAAGCAATGGCCAGGGACATGAGGGAAATCAAATTGATCGTATAACCGAATAAAAACAAAAAGATAAAAGAAAGAATCAGCGAAAAGGGAATGCTCAAAGCGATAATGAGCGCCGAACGAATCTGACGAAGAAAAATCAATGTGACTAGAATCACCAAGGCGATACCGTAGAACAGAGTGACACGAAGGTTCTTGATGGAGGTGAGAATATTTTCGGCCATTTCCATGACAATGTGAATGCGTACATCGCTGGGCAGACTCTTTTGGATTTCTTCTATCTTGGCGCGCACACGGCGGGAAACTTCCACCGTGTTTTCACCTGTTTGTTTTTGCAGAATAAGCACAATGGCAGGCTTTCCATCCCCCCAACCGTTCAGTTCCATGGGTTTAAAGTCGTCTTCCACTCGCGCGATATCACGGAGATACACAGGACGACCCTCATAAAAACCCACCACCGTGTTTTCCATCTCATGAACATCGGCAAATCGTGCGGGAACCCGCACGAAATATTCTTTTTGGCCGGCTTTGATGGCTCCGGCCGGAACATTGACATTTTCCGCCGCCAGCACACGGTTGACCTGTTCTAGAGACAGCCGGTATCCTTCGACTTTTTCGAGGTCGAAATAAACATTGATACGGCGCCGCAAACCTCCGTAGAGCTGAATGGCTCCAACGCCCGGAACCCTTTTCAGTTCATCGGAAATACGTTTGTCGACCAGGTGGTACAAACGAGGCCAGCTGCTTTCGCCCGTCACCGTGATAAAGAAAATAGGCGCCGTAGCGCTGCTGAATTTATAAAGCATGGGGGCTTCCACATCGGCGGGCAGATCCCTTTTGGCCCTTTCCAGCCAGTCTCGTATATCATTGGTGGCTACAGAAAGATCGGTTCCCCAGTCGAAACGACAGACCACCACGGAAAGGTTGTCCAGGGATTTGGAGGTTAAAGTGTCCAGGTTATTGACGGCGTTGACTTGGTCTTCGATGACCTTGGTCACCTCGGTTTCCACATCAGAGGCGCTGGCTCCTGGCCATGTGGTCAGAATGCTCACCACGGGAGGACTGATGTCCGGAAACATATCCACACTGAGGCGAAACAGGGACATGATGCCCAGCAAAAGGCCTGCGGAGAGCATCATCAAGGTGGCCACAGGTTGGCGCACGGCGAATTCGGGCAGTCGCATGAGAAACCCTTTTCAGCTTCCTTAAAACATCTTGAGTCGCTTGCTTGAGCCTTTACGATGAGGCCTTTGTCGCAACCATTTCCACCGGGGATCCATCCACAACACGGTTTTGACCCCGCACAATCACTTGGTCGTGCAGCCGAAGCCCTTCGACGACTTCTACATAGGTTTCTTGTTCCACCCCAAGACGCACATTACGTAACCGTGCCCTTCCATCTTCCACGACAAACACATAGGGCTGTCCTGTTCCTGGAACGCGCACCAGAGCGTCACGGTCCACCACCAGGGTTTCACGGGTCTTTAGAGGCAACGTCACATGGGCAAACATACCGGATCGCAAAACCAGTTCGGGATTGGGCACATGGAGCTCGGCCAGAGCCGTGCGGGTGCGAGGATCCAGGACCGGAGAAAGAACGGCCACCGTTCCTTCAAAGGTTCGATCGGGAAAGGCATCCGAGCGGCACAAGCCTTTCATGCCTGGACTTATGAGGGGGAAATCCTTTTCAGGCACATGAAAGACGACCTTGAGAACGGTTTCATTGGTAATACGGACGATGGGCTTCTTGACATCGGAAAGATTCCCCGGGTCCACATAGCGTTCGGCCAGTATGCCGCTCAAAGGCGCGTGCAGAAAAAAATCCCCATGGATCTCTTCAAGGGCTTTTCGAGCGGCTTGAGCTTCGTCGAGCCGCGCGCGGGCCGCTCGGTATTCCGCTTGAATATGGTCCAACCTCTGCTTGGCCACGGCGTTTTGACGATACAAGTTTTCCAATCTGGCCTTGTCTTTTTCCAGCAGTTCCAGCTGAGTGCGCGCCGCGTGCACAGCCGCTTCAGCCTGTCGAAGCCTGGCCGCCACTTCGGCATCATCCAGGCGCACAACCAGAGCACCTTTGGGAACTAGTTGACCGCGTTCAAAAAAGACCTCCAGAATTTTCTTTCCAGGCACGGCCGGGTAAAGATACACATCTTGCAACGGCACAAGGTCTCCGGTGGTTTTGAGGAATTCCTCCACCAGAGCGTTTCGCGCCTCTCGAACTTCCACAGGCACCACCACCTGAAGTTCCCTGGTTTCCGAAGATCGTGTGCGAAACCGCATCACGTTAAAGGCACTGACCATCAAAAGGACCGCTGCCACGGCGAACACAATCCATCTGGCCTTGTGTCCCGCTGCCTGCTCTAAGGACCTATCTCCCATCTTTATCCCCCTCATCCAGAGCACGGAATCCGACAGCCCGATCCAGTTCCGCTTGAGCGATGCGGCGTCCATAATGAGCCGCATAGAAATTGGCCTCCGCCTGCGTCAGGTAAGTTCTGGCATCCAGGACTTCGGTGACGGTGGTCACTTGTTGTTGATACTGTAAACGCGTGATTCTGAGATTTTCCTTGGCCTGTTCCAGAGCCTTTTGAGCCGTTTGAATATTTTCTTCCGCAACCTGGACATCAGCCAAGGCAGCTTTCACTTCCAAGGCCACACTGGTTTCAATATCCGCCAGTTTTTCTTGCAGAGCCGCAAGGGTATGGCGTTGCCGACGAACCTGAGCCAGACTTCGACCCCATTCAAAGACAGACCAGTCCATGCGTACTCCGACGGCAGCCGTTTCCGGATTTCGATAATCGTTTTCTTCCCCTAACGGATCCTTGCCTGTGCGTTCGTAGGCTCCCACCGCATAGAGTTTGGGATAAAGCTCGCTGGCTGCCATTCGAACACTTTCTTTGGCCTTTTCCACTTCAAGCCTTAGAAGGCTCAGTTCGGGCCGTGTTCTCAAGGCTTCTGCAATCAGAGCCTCCAAAGAGAGGGCCTGTGGCTGAAAAGAAGCCGCCTCTTGCAGCCGAAGCGGCCGGGACAAGTCTCGACCCAGAAGCCGGTTCAAGTCCGCCGAAGCCACCTCCAGGTCTTTTTGTCGCCGCACAAGCACCTGTTGGGCTTGAGCCAAAGCCACCTTGGATTTCAACACATCGTTATAAGGGATAAGCCCCTGATCATAAAAGCGCTGCGCATCTTTAAGGTGAGCTGTCAGCAGATCCACTTCCTCTCGAGCCACGTCAAGGTAGCGTTGTGCCAAAAGCACTCGGTAATACGCGGTCTTGACATGCTTGATGACATCCAGAATTGCCGCTTCCTTTCGAACCTGAGAGACCGCCACATCCAAACCGGCGATCTTTTTCTTGGTGGAAAGAGCAAATCCGGTAAAAAGAGGTTGGGTCAAGGTCACGTCCCACGTGTAGGTTCCTCGATGACCCATATTGACTTGCTGAACCCCTAGATTGGTTCGAAAGATAGCGTAAGGGTGATCTTCAAGGCGAAAGTACTGGTAGTGTGTGGAGAGAGACGGCTTCATGGCCGCCTGAGCACTTTGCTCTTCGTTCATGGCCGCCTTTTCCAATTCCTCGGCTTCTCGAATCAGGTGGTGGTTCGCCAAGGCTTCCTGCAAAGCATCCTTAAGGGACAGGACTTCTCCTAGAGTCGCTTCAGAGCCGGCAGCCGCAGGAATCCAACCGCTCTGAAACACGACGGCGGGCAGACACAATAAGGTTAGGAAGAGTTTTGCGATACGCCGTTTAAGAGACCTCATGGGTTTCCTCATCCCTCCGTTGCTGAAGCCATGTTCGGCGCCAAAAACTATATAAACCCCTTGGAAGCTTGTCCGAAAACCGGCAGTACCAAGGTCTTTAATGGGGTTTCAAGTAAGGACTGAGCGGCGCCTCGCCATTACAACCCCGAAACCGGGCTATTGACTGCTTCTGCGGACCTCCGGCCCGCCATCTGAACCGAGCGGGCGCCTGCGCTCCCAGGGGGAAACCGTTCTCGGACAAGCCCCCAAGAATCCGACACCCCCTTCACTCTTTCGTTCAACCCCACGTCATGCCCCTTACGGCGTCCATCGATCCGTGTCGCCGCTAAGGCCGCTCCCCTGGGTATCAATCGTGCCAATGTAACCACAAAATGATACTTGTCCAAGATATTTTCATGCTGTTCCTGGAAACGAAAGAGCTGCAAACCGGGATGAAAGGCTTTCGACATTTTTTCTTTGACGAAGTCCTCGCGATTGTGTAAAAAGGCGCGATACGTTGATGCGGCTAAGATCGACCCGAACGGGCATGGGATTGCACGGCATGAAACAAAAATTTCGGTGCCTTCCTTTTTCTGCTCAAAAAACTCTTGACCTCTTTGCCGACCTAAGTTATCTACCCGCGCCTTTCCAAAGGGCGAAGTTATGACCGGAACCATGGAGGGTTTTATGGACATGGCGTGCTGGGCCATCGCCGCTGCAGGTTTTCTTCTTTTAGGCATGTTGTGCAAGAGTTCCACCAACAGGTAAACAATTTCTCATGCGCGTGTATCACATTCCAACGAATGAGGGCTAATCCTTGAAGTTTCACAGGAGGTTGCCATGACGCGACCGTCAACGCAAAGGTGCGTCCCTTCGACGCCCCAGCCGACTCCCAACCCTGTCAAGTGCAAAGAAGGCAAAGGATTGCGCAATTTTGACTGTCTGCACTATGACGACTGCCTGGATAAGGCCGCAAAAGGGATGTGGAGCGGCTTTACGTGCGAAAAGTGCGCTTACTTTCAGTAAGTCTGAAAGACGCCGCAAACAAACCCGCCTTTTCACCGGGCGGGTTTTTTTGTGTCTTTCCTTCTTTGTCGGCCTTGGAACCCCAAGGGTTCTAGGTTATTGTGGTTCTCAAAACCATAGAGGCGCCATCGCCCAATCCATAAGACGAGGAGCACGCCATGAAGGTTCTGATAACCGGAGCTTCAGGGTTTGTGGGCACTCAGTTGTGTCATCGATTGGTGGAACGTGGTCATCAGGTCACAGGCGTGGCCCAGGGGCCTCGGCCGAACGCTCTGCCCCCCGAGGTGGACTACATTTCGGCAGATACCACTCAGGCAGGATCATGGCAAGAAGCCGTCGCTCCCCAGGATATCCTGATCAATTTGGCCGGAGCCTCCATCTTTCGGCGCTGGACACCCAATTCTAAAAAGATCATTTACAATTCCCGCATTCTCACCACTCGAAATCTGGTTCAGGCCATTCCCGATGGGACCTCCCTGACCCTGCTGAGCACGTCCGCGGTAGGTTACTACGGCCCCAGAGGGGATGCCAGCCTGACGGAAGACGAGCCCCCCGGTTCGGATTTTTTGGCATCCCTTTGCGTGGACTGGGAGGCGGCTGCCTTAGCAGCGCGATCCAAAGGAGCCCGTGTGGTATGTCCACGATTCGGCATCGTGTTGGGCAAAACGGGAGGCGCTTTGGGGCAGATGATTCCGGCTTTCAAAAGGTTCGTCGGGGGGCCTTTAGGCGACGGACGCCAATGGTTTTCCTGGATTCACATGGAAGACCTCATCGGTGCCATGTTGTTTGTCATGGAAAATAAAGCCGTTGAAGGGCCTGTGAATTTTTGTGCTCCCAACCCTGTCCGTAACGAAACCTTGGCCCACGTTCTTGGAAAACTGCTTCATCGACCCAGCTTTCTTAGAACCCCCGCCTTTGCTCTCAAGCTGGCTTTGGGTGAATTCGGCTCCGTGCTGCTCGAAGGCCAAAGAGTCTTTCCCTCCGTGCTTCTGCGTCACGGTTATGTTTTCCGTTATCCAGAAATCGAGCAAGCCCTCAAGGAAGTTTTAGGAATCTAAAGAAAGGCGCCGTTCTTTTTTCAGGACGGCGCCGAACAATGCTTTCTACACGGTTCATTCCCCTGTCCGGTGATAGGCTTTGATCAGCGTATAATCCACCTTGTACTTGATAGGTTTAACCTTTTCCGATTCCATGTCGGCCATCAATTGGTCCTTGTTGGCCCTCAGGAAAGCGGCTTCTTTGTGGGCTCGGGCCGCACACTCTTGCAACCGGGGACCTGCGCACGTTTCATAGGATGCTTTTCTTTCACAATTTTCAAGACGACTTTCTATGCATTGGTCATAATAGTTTTTAGCCTCCGATTCTTCCCCCAGCGCAACCGGGGTACTTATCCCGATGACAAGCCAAAACAGCCCGATGATACAAGGTGTTTTAACGATCATCCCCATCAGCCAGCTGATATCAAGTTTTTGCTTCATGGCTTCCTCCAAGATTTGGGTTTCGGTGATGGATCTTCAGAAATCTTTGGTCTTTGGGATGATCAGTTTTCGTGCCAGAACCAAATCATGGAGAAATTCCATGGGTTGCGGCAATGAGGATGGTGTCGACGCAAAAAAAGACCCTTACTGGTGGCAACATTGTTGACGCCTTTTGAAAAAACGCTGCGCCGTCTTCTCGTATCAGCCTGCTGGTTTTTGGGCGTGAGACATTCAAACACCCCGCGGGATCGCTTCGGCCCTCAAGAGTCAACAGCGTTGGCTTCTGTCAACGATGTTTTCCTTTCTCAAAACTTAGCTTGTAACGCCGAATTTTCTTGGCAAGACCGTAGCGGCTCAATCCCAACATGGCGGCCGCTTGGGTTTGGTTGCCTTTGGAAGACTGCAAAGCTTCAAGGATGAGGTTGCATTCCACTGTCTCCAGGCATTCCTTAAGCTTCTGAGAACGTTTTTGGGTCGTGGTTTTGGCAAATGCCAACAACTTAGGACTGAAGTGTTTCTTCATCAAGGGGCGGCCGGCATCCGCAACGGCATAGGCACCCTCGATTTCATTTCGTAACTCTCGAACATTCCCAGGGAAAGGATAGCTGTTCAGGAGTTCCAAGGCCTCAGTGTCAATGCTTGAGATATTTTTACAGTACTTTTGATCGAACTCTTTGAGAAAGTGCAAAGCGAGCAGAGGGACATCTCCATAACGTTCTCGAAACGGCGGCATGTCAATGCGAAAGACGCTGATTCGATAATAGAGATCTTGTCGAAATCGACCTTCATCCACTTCTTTTTGAAGATCCTTGTGTGTGGCGGTAATAAGCCTAAAATCGGACCTTCGGGTTTCGTTGGAACCCACCGGCCGAAAGGAACCGTCCTCAAGAGTCCTTAGTAAGCTTTTTTGGACGTCCATGGGCATGTCAGCCACTTCATCCAGAAAAAGTGTTCCATTATGCGCGGTTTCCAACAATCCTTTTCGGTCTCTGACGGCGCCGGAAAAAGCCCCCTTGACATGGCCGAAGAGTTCGGATGCGAACAAATTCTCCGGAATGGTCGCACAATTTTCCGCCACAAACGGCCCGTCTCTTCGAAGACCTTCGTAATGCAGACATCGCGCAATGAGTTCCTTGCCCGTTCCAGTCTCACCTTGAATCAGAACCGTAATGTCCGAGTTCAAGGCATGCCGAGCATGCTCAAAAACTCTAAGCATGGCTTCGCTGGAGCCGATGATGCTTTGGAACTGGTGGCGCCCCTGCAACTCTCTCGACAGTCGCTCTTTTTCGCTTTCTATCTCCAGAATCTTCCGATTGCAAGAATCGACCAGATTTTGAAGCTGGACATTACGTTTTTTCAGATCCTCGAAAAGTGTGGCCCTTTGAATGGCCAGGCACAAAATACCGGCCACCGCCTCCCCCAGCTCCACATCTGCCGGCTCAAAAGCCCCATCGGTTTTATTGATACATTCCAAAACCCCCACCGCATGGTCTTCCGACACTAATGGAATGGCCAAAAGAGATCGTGTCTGAAAACCCAAGGTTTGATCCAGGTACGCATAATGGCGCGAATCCTGACGCACATCCGCAATCACTTCGCCACAACGGCTTTTGAAAACAGACCCGGCAATGCTTCTTTCCATGGGAATACGCGTCTTTTTCAGGAAATCGTCAAGGGCTTCGGGAAGATTTTCGTTCCAAACCACTTGCAGAAAGTTTTCCGGGGTATCGGCAATCATAATGGACACCGCTTCCACGTTCAGAATTTGGCGAACCTTTGGAAGAGTGTCCCGCATCAAGCAATGCAGGTCCACGCAGCGGTAAAGGGCAAGGCTCAGATCGAGAAGAACCCTCAATCGTTCAGAGGATTCATAGGCCCTCTGTTTTGGTTGAAAAACGGGCGTCGACATAAAATCCTCCGTGAACGCTCGAGGAGGCCGTGACAGGGCCAGACAAAAACCTGTGCCGTTGCCCCAAGGTAGGTCTGTTTCAGGAGGTTAGGAGGAGGAGGAAGTGTCCGACCGCACGGAAACCCAACAATTAAAATTACTATAGTACGCGGATCGCTTTTGGCAAAGTCTCCGACCGCATGACTCACAACTTTTCAGCCATCCTCTTCATGGCTTCCATGATTCAAAAACGATAACGGCTCGCTCCTGGTACAGCTCAGGCATGAAGCCCTCCCACCTCGGCTTCCACCGCCCGCACAAGCTCTTGGGTGCGAAGGAGTTCGACCATGGCTTGAATGTCCGGGGCCAGGACACGGTCCTTTTCCAAGTGGCCGATATCCTGGCGAATCCGTCGGTAGGCGGCCAGAGTGCCCACACCCGGGCGCATGTTGGTAAAAAGGTCCAGAGCCTGAGCGGCGCACAAAAGTTCGATGGCCAGCACGGTTTCCACATTGTGCACCACTTCGCGGCATTTGCGGGCCGCAAAAGTTCCCATACTTACATGGTCTTCTTTGTTGGCGGATGTGGGAATGGAATCCACCGAGGCGGGATGGGCCAGGGTCTTGTTTTCCGAAACCAGAGCCGCCGCCGTGTATTGGGCAATCATGAATCCCGAATGGAGCCCTCCCTGAGAAACCAAAAAAGCGGGAAGGCCGCTCAACTGAGGATTGACCAAACGTTCGATGCGCCGTTCCGAAATGTCCGCCAATTCGGCCAGAGCGATCGCCAGAAAATCCATGGCCAGGGCCACCGGTTGTCCGTGGAAATTCCCTCCCAGAAGAAACTCCTCACAGTCGGCAAAAATCAATGGATTGTTCGTGGACGCGTTCATCTCCCTTTCTATAACTTCCCGACAATACGCTATGGCATCCTTGGAAGCGCCATGCACCTGGGGAGAACATCGCAAGGTGTAGGCATCCTGAACCCGCGAACAATCCTTGTGAGACGAGATAATCTCACTATTGTGCGTGATACGGCGCATGTTATGGGCCGCCTTGGCTTGGCCTGGATGGGGCCTCACACGGTGAATTCTGGGGTCGAACTCCATCCGGCTGCCCATAAGCACTTCCAGGCTCATGGAAGCCGCAATATCAGCGACCTTGGATAAGTTTTGGGCATCATAAACAGCCAAGGCTCCAAGGGCGGTCATGAGCTGCGTGCCGTTCACCAGGGCTAGACCTTCTCCGGCTTCCAGAACCAAAGGGTTCCACCCCAAAAGCTGCAGAACTTCTCCGGCCGCCAGTCTTTTACCCTGATAAAAGACTTCTCCCAAACCGATGAGAGGCAACGCCATATGTGCCAAGGGTGCCAGGTCTCCGCTGGCTCCCACAGATCCTTTTTCCGGAATCACCGGTAAAATATCGGCATTTAAAAAGTCCCGAAGGCGCTCCGCCGTTTCCCATCGAATCCCGGAATGACCCCGCGCCAGATCTTTGAGGCGCAGGGCCATGAGAGCCCGCACCTCTTCCGGAGCCAATTCCGGGCCCACGCCTGCGGCATGGCTCATTAGAATATTGGTCTGGAGAGTCCTCACATCCGCTGCGGAAATGACCACATCGCTCAGCGCACCAAAACCCGTCGTGACGCCGTAGATGACCCGCCCTTCCGCCACCCAGGAATCCACCAGAGCCCGAGCCTTAAGAAGGCGAAGGCGGGCCGCCTCAGTGAAATCCACCGGCACGCGACAACGAGCCACCTCCACCAGCTGCTCCACAGTGAAACCGTCTTTATCCAAAAGAATCATTTCCGGTCTTCTCGAGCGTCCTTAAGGCTGCAAGAAACCGAGACGCTTCTCGCAAGCGCAGGCGTTTCACCTACAGGAAAAGCGGTCCCGAAACCTTGCCATCCCCGGGAACTTTTCGTGCTTTATCCTCAGGGTACAGGCTTCTAAGCTCTTTTTCACCCTTTTTTGAAGTTTTTAATGAAACTCAACACACATCCGTCCATCACGAGATGCACCACATGATGGCACACACAGAACACCAGGGCTTCTCCATATTGAGGAAAAACAGCCGTTTGAATAAGCACGGAAAGAGGCAGTGTCTTTTGACCTCCCATAAAGATCACGGCTTCACGACGACCCACCGACAACTTAAGAGCGCGAGCCATAAGGAAAGCACAAAGCAAAAGTCCCCCATGAAACACCACACTCAAGGCAACCACCAAAGGCAACAGGTGGACTCCCTGAACCATGGTGTGACGGGATCCGCAAACCCCTATCCAGACAATGCAAAGCACCAAAAAGGTGTTCAGGGTGGACGGTTGAGGGCCTTTAATGCGCTGTGAAAGGGTCAGCCATGCGGCTCTGAGGCTCATGCCCAAAGCCAGAGGGGCAAAAACCAGAGCGACCAAGGTGATCATGAGAGAGGTTTTGTGCAGCTCCATGGATGTGGGGGTCACGGTTTGGCCGACAAGAAACTCGAGAAGAAAGGGTGTTACAAAAACAGCGGCACTGTTTGAAACGATGGTAATGAGAAGAGCTGTAGCCATGTTCCCGCCTGCAGCGCCTGTCAAAACAACGCCGCTGCTCAGGGTGGTAGGCATGGACGCTACCAGAAAAAGCCCGACCGTGAGTCCAGGCCCTAAGGGTTCTCGAGCCAAAGCAAGAGCCCAAAGGGGTGAGACAAGAAAAATGAGGCTCAAGGCGCCCAGCACGGCCTTCAAGTCCAAGACGCCTTTATAAAGTGTTTCCTTTTCCAGAGACAAACCCGAAAAGAAAAAAATGGCTCCGATAAGAACATTCGGCGCATGATGCTCTTTGAGCCAGCGACCCCATTGAACGCTTAATTCAGCGTCATCGGCCAAGGTCAAACCCGTTACCAGAATCAGCCCCAAAACAAAGCCGTGACGTTCTAAGAAAGAAAACAGAACCTCAAGCCGGGCTCTGACAATCTGCGATCGGCTTTCTGTATAGGCGCGTGGACGATTCAAGACTCTCGCTTCTCCCCTTTGATCCTCAACGGCATTCCTAACGCCCCGCTCCCGCCGGCTTCAGAGCCCTTTAGGAGTACTGTGGTGTTTCTGTTCTCCATACCAGCACTCTGAAATCATCCCCATCTATAGATCCAGGAATCATCTCAGTCCAGACTTGAATTTTGCGTTTGGTTTGGGTATGCAGGCGTGGTGTTTGACAAAAGCCTGCAAAGCCGGCGTGACGTCATCACCAGGAAATGGGCCGGGTTTTCTGCAAGCGACAGCGATAGCGAACCGAAGAACTCCTCCCTCGACACAACCCAGTTCCGGCTTTTCTCGCTCGGCCCCCCATGCCCTTGAAGGGCTTCTCCCCACCCTTGGGGAAAATGTTCGATGCTGCACATTGGGACGGTGGAAAGTATCCACCGGCAGGGGGATTTCCATGCGTGCTTTCGGCAAAACCGACGGAATCGACTGTGACTTTCGTGCCGCTTTGGGGTTTCATGGAGCCGTCGCCTCCGAGCATTACTTGTCCGCGCAAGCAGCCATGGACATGCTCAAAGCCGGAGGCAACGCCTTTGACGCGGCGGCCGCCGCCGTCTTTGTGGAGGGCTTGGTCAATCCTCACATGTTCACCATCGGCGGTGAATGTCCCATGGTGCTTTATGTCGCTCAAAACCGCTCAGTGACGGTGGTCAACGGCAACACTCAAGCCCCTGCTGCGGCGACCTTGGAAGCCTATGTCAGCCGAGGCATGACCTTGATCCCTCCCCAAGGCATGCCGGCAGTCGGTGTTCCTGCCGCCGTGGCCGCCCTTCTAGACATGTTGATAAAGTTCGGCACATTGCCTCTTCACGATATTCTCGAACCCGCCAAGACTTTGGCTCGAGACGGCTTTCCCGTGCATGAAGGTCTGCTGGACATGCCCAAGTTCGGCATTCGCGAAAATGCCGATCTTTTTCAAAAGCAGTGGCCGGCGTCGGCTTCTTTGTACCTTGATTCTCAAGGAAAAGTTCCGGCTTTGGGCGCTCGGCTCGTCAATGCCGCTTACGGACAGGTTATGGATCACCTTATGGAAACTTCCAGGCGCTTCGGGGAGGATCGATGGCGAGGGATACGTGCCGCTCGAGACGCCTTTTACAAGGGGGATATCGCTCAGGAGATTGACCGTTTCGTTCAAGAAAAGGAAGGGTTTCTGACCCGGAGCGATCTGGAAGCCTATGAGACTCTTTTTGAAAACCCTGTGAGCGTGGAATTTCGAAACACCCAGGTATTCAAATGCGGCCCCTGGTCTCAAGGCCCTGTTTTTTTGCAAATACTTCGCCTTATGGAAGCCTTTGATCTGGAAACCATGGCATGGCACAGCCCGGTCTATCTTCACCTATGGGTGGAAGCAGCCAAGCTGGCTTTTGCAGACCGTGAGCAATACTATGCGGATCCCCGTTTTGTGGATGTCCCCTTGCGTGAACTGCTCAGCCCATCCTATGCCTCGCTTCGACGCTCACTTATCGATCCTCATCGAGCCAGCCGGGAACATCGACCAGGGGATCCACGAGGAGGCCATGCCCTTCTTTCTCCAGAGGCTGTCTTTCGGTGGGAAAGGTGGGGATATGGCACAGTGCATGTGGCCGTCACCGACGTTTGGGGCAACATGGCCGCCTTGACACCCAGCGGCGGCTGGATTTCCGGAAATGAAGTCATTCCTGCCTTGGGATTTCCTCTGGGCACAAGGCTTCAAACCTTCTACCTGGATTCCGCTCATCCCAATGCTCTCTATCCTGGCAAACGCCCCAGGACCACCTTGACTCCATCCCTTGCCTTTCGAAACGGCGAGCCCTGGATGGCTTTCGGCACTATGGGTGGAGACCAACAGGATCAGTGGACCCTGCAGTTTTTCCTCAACCGAACCGTCTTTGGCATGGACACGGCACAAGCCATAGAGAGCCCCAAAATATGCTCGGACCATTTTCCCGGCACCTTTTATCCCCATGACGCATTTCCGGCACGACTGCGAGTGGAATCACGAATCCCCGAGGAAACCCTGCGATCTCTGGAAACCCTCGGGCATGACGTGATTGTGGAACCGCCGTGGAGCCTGGGCTTCATTTGTGCGGTTTCTCGGGAACACAACGGATTGTGTGTCGCGGCCGCGGATCCTCGAGGCCATCGCAGCGCCGTTTTTCCGGCCTGTGCTTTGGCATGGTGAACCCTGCTCAGCCCAGCTTAAGGAGGTAAAGGATTTCCATGGAAAAACTGGAACGATTCTGCAATCGCTTGGACAGCATAAACCGAACCGTCGGAAGGGCCGTCTCCTGGGTATCCCTCATTATGGTGGTTGTGGTCACGGCGGATGTGATCATGCGCTACATGTTCAAAAAAACCTTTGTGTTTGTGCAGGAACTGGAGTGGCATCTTTTTGGAGTCTTGTTCCTTGTCGGGGCCGGCTACACTCTACTCTACGACGCTCATGTTCGCGTGGATGTTTTCTACCAGCGTCTTTCCCCGAAAACCCAAGCCTGGATCAATTTCCTGGGCTGCATTTTTTTTCTGTTACCCGGCTGTTATCTCGTCATCGCCACTTCAATGAAATTCCTGGCGGCTTCGTGGGCTATCGGCGAAGGATCCCCGGATCCTGGAGGTCTTCCAGCCCGATACGTTATCAAGGCGATGATTCCTTTGGGTTTTACCCTCATTGCCGTTCAAGGCGTTCCCATGACCTTAAGAAGCCTTATGGTGATTATGGGCAAAATCAACACCGCAACTGAAGCCAGAAAAGGAGGACACTGATGGAATCCCTGCCGGGATTGATGTTTCTCGCCTTGACCATCCTTCTTATGTTCGGCTTTCCCGTCGCTTTTACACTTCTCGGCACGGCCCTCTTTTTCGGCCTCTATGGTTTCGGCTGGAACTTTTTCAACTTACTTCCGTTGCGAGTCTGGGGCGTCATTACCAATTTCACACTGCTTGCCGTGCCTCTTTTCGTCTTTATGGGCGTGATGCTGGAACGTTCCGGGATTGCGGAAGAGCTTCTGGAAACCATGGCTCTTCTTTTCGGGCGCATTCGAGGGGGATTGGCCGTATCTGTGGTCGTGGTAGGAGCCCTTCTTGGAGCTTCTACGGGCATCGTAGGGGCTACGGTGGTCACCATGGGGTTGTTGAGTCTTCCCACCATGCTGCGGCGAGGCTACCAGCCGGAACTGGCCACAGGCACCATTTCCGCTTCGGGCACGCTGGGACAGATCATTCCCCCCAGCATCGTCCTTGTCCTTTTGGGAGACATCATTGGAGTTTCCGTAGGAGATCTTTTTATCGGCGCCATCATCCCCGGCCTCGTGCTGGTGTTCTTTTACATCGTTTATATACTCATTGTGGCCCGCCTCAAACCAGCCTGGGCTCCCCTGATTCCTCAGGAGGAATGGAAAGAAATCCTTGCTGCGGGATTCTTTCGGCGTCTCGCCAAAGCCTTGGTCCCTCCCTTGGTGCTCATGGTTAGTGTGTTGGGTTCCATCTTTGCCGGCATCGCATCCCCGACGGAAGCCGCCGCGGTAGGAGCTACCGGAGCCACGGTCCTTGCTGCGTTCAACAGGAAATTTTCTTTGGATATTCTCGTGCAGGTCATGCAAACCACCACGCGTCTCACCTGCATGGTGTTCATCATTTTGGTGGGAGCGGGAGCTTTCGGACTTGTTTTTCGAGGTCTAGGAGGAGACCATTGGGTCCGGAATATTCTGACCCATATTCCTTACGGCAAGTGGGGCGTGCTCTTCATTTGCATGAGTATCGTTTTCATTATCGGGTTCTTTTTGGATTTCATTGAAATTACGTTCATTCACATTCCTGTACTGGCCCCTATCATGAAAGAATTGGGGTTTGATCCTCTGTGGTTCGCCATTCTTTTCGCCGTGAACCTTCAGACATCCTTTATGACGCCACCCTTTGGGTTTTCCCTTTTCTACCTCAAAGGTGTAGCTCCTCCTGAAATCACCACCGGGCACATTTATCGAGGAATTATCGCTTTTGTTCTTTTACAGCTCATGGGCTTGATCGCCGTGGTCTTTTTTCCACCTCTGGCCACCTGGCTTCCACGGGCTCTCTTGCGTTGAAAAGAACCGGTATCTTGTCGGCGCCCCTCCCGGGGACGCCGACAATCGTGGCCGCCTCAGTCCTTACGCACCAATTTTGGCGGCAATAAGATCATAATAGGCCTTTTCAGACACAGTGCCCCACGGACCCAGCTTTGCCTTGAAAGCCTTGAAAGCTTCATGCACCTTGCGGGCCATAGGATCCTTGTTGGCCTCCTCTTCAATGGCTTCTTCGGAAAGTTTTCGTAACGCTTCCAACACCTGGTCTGGAAACCTCACCAATTGCACCTTGTGTTCCTTCACCAACGTTTCCAAAGCGGCTCCGTTTTGGGCTTCAAATTCACACAAGCTCCACAGGTTGGTTTCCATGGCCACGGCGTCAAGGATGGCCTGCAAGTCCTTGGGAAGCGATTCGTAAGCTTTCTTGTTGAAGATGACCTCCAGAGTCGTCCCCGGTTCATGCCATCCAGGGTAGTAGTAATACTTGGCTGCTTGATAAAAGCCCATGCGCAGGTCATGAAGCGGGCCGACCCATTCCGTGGCGTCGATGACGCCCCGTTCCAAGGACGTGTAAATTTCTCCTCCAGCCAACAACACCACGGTACCTCCGGCCTTGGCCACCACTTTGCCGCCAAGGCCTGGAATACGCATCTTTAAGCCTTTGAAATCATCTATGGTTTCTATCTTTTTGTTAAACCATCCGCCCATCTGCACACCCGTGTTGCCCTGCGGTCTGGGCACCACATTAAACGGGGCGTAGACTTCCTCCCAAAGCTGTAACCCTCCACCGGAATAAAACCAGGCATTGATACCCTGAGGGTTAAATCCAAAGGGAACGGCGGAAAACCACTGAGCCGCAGGGCTCTTGCCGGCCCAATAGTAGGAAGCCCCGCTGCCGCATTCCACAGTGCCTTGAGACACGGCATCAAAGACACCCAAAGCGGGGACCAATTCCCCAGCCGCATACACATCGATTTTCAGGCGTCCTTCTGTAGCCTCGGCCACGCGTTTGGCGAATCGTTCCGCCCCGGTTTGGAGCACGGGCATCTGAGGGGGCCAGGTGGTCACCATACGCCATTGATAGGTCTGACCTTTAGGCCAGACGTAAGGCGCGTTGATCGTCGCCGCCGCTGCTGCCGCCGCCGTTCCCAAACCCACCTTCTTAATGAACGACCTTCTGTCCATGCGATCCTCCTTGTGTTCTGTTTTCGTACTTTTTTCACCAGTCCCCATGGCTCCTTGTGTCTGTGGAAGTCTCACCCGCGTCGGAACAACATGAACAGGAAAAGGGAACGGAAAAGGAAGAGGAGCCGCGCCTGACATTCACGTCATTTTCCTTTACCACAGGCCAACTTTCGTGCCAAATAGTACGATGTCATAAACTCCTCACATCTAGAGATAACGGAGTCATAATCCCATGATTCGCCTTGTTTTTCTTGGATTAGCCGCATCGGCCTTTTTCAGCGCGACGTTTATTCTGAACCGTGCCATGAGTCTTGGAGGCGGCCATTGGATGTGGTCGGCGGTGCTTCGCTATTTCCATATGTTCTGGATCCTTTCCCTGTGGATACTTGCCCGTCATGGATGGATGTATTTCACTGGAGTTTTCAAGATTTTTCGAGCCCATGGGTTTTTTTGGATGACGGCGGGATCCATCGGCTTTGGTGTGTTTTACGGAGCCCTGTGTTTTGCGGCGGATCATGCTCCCGGATGGATCGTGGCCGCCACCTGGCAGATCACCATTTTGGCCACACCGGTAGTCTTGTGGGCCTTCAAGCGCCCCGTGCCCTATGTGGGTGTCTTTTTCACCACCATCATCTTTATGGGAATTCTTTTGGTCCATGCCGAACAGGTCAGCCACCCCGCCCAAGTCCGAGAAGCCTTGTTCGGAGCTATTTTTGTTGTGCTGGCAGCTTTTGCTTATCCCATAGGAAACCAGATGCTCAATGCAGCCCGTCACGGCGGCTTTCAACGGATTCCATTCGTGAATTCTTCACACCTTAGAGACGCCCCCACCTGCGTGTTCCTGATGACCTTGGGATCCGTGCCTTTTTGGATTTTTCTGTGGATTCTTGTTCGCCCGGATCCTCCCGATGCCTCTCAATGGCTGCACACAGGCATTGTGGCTCTGTCTTCGGGCGTGGTGGCCACATCCCTTTTCTACAAGGCGCGTAATGCATCGCATGATCCCCTAGCCATCGCGGCTGTGGACGCCACTCAAGCGGGTGAGGTGCTGTTTTCCCTTGCCGGTGAAATCCTTTGGCTGCACGGAGCCTGGCCCACGCTGTGGGGTTGGGCTGGATTGTTCCTGATCGTGGGAGGACTCGTGGGTTACTGTCTTGGCAATCCTCAAGCGGGTCTGACACATCGGCGCTTTACCCGAGCTTCTCCCCCTGAGAGAGAGCCATGAGGGCTTCGCGGTCTTTAAGGCGAATGGTTCGTCCCTGCATTTCGATGAGTCCGGCGGCAGCCATTTTGGAAAAGATGCGGGACAGGGTTTCCGGAATCGTGCCCAGCACGGCCGCCAAATGTGTTTTGGACAAATCCAGGTCCACGGTGTCGGTGGTCGGGTTGCGCTCACTGAGATAAAGAAGGTACGAAGCCAGTCTTCCCGGAACTTCCTTCAAGGAAAGGCTTTCCACAAGAGCGGTGAAATGGCGAAGCTTTCGAGCAAGAACCGCCAACATGGTCAGAGCCAGTCCGCTGTCTTTTTGAATGAGGCGAATGAATTCATGGCGAGGAATGAACAAAGCCGTCACGTCCGTTAAGGCTTCGGCATGAGCGGGGTAGGAACCGCCGGCAAACATGGGCACTTCCCCCAAGATGTTTCCGGCATCAAAAAGATGGAGGATTTGCTCTCGACCCTCAAAAGAAACCTTGAAAACCTTGACCCGACCGCTGCAGACCACAAAGAAACCTTCCGCTTTTTTACCTTCAGCAAACAGCGTTTCCCCCTTCTTGTAGAAACGTTCACTGCAGATGCCCGCAAGCGTGGTGAGCTGTTCCTGAGAAAGGTTCTCAAACAAGACGCCGTGGCTTAAACAATTGATCCTGTTTTCCAAGGCCTTCTTCCCCACCGCAGCGGTCATGAAACAGACTCCGGGAAAAGTTTTCTTCGAAGTCCCTATAAATGAAAATACCGGTGACGCCCAAGCCTTGTTCGACCCTTGTAGCATAACAGCTCCATGAACACCAGGTGCGTGGTACGCCGAAACTGTGGGAACGGACACACCGACGCGCTCCTACGGGGTTATGGGCGGACACATTGGTCCGTCCCTTGTTGGGTGGGTGCGGCTGCCGAGCATGGAGCATCCCGAAGGGAGGCTGCCCGAAGGCGGGTCTATGGGTTTTCTTCCAAAGTTCAGGACGGGATTCTTGACCCGCCCTTTCAGGAATCTGTACGCGAACGGATTTGTTTTTGGGAGCGGTGGGCGTCCCGCCCGCAAAATGATCGTTTTAAGTGCCGAGGTCTCAAAGAAAAGACACGGTCTGGAGGTGTTCCACCCTGGTGGGATCTGAACACATCCATCGGGAGGCCCAGGTCTCCAGGAAAAGACACAGTAGGGGCGAGACGATGCCTCGCCCCTACCTTGAAACGCCATTTAAAACCTTGGTACTATGCGTTCTTCAACAGGCTCCTAGGGCTGATGGGGTTCACAGAACCATTAAAATTCCTTCAAATTCAGCCTCCTTTGGCGGAGATTTTCCTTATGAGATGCTGGAAGAGACGGGAGCGGTTTCATGTCTTTTTGAATCGTCACGGCATCAAAAGCTTCAACATCTTTCCCGTTTCCTTTCTTACGTGGTTTCTTACCGTGCCCTCTTTGAGATCCGTCGGCATCAATGACGGTCGTTCCCACAATACTTTGCAGTTCCGCCACATAATGTTTCATACGTTCCGCCTGATGCTTCAATTCATTGGATGCGGAAGCCGTTTCTTCGGCATGCGCGGCGTTTTGTTGGACCACCTGATCCAATTGGGACACCGCTTTGTTAATCTGCTCGATCCCTTCGGCTTGTTCGTTGCTTGCCGCCGCGATTTCCGCCACCAGATCCCCGATGCGCCGGCTTCCTCCTTCAACCTTATGAAAGGCACCATTGGCTCGACCGACCATAGTGGAACAATCCCGAACCTTTTTGACGGTATCTTCGATAATTTCGGCAGTGCTTCGAGCGGCTTCCGCAGCCCTCATGGCCAGGTTACGCACTTCATCGGCCACCACCGCAAAACCCGCTCCAGCCTCGCCGGCTCGAGCCGCCTCCACGGCAGCATTCAGAGCCAGCAAATTCGTCTGAAAGGCGATTTCGTCGATGGTCTTGATGATTTTTTGTGTTTGCTCACTGGCTGCGGTAATGGCATGAATAGCCTGAGTCAGATCGCCCATAGCCGTCGTGGCCTCTTCAATATCTCGGGCCGATTCTTTGACGATCCCATGAGCTTGAGCGGCGTTGTCCGCATTTTGTCGAGTCATGGAAGCCAGTTCCTCCAGAGCCGAGGAGGTTTCTTCAATGGATGCCGCCTGTTGGGAAGCGCCGTCGGCTAGGGATTGTCCCGCTTGCGAGACCTGTTCGGAAGCGGCCGCCACCTGTTCGGAACCTTCGTAAAGTCCACGAACCACATTATCAATGGGCCGGGCTACGGAGCGCACGATCCACCAGGTAGCCAAAAGCCCGATAAGTAGCATGGCTCCAGCGATTCCACCGAAAGCGAGTCGAATACGGTTCGCCTGAGCCCGCACGTCATCCACATAAATACCGCTCCCGATCACCCATCCCCACGGCTCAAACAATTTCACATAGGACACTTTGGGTACGGGCTTCTCAAAACCCGGCTTGGGCCAGAGGTAATCCACGAAACCGGCTCCTTTTTCCTTGCAGACTTTGACAAACTCCACGAAAAGATGCTTACCGTTCGGATCCTTAAAATCCGCAAGGTCCTTTCCGTTAAGTTCCGGTTTGAAGGGATGCATGACCATCACCGGCTTCAAGTCATTGATCCAAAAATAATCGTTTTCCCTGTAACGCAAGGCACGAATCTGATCCAAGACCTGCCGTTTGGCAGCTTCCTCCGTAAGGCCCCCTTCCTGAGCCATTTTGGCGGACTTTTCCAGCAGGGAATACGCCACTTCCACAACATGTCGAGTGGCAATTTTCTTTTCATCCATGATGCGCGATTCCAGCGTAAACGAAATCCAGGTCAAAACCGCCGTAAAAGTCAATACTCCGCCGACACCAAAAACAATGATTCTTGTGGAAAACTTTCCCTTCTTGCCCCCAAACCTTTCCATGGCCATTCCTCCTGTCCAGTACCCGAAAAACACACATCCTTTGCCCGTCATATTCTTGAATCGGTCAGAAAGAATGAAAACTTGAGTACAAAAGACGACTATTTCATCACGGACGAAGGTGGGCAGGAAGTTGTTCCACATCCACATCTTTCGCAGTAAATTTAGGCGTGTAGGCCCGCACGGCATCTCGGAACCCATCACGCAAACCACGCCAGAAAACTCTGGGCACCGGCCCTTGAGCTGCCAGAGCGTCCCGAGTCATTTCAGCATAGCGGCCTGCCGTCATAGAAGGGTCTTTAGTTTTCCAGGTTTGGGCATCTCGAAACCCTATGACATACCCGGCTCGATAGAAAACATTCTCAGCGGCTGGAGCTATGGAAAAAAAGCAGGCGATCCACAGGGCCCCAGCCAAGATACCCACACCATATCGCGCACACTGTGTCCTCATGCCGATGCCTCCTACACAACGGTCAAACAACGCTATTTCATACAAGCTTTGATCACTCTTGGAACTCAACCTGCCACGGCCACCAGAGCCGATCCGACCACCATGACCGCCGCTCCCACCAAACGCCATCCCAAGTGGCCTTCCCTGAACAGCCACCCTCCATACAGCACCCCAAAGACGGCGCTTAGTCTTTTAAGGGAAATCATGTAGGACGCCTGGGTCATGGAAATGGCCCACACGTGCAAAATGACATGCAGGTAATACAATCCTCCCACAAGAAGGCCTTTAGACCCTTCGGACCTGGCTAGCAATTGGCGAGCGTTCACTCGGCGCGTCAGAACGGCCCAGGCGACCAATAAAAAGTTTTGAAGGAGAAAGAAAAATAAACCGAAAAACAATGGAGAGGAGTGAAGGATGGTTTTCTTGCCCAGCACCGCGGAAAAGCTATAGATGAAAGCGACGGCGATCATGAGGAGAGATCCCTTTTCCTTGGCGATGGATCGCAGGGGTTCCAGCAAGCCCATGTGGACAGAGGGGGCGTGGAGCAGGTACCCGCCGCACACAGTGACGCCGATGCCGACAACGGCAGGCCATGAGGCGACCTCGTCAAGGACGGCGTAACCGGTGACCAGCATGAACACTGGGGTTAAGGTCAGAAAAGGCACCGTTAACGATAAAGGGGAAAGGCGAATGGCTTCCATGTAAAGGACAAAACTCAGGCAGTTGATGGGAATGGAGAGCCCAAAGCACCACCAGAAAGTGGCATCCAAGGCGGGTATGGCAACAAAAGGAAACGTGACAAGAAGAAGCGGCAGGCTGTAAACGAGAGGATAACAAGCCATAGTGACGGCATCTCGATGCCCGAAAAATTTTTTGGTCCAGGCATCAACGGAAGCTGCCGCAAAAGCGGTCAGGATGGAAAGCATCACCCACATGGCTTCAGTGCCTGAAAGAATATACTGCAATCAAGAGGTTGGGATCGTCTTGGGCACTCTGATTTCATGAACCCGTAGCCAAGGATCCGTCCTGTCCGAAAAACTTTGTCCTGACAAACGGTGCGCATGCCAATGGGCAAGGATAAAGAACCTCGTTGCATGGAAATCGATCGTCCAACACCGGTGAGAGCCGACGACACCCTTTTGCGTCTTTCCTACCCGATGGAAAGCTTTATCGCTCGACAGCCCATTTTCGATCGACGCCTTCACGTCTATGGTTACGAACTTTTATACCGGGCGGCTTCTCAGGATCAACAGGCCGTTTTTCGTGACGGCGACCAAGCTTCCGTCAGTGTGATTCAAAATCTTTTCTTTACCATGGGGACAGAAATTTTTGTGGGAGGCCGAAAGGCTTTTATCAATTTTACGGAAAATCTTTTGCTCCAAAACGCCCCTTACTTCCTTCCCAAAGAATGGGCCGTCATTGAAATCTTGGAAAATGTGGAACCATCCCCGGCCGTCTATACGGCCTGCCGCCGTTTGAAAGAAGACGGTTATTCGCTGGCTTTGGACGATGTGATCGTCTTGGAAGACTCACACCGCGAACTCCTGGGGCTGGTGGACATCGTTAAAGTGGATTTTCGAGGAACCGGTAATGATTTCCAAGCGAGGATCGCTCGAGACCTGAAACATCGTGTCCCCCATCTTCTCGCGGAAAAAACAGAAACACGTGAAGAATTTCAACAGGCGCTGGAAGCCGGCTATACGCTGTTTCAAGGCTATTTTTTCAGCCGACCCGTTATCATTCGACGTCAAGACGTCCCGGTTTTTAAGTACCATGCCTTGAAGCTCATCGCCGAGCTAAATCGGCCCGATCTGGACATGGAAGCCGTCCATAAGGTCATCAAACAAGATCCTGCTCTGGTCTACAAGCTGCTGCGCTACATCAATTCGGCCTTTTTCGGCCTGCGGCATAGGGTCAGCTCTATTCGGCACGCCATGGTCCTTCTTGGGGAACGGGAAATTCGAAAGTGGGCCACCTTGAGTGTCTATTCGAGATTAACAGCCAAGCAGCCCAACGAACTGGTCAAGATGTCCCTGATTCGAGGTCGCTTTCTGGAACTATTGGCGGATCTTGTGGGAATGGGTGCGGAGAAGGATCAACTCTTCCTCATGGGCATCTTTTCCGTCATGGATACGTTGCTGGGGCGTCCCATAGATGAGGCCCTGCAGGAGGTCCCACTTGACGATGCCATCAAAGCGTCCCTTCTCGGTAGCATGAATCGGTACCGCGTTCTGTACGAAACCGTTCTTGCCTATGAAAAAGCCAAGTGGGACACCCTCGGTCGCATCGGCTCCGAGCTTCACCTCGACGTTTCAGCCCTCACAACTCGATACCTTCAGGCCTTAGAGTGGACAGAGCGCGTGTTTCGTGTGCAGTAACCGACCGGCCTTGCTATTCGGGCCGATAGGCGCAGTATTCGATCCAATTGTGCACTTCGGAAAGCAGGGAACGGTATTTTTCTCGACCCTTGCTGTACATCAGCGCGTTTTCAATGGCAATGCCGCATTGTTCCGCCACCGCCATGGCGTATTCCACTTCGTACTTGTGAAAACGTCGTTTGTTTTCCGTAAAAATACGCATACTGCCGATGACTCGATCCCGAATGACAATGGGAACGGCCAAAATGGATCCGATCCCCTCCAAGACCGCTTCCGCCGGGTATTGGACTCGTGGATCGTTTTGCACATCATAGATCTGCACGGGGGTTCCCGAAGTGGTTTCCGCGATGCTACGAGCCGCGTCCACGGGCCCTTTTTCCAGATATTTCTCACTCAATCCGAAGGCCGCCACCTGATCCAACCTTGATTTTTCCTTATCCAGCAAAAGCAGCGTGCATCCCTTGGCTTGAAAGATCTTGGTCACTTCTTCCACAATCACCTGAAGCACCTTGCGATATTCCAAAGTGGATGTCACCGTTCGGCTGATGTTCATAAACCCTTGAAGGTACGGATTTTTGAAAAGGCGCAGCATGGCGACGGAATCTTCATCGATTTCTTCCCCCACAAAAGCCTGCCGGTGAAAACATTCCAAGGACAAAGCCGTAAAGGGGCACGCTTCCAGGTCGGAGACATCCTTGATATTGAGCGGGCAGCAGCCGTCTTGTTGCACCTTTCGAGCCAGGCGATCCACCACCAGATCGGCCACCTGAGGTTCCGAAAGGCTTTCCAAAAGCCCTTGAAGCACCAGGGTGAGCGCCCGTTGTACTTGTGGACTTGTCTTCTTTTCCATAACGTTTCCTTTCGATGCCGGCTATGGATCGAGAAACCTAAAAAAGAACATGCACGGCCTGGCGTGCCAGATGCCAAAACGTATGAGGCCACAGTCCCACCAAGGCCGTCAGGACTCCCGCGCCTAGCAGCGCTCCCTTTTCCCCGCTGGAAAGACTTGCCATGAACGTTCCTGAAAAAGAGATCGCCTTTTCTTCACCGGGTCGATACATGATGATGACCACACGAAGGTAATAGTAGGCAGCGATCACCGAATTGATGACCGCCACAATCACCAGCCATGTATAACCCGACTGAACCACCGCCGAAAAGACCATGAACTTCCCAATAAAGCCTGCCGTCGGCGGAATCCCGGCTAAAGAAAACAGGAAAAGAGCCATAGACGCCGCCAGTAAAGGCGAACGAGCCGCAAGTCCGCGGAAGTCTTCCAGGCTTTCGCCGCTTTCCTGTCGATTCTGGACCATCACCAGGACGCCGAATGCCCCGACGTTCATGACGGTGTAAGCAAGAAGATAGACCAAGAGAGCGGTCAAAGCTTCTTTGGAATCGGCAACCACGGTCATGAACAAGTATCCCGCATGGGCAATACTGGAAAAGGCCAGCATACGCTTGACACTCTCCTGGGACAGCGCCATGAGGTTCCCCACGGTCATGGTGATTGCCGCCAAGGCCCAGAAAAACATGTTCCAGTGAGGATGAACCATGGGTAGAGCCACCCAGAAGGTGCGCACCAAGGCCCCAAAAACAGCCGCTTTCACTCCCACAGCCATATAAGCGGTGATGGGTGTCGGCGCCCCTTCGTACACGTCCGGAGTCCACAAATGGAACGGCGCCAGCGCCAGCTTGAAGGCGAAACCCACCAGAACCAGAGCAGAACCCAAAAGGAGGTAGGGATTGTAGACGGTATCCCCTTTTCCCAAATACGCTGCCATGGCGTTCATGGAAAGGGATCCTGTAGCCCCATAGATAAACGTAAGGCCGTAAAGCAAAAAGCCTGACGCAAACCCCCCTAAAAGGACGTATTTTACGGCTGCTTCGTTGGCTCTCTTTTCATGACGTGCAATGCCCACCAAGATGTAAATGGCGATGGAAAAGATTTCCAAACCTAAAAAAAGCAAAATGAAATGGGAGGACTGCACCATAAGAATCATGCCCGTGGTGGCGAACAGCACCAGGGCGTAGTATTCCCCGCATTCCAGGCCGGTAAGCCTCATTTGATCAAAAGATAGAAGAATGACCAACACCGCTCCCAACAGCAGCACGCCGCTCAAAAACACACTGAAAGAATCCCACACCACCATACCGTTAAAAAAGGCCGTTCCCGCGGGTTTGAGACGTAACGAGGCCAGAGCCAAAAGGGTTCCGACGACGGCCAGAGCTCCCAGTCGGCCTTTACGTTCCAGAGGAGAAAAAGCGTCCAAGAGCAACACGAGAACGCCGGTTATGGAAAGGACCAGAACGGAAAGAATCCCTTGACATTCATGAAGAAGCGCTACCATCGACATGGACCATGCCTCACTTTCCCTTGATGTGTTCCCATGCCGCACAGACCGTCATCCATACGGGGCGGCATGCTTCAGCCGTCTGCACACGTTCCTGCACAAGGTGCAACACACGCGCGACGGCCGGCTCGGTCTTTTCCAGAAAGGGTGTAGGCGCTATGCCGATCCAGACCATCATGAGGACCACGGGCACCAAGAGGCCGATTTCTCGAGGAACCAGATCCAGAAGCCTTTTGTTTTCTTCGTGGGTCACTTCGCCGAAAAACACACGCTGAAACATCCAGAGCATGTACCAGGCGGCAAGAATCACTCCTGTGGCCCCAAGAACCGCCCACACAGGTTTGACACGAAATGTTCCAAGCAAAATCAAAAATTCACCCACAAAGCCGTTCAAACCCGGCAGTCCGATGGAAGCCAACGTGGCGATCATGAAAAAGGTGGTCAAAGTCGGTGTGGGCTTGGACAGACCCCCAAAGTCGGCGATCAACCGCGTGTGACGCCTCTCATAAAGCATTCCCACAAGAAGAAAGAGGGCTCCTGTGCTCAAACCGTGATTGATCATCTGCAGCAGGCTTCCCTGCATCCCTTGCAACGTGAAACTGAACAAACCCAAAACCACAAACCCTAGGTGACTCACGCTGGAAAAAGCGATGAGTCGTTTCAGATCTTTTTGCACCAGGCACATGAAGGCTCCGTAGATGATCCCCACCAAGGCTAAAACCACCATGACCGGCATGAAAAACACGGAAGCATCAGGGAACAGCGGCAGATTAAACCTCAAAAAACCATAGGTGCCCATCTTCAGAAGCACGGCGGCCAACACCACACTACCGACGGTAGGAGCTTCCGTATGGGCGTCAGGAAGCCAGGTATGAAAAGGAAACATGGGCACTTTGATGGCAAAGGCCAGGCCAAAAGCAATAAAAAGCCAGAGTTGCAACGAAAATGGCAGAACCATACCACTGAGGGTGACCAAATCAAAAGAATAGACGCCGGTCGTCCGCGCATGATGGAAATACAAAACAAGAATGCCGACCAGCATGAACACCGACCCGGCCATGGTATAAAGGAAGAATTTAACGGCCGCGTAAATCCTTCGTGCCGGATGGCCCCAAATGAGAATGAGTAAGGCCATGGGAATGAGCATCACTTCCCAGAAGACATAGAACAGGACCAGGTCCAAACTCACAAAAACCCCCAACATGCCCGTCTGCAAGAACAATAGGCAGATAAGGAACTCTTTGAGTCGATATTGAATGTCCGACCAGCAGGCCAGGACACAGATGGGTCCGAGAAAAGCCGTGAGCATGACCAGAAGCAGGCTGATGCCGTCCACACCCAGGTGATACGAAATCCCGAGACCGGGTATCCATGAGTATTTCTCTTCAAACTGATAACTCACGTTGGTGGCGTCAAATCCCGCATAGACAAAAAGGGCCAGGCCGAAGCCGATGCCCATAACCGTCAGCGCCGTCCAGCGCTGTACCGGTTCGTTGTTCCGGTCTACCACAAGGAGCACCAGAACCCCCACCAAGGGTAGGAAAACGAGCGTCGAAAGTAGAGGAAAGGACACAGACTCCATCACAACATCCTTTTATCGAGGCATGTTCCGTCAAAGAGCCATGATGAACAAAAGCAGAAGACAGACTCCGGCCATCACCGACAAGGCGTAGTGGGGAAAGACACCCGTTTGCACACGGCGCACCAGGCCGCTTACAGTGCGAAACAGGCTCCCTGTACCGTCAACGGCACCGTCGATGGTCCGCCGATCCACCCATTGATGCGCACTCTCGGCCGCTTTTTTGAGGGGCTCAACAATGGTCGCTTGATAAAATTCATCCACATAATATTTGTGGCACAACCATCGGTAGGCTCGAGAAAACCTCTGCGCCAAACGCACAGGGCGTTGCGGATCGGCCATATAAAACCTGTAGGCGATGAAAATACCCACCACAGCCACGGCCACCGAAACGCCCATAAGAGCTCCTTCAAGCCACAAGGACGGATGGACCGCATCCCCATGATGCCCCAAGAGATGGGACGCCTCTTGAAAGACGGGCTCCAGAAACAGTCCCAAAAGCCGTCCTCCCTCAATCCCCGGCATCTGAATCCATCCTCCGACCAGCGACAGAACCGCCAGAATCATTAAAGGCACAGCCATAGTTTTCGGAGCTTCATGGACATGGTGGGCGGTTTCTTCATCCAGGCGTGTTGGACCGAAAAAGGTCAAAAACACCAAGCGGAACATGTAAAAAGCCGTCAAACCCGCTCCAGCCAAAGCCAGAGCGTAAAGCGTGGTCCGGCCGCTCATGAGGGTTTCAAAAAGGATTTCATCCTTACTGAAAAAGCCTGCAAAAGGGAAAATACCGGCAATAGCCAAAGTCCCCATCATGAAAGTGGTGAAGGTGACAGGCAGAGAAGAACGAAGCCCACCCATGCGCTGAATGTTCTGTTCTCCGGACAGAGCATGAATGACGCTTCCGGCTCCAAGAAACAGCAACGCCTTGAAAAAGGCGTGGGTCATGAGGTGAAAAATGCCCGCCACGAAGGCACCGACACCGCAGCCAAGGAACATGTATCCCAGCTGGCTTACCGTGGAATAGGCTAGCACTCTTTTGATGTCGTTTTGCACCAAGCCGATGGAAGCCGCAAAAACGGCTGTGATTCCCCCGATTATGGCCACAAAACCCATGGAAAACGGAGAAAGCGCATAGAGCACACTGCATCGAGCCACCATGTAAACCCCGGCGGTGACCATGGTGGCGGCATGGATGAGGGCCGAAACGGGAGTGGGACCTTCCATAGCATCGGGAAGCCACACATAAAGCGGAATCTGGGCTGATTTTCCCATGGCCCCCACAAAAAGCAGCAAGGTGATCCCGACCAGGACCATGTCTCCCACGGCAAAGTTTCCGGCAGCCGCCTCAAAGACCTCTCGAAAATTCAGAGACCCGAATGTCCAGAAGGTCAAAAAGATGCCAAGCAGGAAACCGAAATCGCCGATACGGTTCACGATAAAAGCCTTTTTTCCGGCATCAGCGGCCGATTGTTTTTCATACCAAAAGCCGATGAGAAGATACGAACAGAGACCCACACCTTCCCAACCCACAAACATGACCAGCAGATTGTCGGCCATGACCAAGAGCAACATGGCCGAAGCAAAGAGATTGAGGTAAGCAAAGTAGCGGCTGTAACCGGGATCGTCATGCATGTATCCGATGGAATAAACGTGGATGAGAAACCCCACGCCTGTGACCACCAGGATCATGACCATGCTTAAAGGGTCGATAAGAAATGAGATATCGGCCTGAAATTCCCCCACTCGTATCCACGTGTAACAGACGGGTTCCCAAAACCTTTGGGACGGTTCCTGCTGCAGAAGCATCCGCAGGAAATGCAAAGCCCACACAAACGCCAGACCCATGGCACCGCAGGCAATCAGGCCCACATATTTTTTGGGCAGCCGTCGTCCCCACAAACCGTTCAGGAGAAAGCCGGTAAAGGGCAAGGCCGGAATGATCCACGCCGTCTCCATAGTGACCTCTTTTTTTCTTCCCTTAACCTTTGAGAAGCCGAACTTCGTCCACGAAAATAGTCTTCCAATTGCGAAACAGAGTGACGATGATGGCCAGGCCGACAGTCACTTCCGCCGCCGCCACCACCATGACGAAAAAGACAAAGAGTTGTCCATCCAGGCCTTCAAGAACCCTGGAAAAAGCCACAAAGCTCAAATTCGCCGCGTTGAGCATCAATTCGATGGACATGAAGATCACAATGGCGTTTCGCCGGGTCAGGACGCCTAACACCCCCACGGCAAACAACAACGCACTCACAAGGACATAGTATTCAACCGGAACCGCCATGCCCTATCCTTTCCCGTGTCGGCCCACACCATGAAGCCTGCTTTGAAACATCCTTCGAATCACGGAGTCTTTGTCTATTTGCGTTCCTTTTTGGCCAGGACAATGACTCCCACAACGGCCACCAGAAGAGCAATGGAAGTGACTTCAAAGGGCAAAAAGGCCGACGTAAACAGGGCTCGACCCACAGCCCTCACATTGCCCCCTTGAGTTTCCACCCAGGCAACACCCTGCTGCGCTGAAGGGCCCAAACGGGCCAAAGGACTGGTGACCACGGTTAAAACCGCTCCCACGAAAACCAAAACCAGCGGTAAAGCCCAGCTCAAACGTTTCTTGAAAGCCGACCGGTCTTCACCTCGAGGTTTCAGGTTCAGCAACATGATCACAAAAAGAAAGAGGACCATGACGGCGCCGGCATAGACCAGAACCTGCATCAGGGCGATGAATTCCGCCTGTAAAAGAAGATACAGACCGCCCATGGCAAAAAAGGTCACAATGAGAAACAGGGCGCTCTTAAGGGGATGCGGATGCAAAACCACGGCGGCGGCGCTCACCAAAGTGATGGAAGAAAAGGCCACGAACAGCACAAGTTCCATGGAACGGTCCTCACCATGTCCTAATCTTGAAGGAGCTTTTCCTTGTCGTAGAGCAAAGCGTTCTTGTCATACTGAGCCAGTTCGTACTTCCGATTGAGCATGATCGCTCCCTTGGGGCAGGCTTCCTGACAAAAACCGCAAAAGATGCATCTCGTTAGATCCACGACGAAACTGCGCGGCCGCTTCTCGTGCATGGTCTCCCCCGCTTCCGGTTCGATGGAGATGGCCTTGGATGGGCAGACCGTCTCGCACAAATGACAAGCCACGCATTTGATGCGCCCGTTTTCATCTTTGAGAAGCCTGGGATGCCCTCGAAACCGTTCGGTCACTTCCCGCTTCTTGTCCGGATATTCGATGGTGATGGGCTTGCGAAAAAGTTGTTCAAAGGTCTTGGCGAGCCCTTTAACCAGCGGTCCTAGCATGTCCTCTCCTTGAAACCCTCATATCAACCCCAGATCAGGACAAAGCATCCCGTGACCACGATATTGGCTAAAGATAAAGGCAAAAGCACCTTCCACCCGAAATGCATCAGCTGATCGAAACGCACTCGAGGATACGTGGCCCGTACCCAGATAAAGAAGAACACCAAGGCGGCCGTCTTTAACACAAACCAAGCTCCGGAAGGCAGCCACGGCCCTTGCCATCCACCAAGGTACAAGGTGACCGCCACGGCACTCACCGTGATGATGTGGGCATATTCGGCCAACTGAAACAAGGCAAAGCGCATGGAGCTGTATTCCGTGTGGTATCCGGCCACCAGCTCGTTTTCACACTCAATGAGGTCAAAGGGGGTGCGGCAGGCTTCCGCAAAAGCGGCAATCATAAACAGCACGAACCCTAAAGGCTGATAAACCACAAAAGGGACACGGCTTTGGGCATCGACGATTTCGGTGAGCCGCATGGATCCCGCCACCATGAGCACACCGACCACGGCCATGCCCAAAGCCAGTTCATAGCTGATCATCTGCGCAGTCACTCGAATCCCGCCCAACAAAGAATATCGGTTGTCCGAGGCCCAGCCTCCCAGGACAACGCCGTACGTGGAAAGCGAAGAGACGGCTAAAATGAAAAGGACCGCTCCGGGAAGATCGGCGATGACCCCGCGATGGATGCCATACGAGGTTAAATCCACCGTGCGGCCGAAAAGGCTGACGGTTTCCGGAAAGATCGTGTCCGCAAAAGGAATGGCCGCAAAGGGTGTCAGGGCCGCCACCGCGGTCACCCATGGAGCAAGAGTGTACAGGCGCGGTTCGGATACCGGCAGATCAATGTCTTCCTTAAAGAAAAGCTTAACACCGTCCGCCAACGGCTGCAGCAGTCCCCAGGGCCCGACTCGATTCGGTCCTAAACGCAGCTGCATGAAACCCAAAACCTTACGTTCCATGAGCGTGGCGTAGGCCACGGCTGTGAGCAAAACAAAGAGCACGAGAGCCGTCTTGGCTAGCGTGAGAACACCGTAGACGATCCATTCCATGGTGTGCCGCCTTTCACTGCACCTAGCGCTTGTTCGAGAGCGCATTCTTCCCTGGAATCCACGGGCGTTCCGCCCGCGAAAACAGCGGGCACCAGGCTCACCCTTCCAGGAAAACCAGCGCTTTTCCTCATTGCCGAACCGCCTTTGAGGGACTCAACCTTTCCACCCGTACGGGCGTCAATAGACCGCCATCGGTAATCCGGTTTAAGGGCAGATTTTCAAAGTGAGTCGCAGCCTGCACCACGCCTTGAGGAACTCGACGATCAAGGCCCACCTGAGCTTCCAACATCCCATGAGGCGTCGCCAACACGACCGTATCCCCGTCTTGAATGCCCAAAGCTCGAGCATCCTCCGAACTCAACCACACACCCCCTTGCGGTTCCAATGTCTTGGGACCCGTCCCGTAGCGTCCGTAAGTGCCGGATTGAAAAAGCGACCGGCTGACCATTAAAAACATGGGATAAGCGTCGGAAGCTTGTGGAGGAAATTCCAGCCAAGGGATCACCGCCCCTAAAGTGGGATCTAAAACCCGACGCCAACCGGCCGACCCGTATTTGGCCCGATACATACGGTTCCACCAGTACCCTTCCCGAGGAATTTCCGGAAAGGGATACTGATCGTAGTGGGGGAATACAGTGCAAATTTCCTGAAACACATCCTGAACTGAGCCATAGCCTAAGTCCACACCCAAGCGACGGGACAGTTCCTGAAGGATTTTCCAGTCATCCCACGGCCCGTCCACAAAGGAACGACCTCGCTGCTTTTGGACTCTCAGTTCTCCGCTGGTGATCGTGCCTTCGCTTTCCACCGCGGTTTTAGCCGGAAAGACCACATGGGCCCGAGCCGCCGTTTCGTTCAGAAACACTTCCTGGCTCATGACGAAGGCTGCCTTTTCCAAAGCCTTTTCCACTAAGGATCGAGAATAATGCGTGCCCAAAAGGTTCGTCCCCATGAGGAGAAGGCCTTTGTGGGCTTCCGGGCCGCCTTCCGCGGCGGCGCGCAGAATTTGATCCAAGGGAAAACCCGCTTCCTTAGGAATCGAGCGCCCCCACAAGGCTTCAATGCGTTCGGCCTCATGCAAAGGCACATAGCCCGGCAACCAGAAGGGACTGACCCCCATGTCCGAACAACCTTGGGTGTTGGCCTTTTCGGCAGTGAGATGGAGCCGAAGCTTTTTGCCCAGCACCAACATAAGGTCGGCAACGTAGCACATGGCCCCATAGCCGTCCGCAAGACCACCTAAATCGTAGCCCACAATCAGAGCCGGCCTTTCGGCATCCATAAGCTTTTGGGCCACATGGTCCAGATCGTTTCGGTGCAGCCCGCTCGCTTCTTCCACCAGACTCCAGTCTGTGGCATCCAGCCGTTTTCTTAAGACCTCCTCACGACGGAAATCTCCGAACCCTCGAAGCCGGGTGTCAGCTTTTTCAAAGAGCGACTTGAGGATTCCAAGGACCACAAAACCCGCACTTCCAGGTCGACAGAACGCGTTCCACTGGGCTGCGGACCGAAACCGTGTACGCCGTGAGCTCACAATGAGCAGTTCTTGAAGCCTCTTCTGCTTTTGCCCGGCATTGACCCTCCAGACCAGAGGCGGCATCTCTTTTTTGACATCGGAGCCGATCACCAGGACCGTATCGGCTTTTTCCAGATCGTCGTAAGTGCCTAAAGCCAACTGAAATCCAGAAACCCCTCGAATGACTCGAGGCAGGCTTTCCTTTTCGTTGGCATAGATCACCTTGGGACGCCCCAGCACATCCACAAGGGCTTTGAGCATGCGCTGGTGATCCAGAGCCGTGGTGGCATCCACGTGAGGCGTCCCCAGGACGGCTCGACAGAACTTTTGAAACACATAGTTGCTTTCATTGGTGGCTCGAGGCGATCCTACACCGGCAAAAGCTTTGGGCCCGAACTGATCCTGAAGACGTCGCAGTTGGTCGGCGGCAAAATCCAGAGCCTCATTCCAGGAAACCGGTACAAGACGGCCGTCCTTGCGAAGGAGCGGCTCTTTCAGCCTGGATTCTTCCTGCACAATGTTCAGGCCGAATCGGCCCCGACTGCACAAAAGGCCGGCATTGACCGGTTCATCAAAAGAACTGGTGACCCTTTTGAAACGTCCCTTTTTGGTATTGAGCACCAGGTGGCATCCACCGCCGCAGTACGGGCAAATCGCGGTGTCTTTGTCCATCTGCCAGGATCGAGCACTGTACTTGAATGTTTTGTCGATGATGGCCCCTACGGGGCACACCGCGATGCATGAGCCACAAAACTCACAATCCATAACCGCACCGCCGGCCGTCACGGCCGTACGATAACCTCGATTGTCAAAATAAAGAGCGGCAGCGCCCACATTATCTCGACAAACACGAACACATCGCTCGCAGTTCACACAACGATCCGGGTACCGTTCCATCAAAGGAGACTGACTGTCATAACTCGGGGTCAGTCGTGCCGCTTTATAAGGCTGCTCCTGAATTTTCAGATGACGGGTCAGGTTCTGCAGTTCGCATTCCCCGCCCTTATCGCAGATGGGACAATCCAAAGGATGGTTGATAAGCAACAACTGAAGAAGCTCTCGACGATAATGGGTGAGCCGCTCCGATTCGGTGGTCACCTCCATCTTGTCGGTCACAGGCGTTGTACAGGCGGGTACAGGTCGTGGCGGACCCGGTTTCACTTCCACCACGCAGATGCGACACGCCCCGATGGGACTCAAGGCTTTGTGGTAGCACAGTCTGGGAATGTAAATCCCGTATCTGTCCGCCACTTCCATGATGGTCATGCCCGGTTGGGCTTCCAAGGCTTTTCCGTTGATGGTGACTGTGATCATCGCTATCGATCCACATCCGCAAGCACGATATCAATGGTTCCAATGAGGGCGATGAGATCCGCCAAAAGTCTGCCTTCCGCCATCTTGCTCAGCACCTGCAGGTTCACGAAACTAGGGGTTCGCACTTTCACACGAAAAGGATGAGACGAACCGTCACTGACGATGTAAAACCCCAGTTCCCCTTTCGGTGCTTCCGTATGATGAAAAACTTCTCCTTCAGGCGGCCGAATGCCTTCCTCCACCAATAGAAAGTGCTGAATGAGGGATTCGATCTTGGTGTATACATCCGCCTTCGGCGGGTAAGTGATAGTGGGATCCTTGACGGCGATATCCCCTGAAGGAAGCCGATCTAGAGCCTGCAGGATGATGCGGGCGCTTTGGCGCATTTCTTCCAATCGTACCAGATACCGATCGTAGGTATCCCCGTTTTCCCCCACAGGAATGATAAAATCGAACTCATCATACCCGCAGTAGGGATCCGCGCGCCGCACATCCCAGGGAATGCCGGAACCTCGCGCCACCGGGCCGCTCAACCCGTAGTCCAAAACCTCATCCACCGTGAGCACCCCAACACCCTTGGTGCGCTTGATCCAGATAGGATTTTTGGTGAGAAGGGTTTCATAGTCTTTCATCTTTTCGGGAAAAGTGCGGCAAAATTCCCGAACCCCATCGGTCCAGCCGTCAGGAACATCGCGAGCAACGCCGCCGATACGAAAATAACACGGAAACAAACGCCCTCCCGCCACCGCCTCAAAAAGATCCATGAGTTGTTCCCGTTCTCGAAACGCATAAAACAGCGGTGTCATGGCTCCAAGGTCATGGGCGTGGGTGGCCAGCCAAAAGAGGTGGCTGGAGATTCGAGTCATTTCCGCCACGATCACCCGAAGGTACCGAGCTCGAGGCGGCACCTCGATGCCCAGAAGCTTTTCCACCGCCAGCACGAACCCCAAATTGTTGGCGGAACCGGCCAGGTAATCGATGCGGTCGGTCAAGGGCAGGCATTGGTGGTAGGTCTTGGATTCCATGAGCTTTTCAATGCCGCGGTGCAAGTACCCAATGTCCGGCGTGCACCGCACAATGACCTCCCCTTCCAATTCCACCACCACCCGCAGCACCCCATGGGTACTGGGATGTTGAGGCCCTACATTAAGGATCAATCGTTCGGTCAGCTCACTCATGGTGCGATCCTAATCCAGATCCCAGTCGGGACCCTCGGTGGGATAATCCTTTCGCAATGGATGCCCCTGCCACGATTCTGGGAGCAGAATGCGTCGTAGATCAGGATGTCCCATAAAGGTGATCCCAAAAAGGTCGTAGCATTCCCTTTCATGCCAGCCGGCCGTCTTCCACAGTCCCGTGACGGATGGAACACTTGGCGGATCCGTGTCGACCCATGCCTTCACACGAAGCAACGCCTGACGATCGTGGCACCAAAGATGGTAGACCACCTGAAACCGAGGGGTTTTCGGATGAAAATCCACGGCCGTCACATCGATCAAGTATCGGAATCCCCATCGGTTTCTAAGTTCCGTCATAACCTGCAGCAAAAACTCCGAGCGTACTTCAAGGGTCCATTGCTCCCGAAAGCATGTCCGACCACGAACAGCTTCGGCAGCCAGTTCATCCATGACTTCTTGCACATAAGTCCTGGGCACCGCTTCCCCGCTCACGCCCGTACCTCCCGAAGATTCTGTGCCGCCTGAAGATCCGCCACGATGGGTCCTTCCTTTTTCGTCAGAAACGGATCCTTTAAGATTTTTTCATGGAGTTTCAGAATGCCGTAAAGAAGAGCTTCCGGCCTGGGAGGGCATCCCGGAACATACACATCCACCGGAAGATATCGGTCAATACCCTGCACCACAGCGTAGCTTCGAAAGATGCCTCCCGAACTCGCGCACGCCCCCATGGCGATCACCCACTTGGGTTCCGGCATCTGTTCATAGATGCGCACGACGGCCGGCACCATCTTCTTGGTCACCGTGCCGGCCACAATCATGAGATCCGCTTGTCGCGGAGAGGCACGAAAGGCTTCCATGCCGAACCGAGCGATGTCAAAACGGTTAGCGGCCGTGCAAATCATTTCGATGGCGCAACAGGCCAACCCGAACGTCGCCGGCCATACGGAAGACTTTCTGGCCCAGTTGACGAATTTTTCCAATGTGGACGTGAGTATCTGGCTTCGGATCTGTTGCTCTAGTCCCATTCCAAAGCCCCCTTTCGGTAGAGATAGACAAGGCCGATCAACAGAACCACAGTGAAGACAAGCATTTCGACAAATCCAAACCAGCCCAGATCCCGAACAATCACGCCCCACGGGTAGAGGAACACGGTTTCGATGTCGAAAATGATGAAAATCATGGCCAAGACATAGAATTTAACGGGAAAATGAATTTCCAATGTGCCGATAGGATCCATGCCGCACTCGTAGGGAAGCATCTTTTCTCGAGTGACCTTTCGTGTGCCGATGCGCCTGGAAAGAAAAATGATGGCGCCTATCACCCCCATCGTGATCACAAGATAGATCAGCACAGGAATATACATCGCCGTCATAGACCGGCCTCCTCGCACCTCATACCCCTAGGACTCATGCGGGACAGACTCCCAGAGGGCATTTCTTGTCGACAATGTGGGCCAGGTATTCGTTTTTGAGCCGTTCGATGGTGGTGCGAACAAAAAAGATGGGAGACATGGCCAGGGCACAATTGGCCGTCGCCGACATGGTCTGGGCTAAATCGATCATCATGGAAAGATCGCTTTCACGGCCTTCCCCTTGAGCGATTCGGCACAGGGTTTCGTAAAGCACTCGAGTGCCCCGCCGACACGGTGTACAAAATCCGCAGGATTCATGCTGGAAAAAGTGCATGATGTTTCGGACCACATCCACCACGCAGGTCTTTTCGTTCATCACCAGCATGGTGCCGGATCCTAAAGCGCCGCCTTTTTTCTGCATGGACACATAGTCCATGACCGTGTCCAGATGTTCCGCCGTAAAAAAGCCGAAGGAAGCTCCCCCCGTTTGGCACATCTTGAAAGGAATACCATCTTTCATGCCGCCGCCGTACACTTCAATAAGTTCTCGAAGGGTGAGTCCTAAAGGGGCTTCCACGATCTGAGGCGAATTCACATGGCCGCAGATTTGATAGAGCTTCACTCCTGGAGAATCTTCCGTGCCAAAGGACCGGTACCATGAAGCGCCGTTTTTGATGATCAGCGGCACATTGGCCAGGGTTTCCACGTTGTTGACCACCGTGGGCATGGCCCAGAGGCCTCGAACTCCGGGAAAAGGCGGCTTAACCCTGGGGTTGCCCCGCAGTCCCTCGATGGATTCAATAAGAGCCGTTTCCTCACCGCAGACGTAGGCGCCGGCACCGGATCGAATCTCCACCTCAAAGGAAAAAGAAGATCCCAGAATACGTTCCCCGAGAAAGCCGCGCTGCCGCGCCTGCTCCACGGCTCGGCGCAGCCGATGCATGGAAAGGTAATACTCCCCGCGAACATAAATAAAACCCTTACAGGCACCGATAGCATACCCGGCGATGATCAATCCTTCCAAAAGCCGGTGCGGATTCCCTTCCATGATGTAGCGATCTTTAAAGGTACCGGGCTCTCCTTCATCCGCGTTGCAGATCACATATTTTTCGGGTGCTTTTAAAGGCAGCGTGAAAGACCATTTCATACCCGTCGGAAAACCGGCTCCACCGCGGCCGCGCAAACCCGATTCCTTGACTTCCTCCACCACCTCTTCCGGGGACATGCCCGAAATCACTTTACGAAGAGCTTCATAGCCGCCGATGGCTAAGTAATCGTCAATGTTTTCGGGATCGATGTCCCCAACTCCTTGAAGCAGCACCGCTCGACGATGAATCTCCCAGTCCGTGCGCACCCTTCCTCCGGAACCGGGCAAGGTGCGATAATCCACCACGTCCCCTCGCCGATACCGCTCCAGGACATCATGAATTTTTTCGCGGGTGAGGTTCCCAAAGACCACTTCATTGATCTGCATGGCCGGAGCCACTTCGCACACGCCAAGGCAGGAAGACAGTTCCAAAGTGAACAGTCCGTCAGCCGTAGTTTGCCCTTCGCCAATACCCAATTCGGTCCGAAGCGCCTCCAGGACCGTTCCCGTTCCCAAAATATGGCAGGCCGGGGATTCACAGACACGAATGATGTACTTTCCTCGAGGCTCCAAGGACAACATGGTGTAAAAGGTGGCTATGCCGTAAAGATAACTCAAATGCACATCCACCTCATCGGCGATCCAGGCCAACACATTGGCCGGCAGCCATTGCCCGCAGACCGCCTGCACCTCGGTCAACAAAGGAAGCAGCGCCCCTTTCTTTCCTCGGTATTGCTCAATGATTTCCTGAATTCGAACGACCTCGGAAGGACTCAGGTCTTTGGAAGGGTTTTGAAAAACCGCTGGACGCCTCATGAGCCCCCTACCCGCTTTCTCGATCCTTGGAGCATCCACACACCGATCATCCGCATCCATTTCCACGGGAACCATCCGGTTGCACAAATATGGGCCACCGAAGCGCCTGTGTCAATGAAATTCTTCACAAGCTACCCTCATGCCTTGTGCTTCTTAAATGGGTGGCTCTCCCCGCGCCTTTCCCTTCCCGAAAACAATTTGGACCTTGTGCGGGCCACAATGGACATTCGAAAGGGGTGCTCCCCGTAGCCCCTTGATGCACAACACCCCGAGGCGCCCGAATTTGGCCAATTCCTCTCGAACGACCTGGAGGGGCGCACCCATGGGTCCGCCTTGTTACGCACCCGTTTCAAAACACTCCGGGGCGGACACGCAGGTCCGCCCCTCCATGGGCCGGCCGTCCCATCGACAGCCTCTCTTTTCAGCTCCACCGCCACACCCCAACACCCCGTGCTGGATGTGCCCGTAGAGGATTCCTTCGGCTCATCATAAAAAGCTTTCCAAAAGCACCTCGACTGTTCTAATGAAAAGCGCACGGTTTCAATGGCGCAATAGCTTTGTTCCTTTGGTGGAGTCCAACGCAGACATGGAAGAACGCCTTCGCACACTGGCCAGTATTCATGCGCATCATCTCAGCGCTCATCTGGACGCCGTGAGGCTGCGCACAGGAAGAGTCACAGAACGCATTCGCATGGAACATCCTGAAGCCGCCGCCGTTTTGGCCTTTACGGATCCCCAAGGCACGCAGCTGCTCATGGTACGCCAGTGGCGCTACGCCATCGGTCGGGAAACCTTGGAAATACCGGCAGGTAAACTGGATCCGGGGGAATCTGCCGAAGACGCCGCCCGCCGAGAACTTCTGGAAGAAACGGGGTACTCGGCCTCGTCCCTTGCGCCCATTTTTCGATACTATCCGGCGATTGGGTATTCCAATGAAGTCATTGTCATTTTTGCTGCTTTTGGACTTAAACGTGAAAAAGTCTACGGCGATCAGGATGAAATTTCAAAGGTTGAAATTCTTTCGGTGCATCAGGTGATGCAAGGTATTCGTGAAGGAACCATCACGGACGGTAAGACCGTGATCGCGCTGTGTCTTTATGAGAGCCTCAAGGCACAAGGAAGCCTAGGCCTGCTGACTGCGACCCCGTAAGACGCGTCAGGTCTCTTTCTCGAGGTTCGGCGGCCCTTCGTTTACGGCGGCATTTGTTGGTAGCACAAGTTTCTTTCCAAGAATGCTATGGAAAAGGTTCCCATTACACGACAAGGCTTTCGAAACCTTTATGCGCAGCTCTTGTACCTAAGGCGTGTGGTGCGACCTCGCGTCTTGGAAGAATTGCAGGAAGCTCGCTTGTACGGGGTCAAGGTTGACAACCAACAGTACCTTTGGGCTCGAGAACAACACCGGGCGTTGCAGAGAAAGATCGAGGATCTTCAGACCAAGATCGCCCAGTGTGAAATCGTGGTGGGTCGAAAATTCCTTGTTCGACGTGTAGCCTTTGGAACCCGAATCATTGTTCTCAATGTGGATACGGGTCAGACCTTTCATTTCCAAATGGTCGGCCCTTTTGAATCGGATGTGCGCAACGGCAAACTCTCCATTGATTCCCCCGTAGGACGTGGCCTCATGGGCCGAACCCAAGGCGAGGAAATCACCGTCCTAACCCCAGCGGGCGAACGCACCTACCGCATCCTGCACGTGGATATGTAGACCCCTTTTTGCCAAGTGTTGAGGAATCCCGCTTTTGGGTAGCCATTCAGCGTTGTGGCAACATTTCCCATTCAAAGGATTTGGCGCGGAGCCCTAGGAGACGGCCCTTTGAGATTCGCCTGTATCAGGCCGGTATTCCTTTTTTCGTAACTGAGTATTTGACATCGGTGCCGGAATATTTTCAAAGACAGCGGCGTCCATGAGCTCTAAGTCAGTGTTTCCAAAGGGACTCTTGCTCCACCCAGGCTGTCATGATAAGGTGGCTGAAGAGTTCGTAAGATCGGTCACCCAATGACCGACGGAGGAAGATTTTTATGGTTTTGTCCCAAATACCGCAAGATCCCATTCTGGACGAAAAGATGCTTGGGGCCCTTCGGCGCCTCTTGCACGAAGAAGCGGAAAACCTCATCAGCGAAAAGATCGCCCAGTTCTTCAGGGAAAATGAACTCCGGGCCAAGGAGCTCTCGCTACTGGAGCGGATCATTCGTGTCGAAGAGGAAGTCAAGTCACTTCGCCAAATGGAAATGGACCGCTTCCAGGTCATCTGTGACCGTTTTGTGTCCATGGACACACGCTTCGAAGCCTTGCAGCGCGAAATGCACGCGCACTTTGAAACCATCAATGAACGGTTTCAAACCATGGATGAGCGGTTTCAAGCCATGGACAAACGCTTCGAAGCCTTGCAGAGAGAAATGCACACGCGCTTTGAAGCTATCAATGAACGGTTTCAAGCCATGGACAAACGCTTCGAAGCCTTGCAGCGAGAAATGCACACGCGCTTTGAAGCTATCAATGAGCGGTTTCAAGCCATGGACAAACGCTTCGAAGCCTTGCAGCGAGAAATGCACACGCGCTTTGAAGCCATCAATGAGAGGTTTCAAGCCATGGACAAACGCTTCGAAGCCTTGCAGAGAGAAATGCACACGCGCTTTGAAGCCATCAATGAGCGGTTTCAAGCCATGGACAAACGCTTCGAAGCCCTGCAGCGAGAAATGCACACGCGCTTTGAGGCTATCAATCAACGGTTTGAAAGCATGGACAAGCGGTTCCTTTTTATGCAGTGGACCATGGGGATCGGTTTTTCGTTCCTGGCGGTCCTGATAGGAATTGTCAGATTCTAGCTGGCACTGCGCCACCGCTTCAAGCTCCAAGACCAACAATGTTTACCCTTTCATAACGCCGAGAGGGCGAAGCCTGGCCACCGGGCGGCTGATACCGGCGTGGGCCACAACTTCCACCACATCGCTCACATCCTTATAGGCTTCGGGCATTTCCTCCACCAAAGTGGCCTTGCTGGCGCCGAGAACGAAGATGCCTCGATCTTCCATTTCCTTAAGGACACTTCGACCCTTGGCGCTTTTCACCGCTTGATGACGGCTGAGCACTCGGCCGGCACCGTGGCATGTGCTGCCGAAGGTATCTTCCATAGCCCGCTGCGTTCCCACCAGCACGTAGCTGTAGCGACCCATATCACCGGGGATGAGCACGGGCTGTCCCACAGACCTGTAGAGATCCGGTACGGCTTCATGACCTGCCGCAAAGGCTCGAGTGGCCCCCTTGCGATGCACGCACAATTTCAGGCGCCGCCCTTGCCAGACATGCTCTTCAATTTTCGCCATATTGTGGCATACGTCGTAAAGGAGCGATAAACCAAGGCGTTCCGACGGTTCTTTAAAAAACTGTTCAAAGGTTTCTCGAACCCAATGACTGATCATTTGGCGATTGGCAAAGGCGAAATTGGCCGCGGCTCCCATGGCTCCAAGGTAACTCCGTCCTTCCGAAGAAGTCACAGGGGCGCAGCACAGTTGTTTGTCCGGCAACTCGATGCCGTACTTTTGCGTGCTCTTGAGCAGGACACGGATAAAGTCGTCGCAGACTTGATGACCCAGACCGCGAGAGCCCGTATGAACAAAAACGGTGAGCTGTCCCAAAAACAAACCGAAAACCTCCGCCGTCTTCGGCTCGTAGATCTCTTCCACCACACCGATTTCCACAAAATGATTACCTGATCCCAGTGTTCCCAACTGGGATCGGCCACGTTCTCTGGCCTTGGCGGACACCTGTTCGGGATCAGCCCATGGAATACACCCACCCTCTTCGATGCGTTCCAAGTCCGAAGCTTCGCCGAACCCTTTGGAAACCGCCCATTGAGCCCCTTTGAGCAGCACGTGATCCAGTTCGGCTTCACTCAGTTTAAAATCCTTGCGACTAGATCCGACGCCGGAGGGAATGTTTCGAAACAGGGCTGTGACCAGTTCTCGAATCTTGTCGGCACCCAATTCAAGAGCCCTAAGGTGAGTGGTCATGAGACGCACGCCACAGTTGATGTCGTATCCGACACCACCCGGCGAAACAATGCCTTCCTCCATGGAAAAAGCGGCCACCCCTCCGATGGGAAACCCATAGCCCCAATGAATGTCCGGCATGGCCATGGAATAACCCACGATCCCGGGAAGACAGGCCACATTGGCCACCTGGTCCATGGCCTGATCTTGACGAATGGCATCCAGCATTTTTTCTCCGGCATAAATGATACCGTCCGTTCGCATGGCACCGGTGCGCGGAATCTTCCAGCGCCACCCATCGATTCTTTCCAATGAGAGACGTTCTTTGCCGCTCATACTTGAACCTCCCAGCCATATCAGCCTTCAGGCAAGCGAAAATGTCAGATATCAAAGATCACCTGAGCCGTCCATGTGCCGTCAGAGAAATCTACGGAAGCTTGATGATACGTTACGGCTTTGTAAAGGAGCTTGAGTTCATGGCGTTTCGGATCGAAAAAGTCACCCTGGACGGCGGCGGTCAGGCTCCATTGCGGATGGATAACCACTTGCACCTTCTTGCCCAAAAAACCCTCCACTTCAAAAAGGTAAAGAAGCTCGGAAAGCCACTGCACCAAAAGATCATCCAACGCCTCGGCTTCCACGCTGACATGACGAACAGCACCAGCTTCCACAGCCTTAAGACTCACCATGAGGTCATAGAATCCCAAGGCCGCTTTTTCAAAAACCTCTGCCACATGGCGTCCTCGTACACGAAGCCCCACATCCGCCGTGTGATCGATGATTTCGTAGAGATTCTGATCCTTTGCTTCACCGTTGCCACCCATTAGAACCCCTTTTTCCACACCGCTCATGGTCTTCACAGTCTTGGCAAAGGTCCCGTGCCCCTGGGCTCGTCTCTTGCATCATCTTTCATGCTATAGAGGTAACCGGTTCCAAAACCAAAGAGAAGCTTGAAGCTGAGAATGTTTTTTCTTGGGGCGCGGGCATCCCGTTCGCACAAAGGCCGAGCCTGAGGGATGGCAGCCCAAGAAATAGCCCAGGTTCGCCTTGTAGGGGTGAGGCGCCTCCTCACCCCTACCTTGTGATGGCAAGACACCTTGGTATTGCCAATTTTCGGACAAGCTCCTAGGATTTTATATACCTATGGATTCACGAACCGGTTATAGTTGAATACGGGCTGGGTTCACGCCATCTTCCTGACATTGGGCTTGACTTCGCTGGGGGAACTCTCTAGGATGACGTTGTTGTGGCGGTTGGGCGGGCATAGCTCAGTTGGTAGAGCACGAGCTTCCCAAGCTTGGGGTCGCGGGTTCGAATCCCGTTGCCCGCTCCACGCGACATGAAGCTCACCCTTTCCTCGATCGAAAGGGCTTCCCTTTTTGAGGTGGCGGGAGCGCGGTTTCCGGCGGACGCCGACTTCGATTAGTGGATGACAATGTTCAACACGGTCTTTTGTGAACGTCGCATTTCACGGCACTGAAGCCGGATTTTCTGTGATCATTGCTCTGCTAATGGGAGTGGGCTGAACGCCCACTTTTTTTTTGCTTTGGGCATGTGGTCATGGACATGAAAGAGGACGCTGCGAGAGCGGTCGTTGAGAAAATTTGGGATCTGACCACCCCTGTAATTACGGCGGAAGGCATGGAATTGGTGGAAGTGGAGTACCGCCGGGAAAGTCAAGGATGGGTGCTTCGTCTTTTTGTGGATCGTGACGGCGGGGTCAGCGTGGAAGACTGTGCGGCGGTAAGTCGTGTTGTGGGCGACCTTTTGGATGTGGTGGATCCCATTGATGGTCCTTACCATCTGGAAGTCTCTTCTCCGGGGTTGGACCGGCCGCTTCGACGTTGGGAGCATTTCGCGCACCAGATCGGCAAGGTGGTGGCTGTACGCACCCGCCTTCCCATCGGCTCTCGAAAGAATTTCAAGGGAATTCTGCTGGCGGCGGACCCGAAAGGGATCCGTGTGGACTGTGACGGCATTCCCTATGACATTCCCTTGGACGCTGTGGAAAGGGCCCGTTTGCGCTATTTTGAATCGCTTGAGGCAGTACCGAAATCAAGGCAGGAAAACTGAAGCATTGAAGAACACGGGACCGAATCCGGGACCGAAGAGAAGCACAGGAGGAGAAAGGGCATTATGGCCAGTGAATTGAAACGGTTGATCGATCAAGTCAGTCGAGAAAAAGGGATCGATCGTGCCGTGTTGATAGAAACCCTGGTCGAAGCGGTCAAGTCGGCCATCAAGAAGCGCTACGGGTCCAAGATTGACGTAGAGGTAACCTATAACGACGAGTTTGGAGAAATGGAAGCCTTTACGTTCAAAGAAGTGGTTGAAGAAGTCGAGGATCCGGAAAAGCAGATTTCACTGGAACAGGCTCGAAACCTGGACCCGGAATCGGAAATCGGCGATGAACTAGGCATCCGCATGGACACGGACACCCTTGGCCGCATCGCAGCGCAATCGGCCAAACAGGTGATTATTCAAAAGATGAAGGATGCCGAAAGGGAAGCCACGTACGAAGAATACAAGGACCGAAAACGCGAAATCGTCACGGGGATTGTCCAAAAGGTGGATCGTTCCGGCATCATCGTGAATCTAGGTCGCGCCGAAGCCGTTTTACCGGTCAAAGAACAGATTCCTCGCGAAGTGTACCGGCAGGGGGATCGCATTCGTGCCTATATTTTGGATGTGAAAAAGATCAGCAAGGGCCCGCAGATCGTCCTGAGCCGCACGCATCCGGATTTTTTGATTCAGCTCTTTCGCCTTGAAGTGCCTGAAGTCAGCGACGGAACGGTGAGTATTTTGGCCGCGGCACGCGAGCCTGGATCCCGAGCCAAGATCGCCGTGGTGTCCAAGGATTCGGACGTGGATCCCGTCGGTGCCTGTGTGGGCATGAAGGGATCCAGGGTTCAGGCGGTGGTACAGGAACTGCGTGGAGAAAAGATCGATATCGTCCCCTGGAACATGGATCCGGCCAAGTTTGTGGTGAACGCTTTGGCTCCGGCCATTATCACCAAGGTCATCATCGATCAGGCCAATCGAAGCATGGAAGTCATTGTGCCTGATGATCAGCTGTCCCTGGCCATCGGCCGTCGAGGTCAGAATGTGAGGCTGGCATCGCGAATCACGGGCTGGCATATCGACGTGAAAAGCGAATCCCGCTATGAACGTCAAAAGCAAGCCGGCTACCAGGCTCTGCTGCACATCGATAACTTGTCGGAAGAAATGGCCGACAAGCTCTATGAAGCGGGCATCACTTCCCTGAACGAGTTTTGTGAAGCGGGAATCGATGAGTTGGAGACTCTGACCGGCCTTTCCGCGTCAGCTCTGGAAGCCATGCAGTCCCAGGCTCGATCCCTGTTGGAAAGCGCTGGAGAGCTGGAAGTCGAGGAGAATGAGCTTGATGAAGACGAAAACCATGCCGGGGAGGAAGGGGAAAGTGAAGAGCCCGAATCCGAAGAACACATGAAACCGGTGGAATAAGAGTGCCTCGCCAAGGACACACGCCATATCGAACATGCATCGTGTGCCGGTCCAAGCGACCCAAGGAAGACCTTGTGCGGCTTGTTTTGGACGAACAGTGCCTGGTGATCCATGATCGAAAACAACGTCTGCCGGGACGCGGTGCCTATGCGTGTGCTTCGTGTCTTAAGCACGTTGTGAAAGGCAAAGCACTCTTTCGCGCTTTTCGAGGCCGGCTACGGGGAGTGTCCCCATCCTTGATGAGGCAAATGTCTACTCTTCTCAAGGATTTGACGGGCTGCGAAACCACGGAGGATCGATCGTTATGTGTGCGTAATACCCAAACACGTCCGCGGTTTAAGTCCGGGGACACGGCCGTTGAAGATTTCTAGGGGGTTTTTTCCATGGCACGAATGAGGGTGCACGAACTAGCCAAAGAGTTGGATATGAATAGTAAGGATCTCCTTGAGAGGATCCTCAAGATGGGGATCTCCGTAAAAAACCATATGAGCACCTTGAGTGAATCGGCCATCGCCAAGATTCGGGAGCACCTCCAAGGAGATGGGACCAAACGGGTGGAAGAAAAAAGGATCGGCCGACAAGTAATTCGACGACGGAAAAAGGCTGAAGCCGAGGAGCCCGTGGAGGTCGAAATGCCGGAAACGGCGGAAGAGCTCGAAGCCATGGAGGAAGAGGCTCAGGCCCCGCCCCGAGACGTCGAGGTCGAAGAACCTGTTGCGCCCATAGCCGAGGTTGAGGAACCGGCCCTGCCGCCGGCCGTGGAACCACCGCCTTCTGCCCCGCCGGCCGTCGAAGTCTTCAGAGAGGACGAACCTACTACCGCACTGCAGCCTGAACCCACGATCGAGCTCTCTCAAGAAGAGGAGCCGAGAACGGCTCTTACCGAACCCGTGGTTCAAGAGCCTGAGGAGGCCGAAGCCGGCCCTGAAGAGGGGACCGTGGAGTCGGTCTCGGTCCAAGAGCCTGTTGAGCCGGTCTCATCCTTTGAGCCAGCGGTTTCGGAACGGACACCGGCTCCAGAAGAACCGGTAGAGCAAGCGCCTCTCGCCGAACATGAAACATCGGCACGAATCATTTCTCGACCTGAACCTTCACCTGTTGTTGAAAAGCGTCAGGTCCTCGAGCCTCTGCCGGAAGAAGCGGAAGAAGACGAGAAAGGTAAGAAAAAGAAAGCGAAAAGGCGCCGTCGTAAACGCCGAAAAGACGAACCCGCTCGTATCATCAGTCTTCCAGAAGTCATTCCAGTTGAACCGGAAGAAGAACCTGACGTTCCTCCGACAGTGGTGCGCTTTATTCCAGAACAGGAAATCACACGGGAACCTCTACGTAAAAAACGCCTTCGTCCGGACGAGGAACCTTCGGTTGCCGAAAAAAAGCTGCGCAAAGGCCGCAAAGAAGTCGTCGGGCGTGAAGACCTTTACAGCAAAAAAGAACTACGGGCTCAGGACGAACGAGGCAAAGCCGGCCTGCCACGTGAAGACACCGGGGCGCAAAAGCCTTTGGTAACCGTGCCCAAGGCCATCAAGCGCCGTATCCGCATTGATGAAGCCATCACCGTGGCCAATCTGGCCAAACAGATGGGCGTCAAGGCCACGGAAATCATCAAAAAACTGCTTGCTCTCGGCCTTCCCGCCAACATCAATCAAGCCATCGACTTTGACGCAGCGGCTCTGGTGGCTTCGGAATTCAATTACGAAGTGGAAAAAGCCGGATTCGAAGAAGAAGATATTCTCCATTCGACCGAAGATCGCCCGGAAGATCTTAAGCCACGCCCGCCCGTCGTTACCGTCATGGGTCATGTGGACCACGGCAAAACATCGCTTCTGGACGCCATTCGCCACACCAAGGTTATCGACGAAGAAGCCGGAGGTATCACTCAGCATATCGGCGCCTATTTCGTGGAACTGGACGGAAGACATATCACCTTTCTGGATACACCGGGCCATGAAGCCTTTACGGCGATGCGCGCTCGAGGTGCCAAAGTGACGGATATCGTCATTTTGGTGGTCGCGGCCGATGACGGCGTCATGCAACAAACCGTCGAAGCCATCAACCATGCCAAGGCCGCCGGGGTACCTATCATGGTGGCCATTAACAAGATCGACAAACCGAATGCCAACCCGGATCGCGTCAAACGGGAATTGTCCGAACATGGTCTTCTGCCTGAAGAATGGGGCGGTGATGTGACAATGGTGGAAATTTCCGCCAAGAAAAAGATCGGTATCGAAGATCTTCTGGAAATGGTCCTGCTTCAGGCCGAACTCATGGAACTCAAGGCCAACCCCGACAAGCCGGCTCGAGGCCGTGTCATTGAGGCCAAGTTGGACAAAGGTCGAGGTCCCGTCGCAACGATTCTGGTTCAGGAAGGAACCCTTCGGGAAGGGGACGCCTATGTGTGCGGCACCTACTCCGGCCGCGTGCGCAGCATGTTCAATGACAAGGGCCAGAGAATCACGGCCGCAGGGCCGTCGGTTCCCGTAGAGGTGCTGGGGCTTTCCGGAGTGCCCAATGCCGGGGATGATTTCGTGGTGCTGGCCGATGAAAAACAGGCCAAGCTGGTCGCTGAACATCGGCAGATGAGGGCCAGAGAAAAAGAGCTGTCTCGCACCACCAAAGTGACTTTGGAGAAGCTCTATGAACAGATTCGAGACGGCCAAATCAAAGAAATCAACGTCATTCTCAAAACCGACGTCCAGGGGTCCCTGGAAGCCATTCGGGATTCCTTGGTGAAACTCTCTACTCCCGAAGTGAAGGTCTCTCTTATCCATGCAGGCACCGGCGCCATTTCCGAAAGCGATGTCATGCTCGCCTCGGCTTCCAACGCCATCATCATTGGATTCAATGTCCGTGCCGATGCCAAAGCCCAGGAACTGGCCGAACAAGAAAAAGTGAGCATCCGGTATTATGACGTGATCTACCAGATCCTGGACGACATCAAGGACGCCATGGTGGGCCTACTGGAACCTCAGTACGAAGAACGAATTCTGGGGCGAGCCGAAGTGCGCCAGACCTTTCATATTTCACGGATCGGGACCGTAGCGGGCTGCTATGTCACCGACGGGAAAGTTGAACGTAACGCCAAGGTCCGCCTCATTCGAGACGGTGTGGTGGTCTGGGACGGTAAGATCTCGTCCCTGAAAAGATTCAAGGATGATGCACGGGAAGTCAAAGCTGGTTTTGAATGCGGTTTGACCATTGAAAACTTTAACGACATCAAGGTGGGAGATTTGTTGGAAGTCTACCACATGGTGGAAGTGGCTCCGGTGCTGGAAACCAAGCCGCCTCAAGAGGATCGGCCTCAGCCATAGGCGGCCCGCCATGGCCTGAGGTATCGGCGGGTCTGTGCCGTGAAAGCGCAACCCTTTGCGCCGTCCCAGGCGGGGGCAGTTATCTCGATGAAAAAAAGGTGGCAGCACCGGCCGAAGTTGAATGGTTGCCGTTGAAAGTGTGAGTGAGCACCATGAAGGAGACCACGGTCAGCGTGGGTGTGGCCCGGGTCACATTTCGGCTTCACGGAAACGATTCCCTAAAGGGAAAGCGCAAGATCGTCAAAAGCCTTATTGAAAAAAGCCGGCATCGGTTTCCCATTGCCATTGCGGAGGTGGATGACCTGGACCGCTATCAAAGGGCGACGTTGGGCATAGCTGTCATCGGCAACGATGCACGCCTGCTGAATTCCATTCTGGATAAAGTGGTGGATTTTATGGTGGGCATGGGGATTGCCGATTTGGAAAGTCATCATATCGAAATGATCCCGCTTTAACAGGGGACACTGGAAAGACGATGCAATACAAAAGATCGGACCGTGTCGCGGATCTTCTGCAGCGTACCGTCGCCGAAATTCTTCTGCGACGTGTTCGGGATCCTCGACTGGCCAAGTTGACCGTGACGGGCGTAGAAGTAAGCGCCGATCTTCGGTACGCCAAGATCTACTACTGCTTTGTGGGGACAGTCGAAGAACGCCCGGAAGTGGCTCGAGCCTTGGAAAAGGCTCGCCCCTTTATTCGTCGCGAAATCGGCCGGCGTGTGGAACTTCGTTATGTGCCGGACATTCAATTCTTTTTTGACGCCTCTTTTGATTACGGAGAAAAAATTGAACGGCTGCTTCACCGAATCCATGAAGAATCCTGAAAGTTACGGTGAGTGTTCACGCACGGTGTTGCACGAAGAAACCTTTGAGCAGGCCGCTAAGGCTCAAACATTGGCTTCTCTGAAACAGGTGATCCACCAAGGTCGGCGTTTTGCGGTGGCAACCCATGTACGCCCTGACGGGGATGCCGTGGGATCCCTTTTAGCGATGGCCACCATGCTGCGGCTTTTAGGGAAAACCGTCGACACCTATTGCCAAGACCCGCCGCCTTCGGGCCATGATTTCCTTGCGGGCGTCGAAGAGATTCATCATACCTGGAACGCCGTCGCAGACTACGACACGGCCATTTTGGTAGATTGCGGTGAGTTCAATCGGGTCGGCACGGTGCTGGCGGATGCTCTGTCTCGAATTCCCATCCTGGTCAATATTGATCATCACATCACAGAGGATCCCTTCGGGAACGTGGCCTGGGTGGATCCCAAGGCCAGCAGCACCTGCGAACTCCTTTACGATCTTGCGGTTTTTCTGAGGGTGCCGATCACTCCGGAACTGGCTTCCCAGCTTTATACCGGCATTCTTACAGACACCGGATCCTTTCGGTTTTCCAACACAACCCGCAGAGTGCTGGAGATCGCCACGGAACTCGTCGGTCATGGAGCTCGGCCCGCTTTTATTGCGGCTCAGATTTACGATTCCGGATCCCCTCAAAGATTACGCCTGCTGGCCCAAGTCCTTCTCACCGTCTCTTTTGAAGCCGACAATCGGCTGGCGACGGCTGAACTAAGCCGGGCCATGTTTCGTGAAACGGGAGCGACTCGATCGGATGCGGAAAGTTTTATCAATCATCTGCGCAGCGTCCGCTCCGTGCTCATGGCCGCTCTGTTTCGCGAGGAAGAGGACGGAACCGTGCATGTGAGTCTCAGATCCAAGGACCCTGTGGATGTGGCGGCTTTTGCACGCCGTTACGGCGGCGGCGGACATCGCCATGCGTCGGCCTTTCGCACACGAGGAACCTTGTCCCAAGTGCGGGCTTCGGTGACGCAAGCCGCTTTGGAGTATTTAGACAGTCATGCCTGAAACGCTGCCGACGTCCATGGATCCCTCGAAGCGTTCGCAACAAAGGAAGGCTTCAGCTTCTGTGCACGGCATCCTTTTGGTGGACAAGCCCGAAGGATGGACCTCGCATCAGGTAGTGGACACGTTGCGTCGCCGCCTAGGTGTTTCCAAAATGGGGCATACGGGCACCTTGGATCCCTTCGCCACAGGACTTCTGGTCCTTTGCCTCGGCGAAGCCACTCGCATCGCCGATCTCCTCACTCTCACCGACAAGCACTACATTTTCCGCATGCGCTTGGGTGTGGAAACGGACACCTTTGACCCCACAGGTCAAGTGACCCACATCTATGAAGGTCCGCCCATCCCCCCCGAACGTGTGCGGGAAGTTGCGGCCCTCATGGTGGGACCCTCCATGCAACGGGTCCCTCGTTATGCGGCCGTCAAGGTGCAAGGACGACGACTCTATGAATGGACTCGGGCCGGCCACCAAGTGGAAACACCTTCGCGAGGCGTGCACATCTACGCTTTGCATGTCCTGGATGCCTCCTGGCCTGAAATCACCTGCAGTGTGCACTGTTCCAAAGGAACTTACGTTCGACAATTGGCCGCGGACATAGGAAGCCGCCTCGGCTGCGGCGCTCATGTCTCGGCACTGCGTCGAACGCAAAATGGACCGTTTTCGGTCCATGACGCCCTGCCTTTGGACACTTTGGAAAGGATGGCTCACGATCGAGAGTGGATGCGCCATGTCATTCCTCTGCATGCGGCCCTTTCCCATCTGCCTGCTTTGGTCGTGACGGATTCTGCCATTCGAAACCGGTTGCGCCACGGCCATCTGCCTGAAGCCTGGCTGGATTCACAAGCGGTGGTTGCGGAAGGACACAGCGGACCCGTACGTCTTATGGGTCCCGACAACGAGCTGCTGGCCCTGTGGTGGCCCGTGACCGATCCTGGCCAACGACGTCTGAAGGTTTTTCAATCATCGCACAATTTCATCTAGACAAAGGAGGATACCCGTGGTTCTCACCCCAGAAAGGAAAAAAGAAATCATCGACACTTTCAAGATTCATCCCAGCGATACGGGATCACCCGAGGTGCAAATCGCTTTGCTCAGTGAACGGATCAATTATTTGACCGAGCATTTCAAGGTGCATAAAAAGGATCATCATTCTCGGCGCGGTCTGCTCAAGCTGGTCGGCCAGCGACGACAGTTGCTCAATTATTTGAAACGCAAGAACATCGATCGGTATCATACTCTGATCGAGCGCTTGGGGCTGCGCCGTTAAGACGGATGCGGATCAACCCCGGAAAAGATGAGGAAGACATCTATGAAGAAAACGGTTCAGGTTGAGGTGGGCGGACGCCCCCTCATTTTCGAAACGGGCCATGCGGTCCGTCAAGCCAGCGGAGCGGTCTTTGTCCGCTACGGGGACACAGTGGTCATGGTCGCCGCCGTCAAAGAAGATCGCGTCCGTGAAGGTATCGATTTCGTGCCGCTCATGGTGGAATACCAGGAAATGAGCTACGCGGCGGGCCGGATTCCAGGCGGCTTTTTTCGAAGGGAAATCGGTAGACCCAGCGAAAAGGAAACCCTTACGTCCAGATTGATCGACCGCCCCATTCGGCCTCTGTTTCCAAAAGGTTTCGCTTATGAAACCCAGGTGATCGCCACGGTACTTTCCGTGGATCAGGAAAACGAACCGGACGTGGTCGCTTTAACGGGAGCTTCAGCCGCCTTGCACCTTTCGGCCATTCCCTTTGCAGGACCTGTGGCCGCCGTGCGTGTCGGGCGTGTAAACGGGCAGCTGATCATCAACCCCAGTGCCGTCCAACTGGAACGCAGTGATTTGAACATGGTGGTGGCCGGCAGCCGGGACGCCGTGGTTATGGTGGAAGGCGGCGCTCAGTTCATTCCCGAAGCGGACATTTTGGAAGCCATCGACGCGGCGCATCAAGCTATTCTGCCTATTTTGGACGCTCAGGACGAGTTGCGACGTCTTGCAGGACTGCCCAAGGAAGACATTGTGGAACCGGTCGTGCCTTTCGAGCTGGAACAGGCGGTTCGAGAAACCGTCGGCGACGGCATGCGCGAAGCCATGACCACCGCCGACAAGATGAAGCGTCGGGACAAGAAGAAAGCTCTTCATCAGACCGTGCTGGCCGTCATGGCGGAAAAGTTTCCCGGCTCGGAAAAGGACGTGGAACGAGTCCTGGAAAAGCTGGAAAAGGAAACGGTGCGCCGTATGATGGTACAGGAACGTCGCCGTATCGACGGGCGGGCCTTTGATGAAATTCGTCCCATCAGCATTGAAGTAGGGCTTCTGCCACGGACTCACGGATCGGCCATGTTCCGTCGTGGTGAAACCCAGGTGCTGGCCGTGACCACCTTGGGCTCTTCCAGCGATGAGCAAAAGATTGAAGCCCTTACCGGAGAATCCTTCAAGTCTTTTATGCTCCATTACAATTTTCCGCCCTATTCGGTAGGTGAAGTGCGCCCTTTGCGGGGACCAGGCCGACGGGAAATCGGACACGGAGCTCTGGCGGAACGGGCCGTGAAACCTATTTTGCCTTCCAACGGCACTTTTCCTTACACCATTCGAGTGGTCTGTGAAGTGCTGGAATCCAACGGCAGCAGTTCCATGGCCAGCGTGTGCGGTGCCTGCTTGTCTCTCATGGATGCCGGAGTCCCCGTGCAGGACATGGTGGCCGGTATCGCCATGGGTCTAGTGAAAGAAGGGGAAGATTTTCTGATCCTCTCCGATATCCTCGGCGATGAGGATCACCTGGGGGACATGGACTTCAAGGTGACCGGAAACGAGAAAGGTGTGACCGCCATCCAAATGGACGTTAAAATTGCGGGGATCAGCCGTGAGATCATGACGCGGGCTTTGGAGCAAGCCCGGCAAGGACGCCTGTTTATCTTGTCCAAAATGCGGGAAGTGATGAGCGCCCCTCGACCGGAACTGTCCCCTTATGCGCCGCGCATGGAAGTCATTCACATCAACCCGGAAAAAATCCGCGATGTCATCGGCCCGGGCGGCAAGGTCATTCGAGGAATCGTGGCCGAAACCGGAGCCAAGATCGATGTGGAAGACTCAGGACGCGTGGTCATCATGAGTCCGGACAAGGAGGCATGCCAAAAGGCCATCGACAAGATTCGAGGACTCACCATGGAACCCGAAATCGGGCAAGTCTATATGGCTCGGGTCACCAAGGTGACGGACTTCGGCGCCTTTGCCGAAATCCTTCCGCACACGGAAGGTCTGATTCATATTTCTCAATTGGACCACAAACGGGTTCAAAGAGTCACCGACGTTGTTAAGGAAGGTGATGAGGTGTTGGTGAAAGTCATCGACATCGATCGTGAAGGCCGTATTCGACTCAGCCGTAAGGCCGTGCTGGGTAATCCGGAACAACGCAAATAAAGAGGCCGCGTTGGTTCAAAAAACGCAGTTATCCAACGGTGTTCGTATCCTGACCGAAAAGATGCCAGGAGTCTATACCGTCTCTACGGGCATCTGGGTCAACGTGGGGTCTCGGGACGAAGAGCCCCACGAACAAGGAATCACTCATTTTATTGAACACATGCTCTTTAAAGGCACGGCACAACGCTCCGCCCTGGACATCGCCAAAGCGCTGGACGCGGTCGGAGGGTTCGCCAATGCCTTCACATCCAAAGAAAATCTATGTCTTCATGCCAAGGTTTTGGACACCCACCTGAACCTGGTGGTGGATGTGCTCATGGACATCTTTCTTCATTCCTTGTTCGCCGAGGAAGAAATTGAAAAGGAACGCCAGGTTGTGGTTCAGGAAATCAACATGATCGAAGATTCTCCCGAAGACCTGATCCACATTCTCTTTCAGCAAAACTTCTGGAAAGATCATCCTCTGGGCGCACCCATCTACGGCACCGAAGAATCTGTTCTGGCCCTGGACCGTTCCAAAATTCTCGGTTTTCTCGGCAGACGATTCGCTCCGCAAGCCGTCCTTATCGCCGCAGCGGGCAACGTGGACCATAACGCCTTTGTGGACTTGGTCGCCCCGCATGTGGAATCCCTGAACCATGCCCGCCAGGCTCCGCACCGGCATCCACCCCGTGTGTTTGCGCATCGAACACTCCTGCCCAAGGATCTGGAACAAGTTCACATTTGCTTGGGATTTCCAGGATGTTCCCAGTTGGATCCTCAGCGTTTCGCCTGCCATGTGCTTAATGTGGTTCTCGGAAACAGCATGAGCAGCCGCCTGTTTCAGGAAGTGCGGGAAAAACGGGGTCTTGCCTATTCCATCTACTCTTTTGTCAACAGCCATGAAGACACAGGCCTGATGGGCGTCTACGCCGCCGTGGCTCCTGAGGATGTGGACGAGACTCTGCACGTCATCACAACGGAAATGGAAGCCATCCGCCGCGATTCCATTTCAGTGTCGGAACTGGCCGCCGCCAAAGAACACCTTAAAGGAAGCATCTACTTGAACGCCGAAAGCACTGATGCGCGCATGAACCGCCTGGCCAAGAACGAATTCGTTTTCGGGCGTCATGTGCCTTTGAAGGAAGTGGAAGAGGCGATCGATGCCGTCACGGTGGATGATGTGCGGGAATGGTTTCGCGAACATTATCAAAGGGAACATACCGCCGTGATGCTTCTGGGACCCGTGAAAGATGATACGGGTTCGATGGCGGCGGCGTGAGTGTCAAGGCCATGGCTTTAGTGTTTCAAGTCCTTGCCAGTGGATCCAAAGGCAACGCCGTCTATGTGGCCAGTCCGGGAACGGCGTTGCTTCTGGATGCGGGTTTGAGCGCCAGGGAAATGGTGCGACGCCTGGAAAACGTCGGTCTGCCTCCACGGCGCTTGGCCGGCGTCCTGATCACTCACGAACACAGTGACCATATTCGTGGAGCGGGAGTCTTCAGCCGACGTTTCGACCTTCCTGTTTATCTAACGCAAGCCACCTTGGAAGGTCTGCCCAGTCAGTTGGGTGAATTGGCAGGGGTGCATATTATCCATTCAGGTCGTCTTTTCAACGTCGGGGACCTGACCGTTCTTCCTTTTTCTCTTTCCCACGATGCCGCGGATCCCGTCGGCTATATCATCGAACACGATGGATGCCGGCTGGCCGTCTGTACCGACTGCGGCACGGCCACCCAATTGGTACGTACGCGCCTTCAACACTGCCATGGCTTGATCGTGGAAGCCAATCATGATGTGGATCGTCTCAAACATGGTCCCTATCCCTGGCATCTCAAACAAAGGATCCGAAGCCGTCACGGGCATCTGAGCAACGAAGAATGCTGCGATCTTTTGCAGGATGTGCATCATCAGAACCTGCAGGTGGTCGTCATGGCTCATTTGAGCGAAATCAACAATCACCCGAAACTGGTCGAAGACACCCGTCTGCAGCGGCTGCATGGAGAACAATGGCATCATGTGCGCTTTCTTATCGCCGCTCAGGACCGGGCAACCCCGTTATGCGAACTGAGCCCCTGAGGAGGCCCTTCATGGCTGCAACACCCAAAGCTTTTCTCCTGCCTATCGACGATACGGAAGAATCCCTTCGACCTATTCGTTTTCTGACCGAACTGTATCATGACCGCTCTGAAATCAGTCTTACCATTCATTACCTGATGCCAGCTCTTCCTCCCGTGTATGCCGAAGGACGCCTGAGTCCCGCTCAGGTGGCTAAAAAGAAAGAATTTCTCAAGGAACGCGAGGAAGCGGCTCTAAAAGCGTGCGCTCGAGCCAAGCGAGTGCTTATTGAATCGGGATTCAGCGAAGACATTATTCATGAACTGATGCAGGAAAAAGAACTGAGCGTCGCCCATCATGCCTGTCGTCTCGCCGACATCAAACGCGTGGACGCTGTTCTGTTTCCAAAACAATCCAGTAGCCGCCTGGAAGGGTTTCTTAAAGGCGATCACACTTCTGCACTCCTGCATCACTGCCTGGTCAGCCCTATTTGGTTTGTGGACAATCCGGTGGACACTTCCCGTGCGGTCGTGTGCGTCTCCGAACACGCTGCGTCGGTTCGAGCCTTGGATCATGCTCTGTTCATGCTGGAACACACGGCAACCCGGATCGATGTGGTCCATTTTTCCAAAAGACTCTCCAAAAGGATTGTCTCCCAAGGCCGGGAACCTACAACGGAAATGAACCGATGGGTAGCCGATCAGCCTAAAGGAGTCCGCGAAAACTATGCTCAAGCCCTGGAAATGATTGCTCAGAGCAATCTCCCTTCGGACCGGCTTCGCCTTGTGGCCGCTCCCATGTCCGGTAAGGTAGCTTCGGATATTCTCGCCTATTGTGCTGAACAACGTGCCGGCATCGTGGTGCTGGGCCACGGGGGTTCCGAAGGCACCTGGGGGTTTCTGAGAAGTTCCGTGACGAAGAAAATCCTCGCAGACTTTCAGCATCAAGCTGTCTGGGTGAACCAGTAAGAAGGCGGCTTGACCGGCAAGAAAATGCAAGCCGCGGTCATGCATGGGCTTGGAGCTTGCCTGAAAATGACCTTGCCCCGTGAGCGCGGGCAGACCGCCCGCACAAACGGCGGGCCGAAGGCCCACGCTCCTGGAAGAACCCACCATTCACATATGGGCCGAGGCGGCGCCTCGCCCCTTACCGTGCCCCACCATGCATACCCAAATGGCATGGAATGGCTTATTCGGGACTTCCGCTTTCAAAAGACCGCACCTTGCCTCATGCCAAAGGAAGCATCTCCAATCCCCGAGGCGAAAAAGCTACTTGTTCTCTGGCTCATCTCTTAAAGTTCTTTTCGAGCAGGGTCGGCCGAGAGCGCACAATGTCCGCCTTAGCGAAAAAACAGCCTTATCCGCTGAGACCTTCGCAGGGTCATAGTGCAAAACAAAGGCTGGATCGAGAATGTCAGAACCTTCAACTCTGAAGCCCTGGAAAAAACCTTTTTCGCCCCTATCTCCACAGGAGTCTCGAGACGAAGAGCGCGTCCCTCAAAACGCTGTTCTTTCTATCCTTGGCTCGTCAAAATGGGAGCGACGATAAAATCTATTTCCCCATCAGGCAAACGCAGCTTGAGAAAGGAGGATTGTTCGTCGTAGCCGTCGCACACGGCGGCAACGGCATCATTCGGGCGCGGCGACAAGTAGGTAAGGTATTGTACGTTTTGAATAAAAATATCTATGTTCTTGCTGATTCGATGGTCGTAACGAAGCATCAACGCCGTTCCACCCCCGAGGCTCCAGAAAGGCTCAGGGTATTGAGGAAGACTGTCTAAACATTGTAGGGCGCTACGGAGAAGCTTCTTACAGATCTAGTCGTTCACCCAACCACTCCTCAACCAGGGGGTTTGGAGTCCGTGGGTTTCACATATTTCAGATAGCACTGCAAAGCTTTATTAGACGAAATACCATGGTGCCTTAGGAACCGATCTAAAACATCCAAAGAAACTTCAGTAAAAAGAGCTACCAAATGGGCTCGATCACGCTCTGCTGCTTGCCCTCCTGAAGCACCACGATCAAATCCTTCTCGGAAATGTGCACAGGCAAAGAGGCATGAACGGTGCTTAAAACCATGAGGTCAGGGCTGGTCGTTGACGAAGTGCCCATGAGTAAAAATACCCAGAATAAATTCGGTCGCCGTTTGGCTTTTAACGGATCGGAATTCAAAATGAAAGCAAGACAAGTAATGAGCAACGGTCAATCATTGTAGGGCGGACACGCAGGTCCGCCCCTACAGGTGTCGGCTTGGATGCAAAGGAATGCGCCCCCATAGATGTTGGCTGTAATACAAAGGAATGTCTCCCCGCATGTGTTGGCTGGGATGCGAAGGAATGTCGTTCACGAATGTCAAATGGCGGTTTCGCCGCGTTCTCCTGTACGGATTCGAATGACTTGAGTGAGAGGATACACGAAAATCTTACCGTCTCCGATCTTTCCCGTGCAGGCGGCTTTCTGAATCGTTCCCACCACTTCTTCTGTTCGGGATTCCGGGACCACCGTTTCCACCTTGATCTTGGGCTGAAATTCCACAAGATACTCGGCGCCGCGATAGATTTCTCGGTGTCCTTTTTGCCTGCCAAATCCTCGCACTTCCGTCACCGTCAAGCCTGCGATGCCGATAGTGTTTAAAGCTTCCTTGACCTGTTCCAAAACAAACGGTTTGATAATGGCTTCAATTTTAACCATGACCGAGTCCTTTCTTCGCGACAGACCTTTTCGACATAGGGCGTTGTAAACGAACGCTTTGAAGCGCCCCTTTGAGGATGTTAAAGCACGTAGCCGGTTTCGCTGTGCTGGGACAGATCCAATCCCTGAACCTCTTCTTCATCGGGCACGCGAAGTCCTGTAACAGCTCCCGTCAGCTTGAGCAAAATCCAGGATACCACAAAAGAGTAGAAAACGGCGGCAAAGGCCCCGACGGCCTGGATCCAAAGCTGTGTGGTATTGCCGTAAAAAAGGCCGTCGACTCCTGCGGCATTGTAGGACGTGGTGGCAAAAAGTCCCGTGGCCAAAGCTCCCCAGAGTCCCCCGACACCGTGAATGCCTACCACGTCCAAGGCATCATCGTAACCGAGCTTTTCCTTGGCCAGAACCCCACCATAGCAGACAAATCCGGCCACAAGACCGATGACGACACCGGCCATGGGAGCGACAAAACCAGCGGCCGGGGTTATGGCCACCAGTCCCGCCACGGCTCCGGAAACGGCACCCAATGTGGTGGGTTTTCCAATCTTGATCCATTCCGCGGTGATCCAAGCCACCGCGGCGGCTCCGGTCGCCACCTGCGTGTTGAAAAAAGCCACCGCCGCCACAGACCCGGCCGTAAGCGCACTCCCCGCGTTGAACCCAAACCACCCGAACCACAGCAATCCGGCACCTAGGACCGTCAAAGGCAGACTATGAGGCTGAAACGGTTCCTTGCGGTACCCACGCCGTTTTCCCACCACGAAAGCGGCTGCCAGCGCGGCAGATCCCGAATTGATATGAATCACGGTTCCACCTGCAAAATCCAAGGCTCCTAGGCCGCCAAGCCATCCGCCTCCCCAGACCCAATGGCATACGGGAAAATACACAAGAAGCGTCCACAAAACCGTGAAGAGAAGAAATCCCGAAAATTTCATGCGCTCCGCAAAGGCTCCCGTGATCAGTGCCGGAGTGATGATGGCGAACATGAGCTGAAAAGCCGAAAACAGCAAATGAGGAATGGTCTGCGCATAGGGACCGGGATCCAATCCCACCGATCGCAGAAAAACCCATTCCAAGCCTCCGATGATTCCCCCTTTGTCGGGTCCAAAAGCCAAACTGTAGCCGCACACCACCCAAAGAATGGATATCACGCCAAGGCAGATAAAGCTTTGCATCATGGTGGCCAAAACGTTTTTGGAACGCACCAACCCCCCGTAAAAAAGGGCTAACCCCGGAGTCATAAGCATCACCAGAGCCGTCGCCAAAAGCATGAATGCCGTATCCCCGCTGTCCATCTTTTTCCTTCTCCTTCCATTTGTGAGTCTTCTCCAAAAAAACAATTATCCCTTGGCCGTTGCCTATCATTCGCTTAGGCAAGGTTCGCGCCATAGGAATCGTAGGAAAGCATGGATACGTGTTTGCAGGTCATTTGGAGTCATATGGAGCGCCCAAGAGACCATCTTTGGTGACAAATTTGTTCCACCATAGTCTTCGATGCTTGGTTTCGGCGTGTCTTTTCGGAACAAACAGGCGTTTTGAAGGCTGCTCGGGAGCGAAACAAAATTGTGCATACCTTCAAAGAGGGTTATGATGGGCTTGATTTCTGCATGGAGTGTGAAGGCAGGGATGGAGTGTTCGATGAAGAACATTGGGGATGAGCAGGAACCGTGGAGCGGGAAAGGAGCGACGATGAGATGGTGGGCCTTGCTGGTGGTCTTAGGGTTCGGGCTTTGGCATGGAGCGGCAACGACGCAGGCTCAAACGTCCCTGTCGTCGCTTCGGTGCGGTTCGCGGCTGGTGCGTCTTGGAGAAACCAAAGGGGATGTGATCGTCAAGTGCGGTCCCCCCCTTTATCAACAGCACGTGGGAGAAAAGATCCTTCGCACCCCCTATGGGTATGAAAAGATTGTGGTGGAGGAATGGGTTTATAATTTCGGCCCCATGGATTTTATGCATAGATTGCGTTTTGAAGGAGGCCGCCTTGCGGAAATCCACCGCGGGGAACGCGGCCACTAAAAGGCCCACGCAAAGAGCCGGGAAACTTCTTTTAGAGCAGGACAAGTTTCCTCCCTTGGTTCTTTAGAGGGTCAGGCTCAAAGGTCTCTGTCGTTGAGTCTTTGTAACCGGCTGTCCTCTTGAGAGAAATTTTTCGGCACATCTGCGAAGGCAGCTGTTGGATTAGCCCAAAAACTCATCCAGCAGGATTGTGTGATGGGTGTGAAGACTCTCTTTCCAAAAACGCCCCTACCGCTGAATTTAGTTTACGAACAAGCCTATCCTATAAACAAACAAGCCGTACCTTGCCGTGGTTAAGGAAAAGAACCCGGACCTTGCGGACTGGGAGCAACTCGTTGCCGCGGCCACGTCAATGATACGCTCTGGTCGCGATTCAAAAGCCCCTGGTAGGAGGATAAAGAAAAATGAGTCTTACACCGAAAGAAAAATTACTCCGGGAGCTGCAGATCGGCTGCGGTGTGCCACGTCCGGTTCGAGCTCCTCGGGGTTCTCAGTTGCATTGCAAAGGCTGGCATCAGGAAGCGGCTCTCCGTATGCTCTGTAACAACCTGGATCCGGAAACAGGAGAAAAGCCGGAAGAACTCATCGTCTACGGAGGCACCGGCAAAGCGGCCCGCAATTGGGCGTGCTTTGATGCCATCGTTCAAGCCCTGCTGGATCTGGAAAACGATGAAACCTTGCTGGTGCAGTCGGGAAAAGCCGTGGGGATCGTCAAAACCTTCCCGACCTCACCTCGTGTCCTAATCGCCAACGCCAATCTGGTTCCCGCCTGGGCCACTTGGGACTATTTCCACGAACTGGAAGCCAAGGGACTCATCATGTTCGGTCAAATGACCGCCGGCTCCTGGATTTACATCGGCACTCAAGGCATTCTTCAAGGAACCTACGAAACCTTTGCCGCATTGGCGCAAAAGCATTTCGGTGGTTCTCTGGCGGGCAAGATCACCGTGACCGGAGGTCTCGGGGGCATGGGCGGTGCGCAGCCTTTGGCGGTCACCATGAACGAGGGCGTGGCCATTTGCGTGGAAGTGGATCGGCGTCGCATTCAACGGCGTTTGGAGACCCGCTATCTGGACGTGTCGGTAAAAGACCTGAACGAAGCCATTGTCATGGCGCGCCAAGCAGCGGAAGCCAAAAGTGCCCTTTCCATCGGTCTTTGGGGAAACTGCGCCGAGGTCTTACCCAAGATGTTGGAGATGGGCTTTATTCCTGATGTGGTTACAGACCAAACCAGTGCCCATGACGAATTGAACGGGTACGTGCCGGCGGGACTTCCTTACGAAGAAGCTTTAGCTTTGCGCCAAAAAGACCCTAAGCGCTACATCGACATGGCCATGGATTCCATGGCGGTCCATTGCCGAGCCATTCTGGACATGATGCATCGAGGGGCCGTCGCTTTCGATTACGGCAATAACTTGCGGGGTCAGGCCTTCAAGCGCGGTGTGAAAAACGCCTTCGATTTTCCAGGATTCGTGCCCGCTTATATTCGCCCTCTTTTTTGCGAAGGTGAAGGCCCTTTTCGGTGGGTCGCCCTTTCTGGAGATCCCCAAGACATCGTCGTCACCGATCATGCTCTGATGGAAGCTTTTCCCGAAAAAACGCGAATGGTGCGCTGGTTACAGATGGCTGAAGCTCGCGTGGCGCATATGGGACTGCCGGCACGCATCTGTTGGCTGGGTTACGGAGAACGGGACAAGGCCGGAAGGATTTTTAACAATTTGGTACGCCAAGGCGCGGTCAAAGCCCCTATTGTCATCGGTCGCGACCATTTGGATTGCGGTTCTGTGGCCTCTCCTAACCGAGAAACCGAAGCCATGAAAGACGGATCCGATGCCATCGCCGACTGGCCCGTGCTCAACGCTCTGGTTAACACGGCTTCTGGAGCCAGCTGGGTCAGTTTTCATCATGGAGGCGGCGTGGGGATCGGCTATGCGTTGCATGCAGGTCAGGTCACCGTAGCCGACGGCACCGACGAAGGAGAATTGCGGGTGACCACGGTGCTTCGAAATGATCCGGCCACAGGAATCATGCGCCACGCGGATGCCGGATACGAACGCGCCATAGACGTGGCCAGGGAACGTGGCGTCAAAATTCCCATGCTGCCTTTCAGGTAGCACCTGTAAATCAACATTCTTCTGTAGGGGGGACCGATGTCTCCGCCCCTACGAATTTCAATGTGCAAAGCTTGTAAGAAAGGCCGCCTATGACGCCATGGATTGAGTGTGTACCCAACTTCAGCGAAGGACGCCGTCCTGAAATCATCGAAGCCATCGTGGCCCCGTTTCGCGAACGCCGAGGTTGCGTGCTGTTGGATTACCGAGCCGACCCCGACCACAATCGGCTGGTGGTCAGTCTTGCCGGAACACCAGGCCCCATCCAGGAAGCCTTGCTCGAATCCACAAGGGCGGCCATCACCCACATCGACCTGAATCGGCATCAAGGCGCCCATCCACGCATTGGGGCTGTGGACGTCATCCCGTTTATCCCTCTGCGCCATATCTCCATGGAAGAATGCGTAACCTTGGCCCGCGATTTCGGCCGACGATTCTGGCAGGAAACCGGTATCCCTGTTTATTTCTACGAAGAAGCGGCCCTTCGCCCGGAGCGGTCGCGCTTGGAAGTGATTCGCCGAGGCCAATACGAAGGTTTGAAAAAAGAGATCGAAAACCCCGAACGACACCCGGACGTGGGCGAACCAAGGCTTCATCCCACGGCAGGCGCTACCGTCATCGGAGCTCGAAAGTTCCTGGTGGCTTTCAACGTGAACCTTGGTACCACCGATGTGCGTGTCGCCAAAGAAATTGCCAAGACAATACGCGCTTCCAGTGGAGGTCTAGGCTATGTCAAGGCAATCGGCCTGGCGTTGGAAGAACGAGGGCTTGTCCAAGTCAGTCTTAACGTGACCGATTGCGAAAAAAACACTCTTTATCGAATCACGGAATTTATCCGCATGGAAGCCAAGCGCTGGGGGGTCCCCGTGGTGGAAACGGAAGTTTACGGCATGGTTCCCGCCGCGGCTCTTATGGACAGCACCGCCTATTACCTACAGATTAGAGATTTTACTCCCGCTCAGGTCATTGAGCTCAAGTTACTGGAGATGCTTGAAGGTGACCTGCCATGATCACCAAGCTTTTTCGAAACGCCGCCATTCACACACCGGTGGATACCGGAAAACCCAAAGCAGGACCCGACCAAGGCATGCTGCGCGTGGTGGACCGAGGGGCTTTGCTGTGCCGGAACGGAATCATTGAAGCCGTGGGGCCTGAAGATGCGGTCATGAAGGGGCTGAATCCACGTCACTTGGACATTGAAGTGGATCTCCAGGGGCGCTGTGTCATTCCTGGCTTTGTGGACCCGCATACTCATCTGTGTTTCGTGGCGCCACGGGAACGTGAATTCTCCATGAGGCTACAGGGCGTGGAATACCTGGAGATCCTCAGGCAAGGAGGAGGTATTCTTTCTACGGTGAAATCGGTTCGGGAAACGGATGAGGGAGCCCTTTTCGAGGCTACTCGGCGAAGAGCTCTCGCCGCCTTGCGTCTGGGCACCACGACCATGGAAATCAAAAGCGGTTATGGGCTTGAGACCGCAACGGAACTGAAAATGCTTCGCGTCATCCAACGCCTGGGCCGTGAAACTCCGCTGGATGTGGTCGCCACCTTCTTGGGGGCTCATGCCGTTCCGGAAGAATACCGGGACCGGCCGGACGCTTACGTGGACCTGGTCATTGAAGAAATGATACCCCAGGTGGTACACCAGGGAATCGCTAGGTTTTGCGATGTGTTCTGTGAAAAGGGCGTCTTTTCTGTGGAACAGGCGCGACGTATTTTGCAAGCGGCTCAAAAGGCTGGTCTTGGAGCCAAGTTGCATGCCGATGAGGTGCACGACCTGGGGGGTGCCGGATTGGCGGCGGAACTGGGAGCGGTTTCGGCGGAACATTTATTGGCATCCAGTGAGGAAAACCTTAGAGCTATGGCTCGGTCGGGAACCATCGCCGTGGTTCTTCCGGCAACCGCCTACAGCCTGCGTAAACCCTTCGCGAAAGCACGTACCATGATGGATCTGGAAGTGCCCGTGGCGCTGGCCACCGATGCTAACCCTGGATCTTCGTACACGGAATCCATGCCTTTTGTGTTCGGCCTCGCTGTGCTCTTGATGGGCTTTAGCGTCCAAGAAGCCTTGACAGCGGCGACTTTGAACGCCGCCTATGCTTTGGGAGCGGCGCCGCGGGTGGGAAGCCTGGATGTGGGAAAACAGGCGGATTTTCTTGTCCTTGATGGGGAAACGCCGGCCATTGTCGCCTTTCATGCCGGATCCAATCCCGTGCTGGAAGTCTACAAAAAAGGCGAAAGACACATGCCGTAGAAATTTCGTCAAGAAATTACCAGGAACGCTTCGGCTCAGGCCGTTTTTTTAGGGGTGATCAAGGCGAAGTGTGTATGGCTCTCATGGGACCGAAGCTCGGTCTTTTGCTGAAAGCAGCGCGTCCCGCCCGCGGAGGGAGCGGGCCAAGGGCTCGGGATCTCATGGAAAAATGTGTCCACCGACCCATTCGACCCACGATGATGAGGGAGTGCATGAATGATTAAGGACCTAAACCGGTTGACCGTCGCGGAGTTTCTTGAAGAACTAGCTTCTTCGAAGCCTGTTCCCGGAGGGGGCAGTGTGGCGGCCTTGGCCGGAGCCCTGGCTGCGGCCCTCACGACCATGGTGGCCCGGCTTACTTTGGCCAAAGAAAAGTTTCGAGATCGTCATCCCCTCATGGCGGCCGTAGAAAAAAAAGCCGAAAAACATCGGGCGGCGTTCCAGGTGCTTATGCAACAGGACACCGAAGCCTATCAGGCGGTTGTGGAAAGTATTCGGCTGCCTCGAAACACGGAAGAAGAGCGGGATCGGCGTGATGCGGCCATGCAGCATGCCTTTCGGGAGGCGGCTCGAGTGCCCCTGGAAACGCTTTTGACTCTGGACCGGATGATGGAAGATGCCCTGGAAGCGGTTCAATCCGGAAACCCCAGTGCCGTCAGCGACGCCGGAGCCGCCGTACAGATGATTTCAGCGGCTGCAAGGATTGCCGCCTATAATGTTTGGATCAACCTAAGTTCCATTCAGGATGTCGCATTCCGAAAAGATGTCGAACAGAAAGTGCAGGCTGCGTTGGATCGTGTTCAAGCCCGTGCAGCCCAATGCCATGACGAACTGAGAAGAACCCTGTAGAACGTATCACTATGCCCGCCAGAAATTCACAAATCTGCGGGGCAGACACACATCGTTCCGCCCCTGGATAAAATTCGGATACCCGCATCGAAATGCCGACCACGGCAAGACCTTTGTCTACGGCGACGAGGAGATCATGGTAGAGGCATAGGCTAAGAATTTTGGTCCCATGGATTGTGTGCACACTTTGCGGTTTGAAGAGGGACGCCTTGCGGCCATGCGCCGGTGGGCCCCAAACCAAGGGCAGCCACATAGAAGAGATTCCAGCCGTGGCGTTAGAAAGCTCACCTTCCGTTTTTCTCAAAGAAAGGGAGAAAGTTGTTCCCCATGGGCACTTTCCCCCGTGCTTGTTGAGTTCGGGTTGACTCCATCTTTTCTACTCTCCTGAATCCGTGAGGTGTGGGGGAGCGAGCTAAGGTGTGGGCGTGGTGACCCTGTTTTGAGCAGTTGGCGATGCCCTGTTTCTGCTAATCGCCCGAGTCATCGACTCACCAGTGGCAGAAAAGTGGTCATGTCTGGGATCATTGAGCTGTTTTCGGGCATACCTCACCCCCGTTCAACGTGAACATAGAATAGGTCCAGGCTGTTGCAACGACTCCCATTTACCTCAAGCTGGGCAAAATTTGAGAAAGACGCTCCGAAACGCTTGAAAGGCGGGACAATGCCGACCAAACTGGAGCTTCAGCCGACGACCG
>JBBFKY010000008.1 GCA_037481875.1 Desulfosoma sp. | reverse complement strand
GGCTGAAGCTCCAGTTTGGTCGGCATTGTCCCGCCTTTCAAGCGTTTCGGAGTGTTTTTCTCAAATTTTGCCCAGGTTGAGGTAAAAGGGACTCATTGCAAGAGCCTGGATCTACTTTGTGTTCACGTTGAACGGGGGCGAGGTATGCCCGAAAACAGCTCAATGATCCCAGTCATGACCACTTTTCTGCTACTGGAGAGTCAATGACTCGTGCGATTGGCAGAAACAGGGCATCGTCAACTGCTCAAAACGGTGTCATCATGTCCACAGCTCAGTTCGCTCCACCACACCTCACGGATTCAGGTAATGACTCAATGCCTTAATGACTTACCACCGGCGGCTCATTTGACTATAACAACCCGCACCTTCTGTCCGGCTTGAGCGCCATAGCGCTTAGCGGCGCTTCCTTGATGGACGGCGATTTCCAGATGGTTTGAACTTCCCAAGAGAGCCAGGGAACGTCCTAAAGGTACATCACCGTAGGTCTTGGCAAAAGCGGGAATCTTTCGCTCTTCCAGATACACTTCAAAAATTTTTTCCTTGAGCCATTCAGCCAAATGCCGTGCCTGAATGTTGGTTACGATGTTTCCGAACCGATCAGAGCCCAAAACTTCACCCTCAAGAAGGGTTGGCGAAAGCAAAGGACGCACCCAGGAACATATCACCGGGTCAACCTTTGGGCCTATGGAGGTAAAGGGAGTCCCCGTAGCGAAATGAGCCGCCACCGGTGCAAAGATGTCCCGACCGTGAAAGGTGGGGCTGATCGTTGGCCGAAAAAGGCTTTGGTTGGCAAGCAGCCGTGTTTCCGCTCTTGGTTCTTCTTCCAGGACGAAGGAAAAAAGACCGTTGTCCGGCCCAACGAAGAAGTAACGGTCGGTTCGAACGGCGATGCACTTTCGATCTGTTCCCACGCCGGGATCCACCACCGCCACATGGATTGTGCCGGCTGGAAAATCGGCATAGCAGCTTTTAAGAACATATGCTCCCCAGCGAATGTCCTGGGGAGGAATCAGATGGCTGATGTCCACAAACCGTGCCTGTGGAACCGTCCCCAGAAGCACAGCCTTCATGGCGGCCACATAACCGTCTTGAAGCCCAAAGTCCGTCAAGAACGTGATGAGGGGAGTCATGGGGTTTCCTCGAATTTCAAGAGGTCTCCCGGCGAGTCCTTAAGATTTCCGGCGTTGCATCGTCAAATTCCCGACGGATCTGCAACAAAATGACAGCTGCAATGACAAGAAGACCTCCGGTTATCTGCAGCTTTTCCAGGGTTTCTCCTAAGAAGAAATACGAGACAAAACCGGCGGTGATGGGTTCCAGGGTGGCGGTGATGCTGGCCCGGGTGGAGCGAATGAGGTTGATGCCTTGAAAATAGAGGCCAAAGGGAATGAGGGTTCCCAGGATGGCAATGTAGAGAATCCAGACCCATTCCGTTGGGGTGTAAGAATGGCGAAAGGCTTCTAGAGGAGGGTGTGCGATGTTCCAGAAGAGAGCCGCAAAGAAAAAGGCGTAAAACACGACGGTCCAGGGACTGTAGCGACGCATGCCGTGTTCCCCATAGATGGAATACCATGCGAAACTTACTGCCGATGCCAGACCGCTCAGCAATCCGGCCTTGTTCATGTTGAAAAGGTCCAGGTTGTAGCCTCCCACCACGAGGTAGCAGCCTAGGGTGGCCGCGGTGACGGCGATCACGGTGGGCCAGGTGAGGCGCTCTCGAGCGAGGGTCACCGAGTAGATGGCGATGAGCACAGGGGCTAAGTATTCCAAGAGAATGGCGGCGGCCACCTTAATCTTGCTGATGGTGTAAAAGTAGGTAAACTGGACCATGGCAAGGCCCGTGACACCTAGGATCAGGAAATAGATAAGATCCCGAGGGGGGATCCGGAGTTTGCGACGGTCCCGCAGAAGGAGCCAAAGAAACAGAAGGGTGGTGGCCAAAGTCACTCGCATCTGTACAACTTGGTAAGGGGTGAGGCCGTGTTGAAAAAGATACTTTCCTGCGGATCCGGAAACGGCCCAAAACACGGCCGCCAGAATGACATAAAGGTAGCCTCGTCGCGGAACAGGGGACGGAGATGAGACCATGTGTGCGCTCCATTTTTTAAGCCTTTTTTCGCGAAAGCTCCTACCATAGGCTTTTCGTGGAGTCAAAACCCTCTGGAAGACCAGGGGGGAATGGGAAGCACAAAGCTTTGTCTGGCCTGGTTCGTGCTAATACAAAGGGTGAGGCTTTGGAAAACCCTGCCGTTCAGAACGGCCCAAAATTGGGGTAACCAAAGGTTTGAGGAGAAGCTCCGTTGGAACGCGGTGCAAACGTCTCGGTGGTCATTCCGGCCTATCATGAAGAAGGAGCCATTGCGGCGACGGTGACCAAAATCCAACACATTCTTCCCGATGCGGAAGTGATAGTGGTGGATGACGGATCCCGGGATCGTACGGCCGAAGAAGCTCGAAAGGCCGGGGCCTATGTATGGTCTCATCCGTACAACATGGGAAACGGCGCCGCCGTCAAGACAGGGATTCGCATGGCTTCTCGGGATAAAGTGGTCCTGATGGACGGCGACGGCCAACATGATCCCGAAGACCTTCCACGGTTACTGGAAGCCGCTCAACGATACGATATGGTTGTGGGGGCTCGGGATCCCAAAACCCATGCCAGCAGATTTCGACGTTTGGCCAATTCGGCCTACAACCTGCTAGCGCGTTATGCCACCAAATTTCCGGTCAAAGATTTGACGTCAGGTTATCGAGTGGTGGACCGCGACACCGTTCTTCGCTATTTGTATCTTCTGCCTAACACCTTCTCCTACCCGACAACACTCACCCTGGCCTATCTGCGAAGCGGTCGTTCCGTCTGCTACATTCCCATTCGAGCCCAAAAACGCCACGGCACAAGCAAAATCAAACCCTTTCGGGACGGCACACGATTTCTCCTGATCATCCTGAAGATCACAACCCTCTTTTCCCCTCTGCGTATCTTTCTGCCCGTGAGCGGCTCCTTTTTCCTGCTGGGAGTGGCCAACTACGCTTACACCTACCTCACGGTCCACCGCTTCACCAACATGTCGGCCCTGCTTTTCATCACCTCTATTTTGCTTTTCATGCTAGGCCTCATCAGCGAACAAATCACTCAACTCCGCTACGACCGCATCGAAAACGGCGGGTGATCGCCAGAGATCTATGAGTATTTTAGGATGTTGAGAAACAGTGTTGAAGAGGTAAGTTTTTATGGTTCTAGTCTGATTGACTGATGTTAAATCGAGGAAGAGATAAAAAAACTTGGCTCCAAGGTGTGCGTGATAACCCACAATTTGCCTCTCCTAGTGGGTGGTAAGGTGTGTTTTGGGTGCACATCGAAGGAGCATTTTCCGAATCGTTTGATATGCAAGTCATCGATCCGAGGGGATTGGGCACTTATCTGCTTCATATGGTGAAGGCCGCTGAGGTTCCCCTGGGACCTCTGAGTATATTCTTGGGAAGAACAGCAGTTAGCGCAATGCGGCAAGCCATTAGATTTAAGCGGGACATTACGTTTGCCGGAAGCGCCCTCACAGCGCCCATGGCCTTGACCGCTGTTTGCCTGGCAAAGGCTAGATCTTATGCTCTTACGTTCATGGCCTCCATCTCGTGATGCTCCATGTGGTGAACCGACGGTTTTGGCTGCCTTTTCTTGGATTGTTGGATGGAATCATAGCTAACAGCCGCGCTACATTTGCAAGAGCCGAGCGAGCAGGGATTGCATCAGAACGAATACAAATGATACACGCAGGTGTGACGATTCGTGAGATAGAACCTGAAGCCAGATCTAGGTTTCGTTCAGCTTACGGAGTAGGACATCGAGCAATGTCACTTTCCGTGGGGCGCCTCACACGTCGCAAAGGCCTTAAGCACTTCGTGACTCAGGTGCTCCCAAGAATAGTTCAAAAAAAGCCGACCGCCTGCCTCTATATAGTAGGCGACGTTCCCAAAGGGGCCCCAATGGCTGAAGTAAAGACACCTCAATAATTCTTCGAGCAGCTCTTCATGCAGGTGTTTCTGAAAATGTTACTCGGCTCGGGTGCTTTCTCGATGAAATTCTGCAAAAAGCCAATGTCGCTTACAACGTCCATGTTTTTCTGGTGCAAAATGTCCGAAATGATCCCGAGGGCTTTGGAATGGTTACTTTGGAGGCGGCTGCGTTTGGAGCACCGACCGTAGCCTACGCCGTAGGAGGGGTTGTGCATCCAGTAGCAGATGGTGTTTCCGAGTGCCTTGTGGTGCCAGGAGATACTTAGCTTATTCCGAAGCCTTGCTGAGGCCGAGAGACAAGCCAATACCTAGAGTGAAGATTCGGTGCTTTGCGCTCAACTTTGCTTGGCCGCGGTTCAATGGGATCGATAGTTCAAGCTGTTGGAGGCGAAAGATGAATCGCCAACCCCATGCCGTCGTTGACCTCTCTTCCAGATACCTAAAGGCCCAAAAGATCGAAAGGCTTTTGGGCCTTAATCAAGTATTTAAGCCGATACGACTTTTAGACATTGGGACCGGCTCTGGAGGAATTGCACACTACTTTGCTACCCAAGCAGACGGGGTTTATAACGTGACTGGAGTGGACGTGGTTGATGTACGCATTGTAAAAGATGGGTACTCGTTTTGTCTTTTATCTGATACTAATTTACCCTTCCCCGACGGCTGTTTTGATGTGGTTATATCTAACCATGTTATAGAACATGTGGGTGATAGTGAAAATCAGATCAACCATCTTAAAGAAATACTCAGGGTCATGGCACGGAAAGGCGTCGCTTATTTGGCGACTCCGAATCGTTGGATGTTGGTGGAGCCCCATTATGGTTTACCCTTTTTAAGTTGGCTTCCACATTCAATGTGGCATCGTTATGTGCGGGCTATGAGACGAGGCAATTGGTACGATTGCGAACCTCTCTCGCCAGGTCTCCTTGAAGATTTCCTTTGTCAAGTTGGCTTTCAATATGAAAATATATGTATCGAGGCTTTAATGGAGATGTTTCGTACTGAGAAGGCGAGTCACCCTGTGTGGAAATTATTGAGTGGAATTCCGAAATGTGCGCTTAGGAAGATGCTTCCGTGGATGCCTACATTGGTTTACAAGCTGAGACCTATTGAGTGATTTTTTGTGGAGAAAACATATGAGTCTATAATGCTTAATCCGTGTATTTCTCCACATATCGAATTATGAAAGTGAGCTGTTCCACTTTATGGGGTGAGTTCTCGTTCTGAAGATTTATAGAATCTATAGAGTTGCCTATGTCTATCACCGATTTTGGAAACGCCCTGACTGGTTCGCAGTCGCTTAGGTCTCCCGTGTTTGTAGCGTGGTTGCTTTTTCGCACCGCGACCCGGCCGTTTAATTTCGCATTGCCCTCCACATACTGGGGGATAGTGGGTCCAAAACATTCTGGACGCTTTTGGAGCTTTGGGGCTAGTTCTTGCCTGGGGATCATTCAAATGGGGTACCCTTTCCGTGGCTTTGGTTTCGCGATCCGCTTTAAACTGAGAAGACGGATAATTTTACCCAGGCGTTTGCTGGCAATCCTTAGGATGGAAGTATGAAGGAGGTCTGAAGTTGAGCATTGACCCTGCCGTGTGGTTTCCTGCGGTTCGAGCGCATAGCGGAGCAGACGTTTTCACCGAACGACTGTGCGCCGCTCTAGACGAGCGCGGCATCCGCGCTGCAATGACTTGGTTGCCGCTCCGTGCTGAATACGCGCCGTGGACAGTGCCTGTTCCGCGACCTCCCAGTTGGGCGAATATCGTCCACATCAATTCCTGGCTGCCGCCTCGATTCGTTCCCAAACACCTGCCTCTGGTAGTGACCTTGCATAGCTGCGTGCATGACCCTGCGCTTCGGCCTTACAAAACAAAGATGCAAGCAGCTTATCACCGTCATTGGATCTCCAGGATCGAAAGGAGTAACATACGACGTGCCCAACGCGTCGTAGCCGTCAGTAGTTACACGGCCCGTATGGCCGAAAAGGCCTTTGGAATCTCCGGCATCGAAATAATTTACAACGGTGTGGACTGCGAGCGTTTTGTTCCAGCCGAACGCAAAGCGCCAAACCAACCGTTTCGTTTGCTGTATGTCGGCAACTGGTCAAGAAGAAAAGGGGTTGATTTGCTTGGTTCGATTTTGGAAGGCCTTGGAAAAGGTTTTGTGCTACATTACACCTCTGATCGCGGGGGGCAGGAATCACGGTTTTCGTTGCCAAAAAACAGCCAAAACCTTGGGCGCCTTACGAGAGACCAGTTGGTTCGTGCCTACCAGGAAGCTGATGCGCTCCTATTTCCTTCCAGACTTGAAGGTCTCCCTCTTGTGGTCGCCGAAGCCATGGCCTGTGGACTACCGGTGATCACCACCAAGATCTCGGCCTTGTCTGAAGTTGTGGCAGACGGCCTCACCGGTATTTTGTGCCCAATCGACGATGTCCATGCTTTTGTGAAAGCGGCACGAACCCTGGCTACGGATCTCCAGCTTTGGCAACAGATGCGTTTTCATGCCGTCAATCGAGTGCGGGAACGGTTTGCTGAGGTTATCATGGTGAATGCGTATGCCGAGTTGTATGCTGGAATCTTGAGACGAGGTTCAGCTTGAAATCCTATGAAAGCCATAATTGGTCTCGTCCTCAATTATCGTGATCCCGTGCGCACCACCCGATGCGTTCAGTCCCTTTTGGAGGGAGGTACAAAAGGTGTCTGGGTGTGGGACAATTCGGAAGATGAAGGTGCGTCCTATGCGTCGCTGAAACAGGAGTGGGCTGGCTGTGAGAGGGTTTGGATCTTCCAAAGTCCATGCAACTTGGGCTTTGCCATGGGAGTCAACTGCGCTATGGAGGCCATCCTGGATCGGCACCCTGATGTTTGGATCATGCTTATCAATGACGACGCTGTCCTCCATAAAGGCGCTTTGTTACGGCTTGCAAAGGCCCTTTCGGAAACTGACTATCCGCTGGCTTATCCTCAGATCAAGCAGGGAAGAGATACCATTGGCATCGTTTTTTATCAGCGCCATTTCGCCCTGCTCACTTTTAACAAACACCTTCCTGGCAGTTTTGGCTACCCCACTGGATGTGCCCTTTTAATTGCACCGGAGCGAATTGCGCTGCCTCTCTTCGATGAGGACTTTTTCATGTACGGGGAGGATGTGATGCTTGGGTGGCGTTTGGGAGTAGAGAACATGGTCTATGTCCCTGATGCCGTTGTCTTTCATGAAGGGCGTCCTGCGACCGAAGCAGGCTCGGTGTTTTACGAAGCGCGCGTGGTTGCCGGACATTGGATTTTAGCTCGCAAACTCGCTAGGAATACCCTGGAGCATAAATTGCTCGTCGCTGGGCGCTGTCTCAGCCTAACAGCACGCGCCCTGCTACGTTCAATAAGTCGTGGGAGCCTCAGGCCTATACTCGGTTTTTTGCAGGGGGCGAAGCTTGCACGAGGACAGGATCCGGCTCTGCGACGAGCACGCCAAGTCTCAGCCGCCCTCAGATGTCGATAAAAGGGCCTTGACCTGCTGCCATACGGCCTCCACACTTACGGCTTCAATACAAGGAAATGGCTTGTCGGTCTGCGTAGTATGGGCGCAAATCCAGTCGCAGCCGAAACACGCCATGCGATGCCCGACAACAACCGGCTGTCGCCGCACCGGAGCGTTGTCCGGGTACGGAAAACAGAGTCCCCAGTGCCCGCCGCCAACGACGACCACTGCTGGCGTGCCCAGCGCCGCGGCGATATGTCCCGCACCGGAATCGTTCCCCAAAAGCAGGCGAGCATGAGCGATGAGGTCGATAAGTTGCTGTACCGAGGTCTGACCCGTAAGATTCAAGGCACCTCCACCAAGCTTTACGGCGATTTGGGTTCCAAGATCGTGTTCGCTTGCAGTGCCGACGATAACGCAGCGCCAGTGAGGGCGATTAGCGGCCAAGACTCTGGCTACCGTGGCAAAGCGCTCAGCGGGCCAGTTTCTATACTTTTGCCCGCTACCTGGGGCCAGCACCCAATAGTCATCATCAATTGGCTGTGTTGATGAAACTTTTAGATCGGCCGGCACAATCTCCCGAAGGTCAACCTTCATGGCTTGCAAGAAGGCATGGAAGTGTATGCTCACATGTGTATCTCGCCCACCTTCCGTTTTCACTAGTCGCTCATAGCGACGGTTGCTCCATAAGATTTCCCATCGTGGGCGATTACGAAAAGCGGCTTCGAATGCAACGGCAGGAGCTCCTAACGCCTCTATGAAACTTTCAGCAGATTTTCGTGTAAAACGTGGATACTTCATGTAAATCGTGCGGCCAACGCCAAGCCCCCGCAACCGCCGTAATAACTCTGCCCTACGCCGGGGGCCGGTTAGATTGAAGTTGGCTCGGTGTATGCCAATAACAGTCCAACCTCCAAAAGCATTTTCAAGCACAGCCCGATTGGCCTCTTCGCAAATCACGAAGACCTCCTTCCCTTCGCGCAGAAGATGATTGGCAAGAGACTGGCCGTAAGGTAGCCAGATTAAGACGTCGCCTAAAAAGTCTGGATAAAGGAGAGCGACCCGTTGGGGGTGCGATTTCGGGCGACAAAAGGCCAGAGCAGCGTGATCGAAGGCGATGTAGGCTAGGGCGCCAAGAGAGTACACCAAACGGCGTTTCAAGAGTTGCCGGCGTTGGAGAGCATTCAACGTATTACCTCGGTATGAATTGCCGATCTCCTTCATGCGTCCATGTCTCCAGATGAGTGTTTCATTTGCGCATTAACACTTGGAGTTCCCATTCTCGACATAGCAACATTGGACGCGAGTCTATTAGCATGATCAGACTCCAATGGAAAAAACGATTCAGATGCCAGCGCGCTCGGTTAAGTAGCCTCAAAACAGCACGGTGTGGGTGACGCCAGGACCAGAAAAGACGCGGCGGAGTTAGCACAATTTCAAATGCGTCAGGCTTAAACCCAGCTTGCTCCGCAACTTGTTTCAATGACAACTCGTTAAACGCGGTCACATGGGTGATATCTCCTGCAACGTGACATCCAGCAAGCACGCAGGCAGCGTTTGGTGTTGTAACACTAAGCCATCCGCCAGGAGATAGGCAGCGGTGAAAGTGACGCAACAAGTCGATAATTTGCTCGCGGGGTATGTGCTCAATCACCTGATGGAATAGAATGAGATCGAAGCTCTCGTCAGCCAGGGAAGTTACAAAATCAAAGATATCTTCGCAATGGATCACGATCGTGGCCGGCAGCCGTTGTCGAGCGGTATCCGTCATTTCCTTGGAAATGTCCACTCCGGTAAGTTGCGTGTATCCTAGTTCATATAACAATCCCAAAAGGTAACCCGTAGCACAGCCCGCATCGAGAATACGGGCATTTTTGGGGATTCGGTCTAACCATGCAGGTAACCTGCCCAAGCGGAACTCGAGCACTTCGTGCAGCGGGCGGAAATACGTCTTGCCACCTCTGCGTTCGTAAGTTGATTGATACTTTTCAAAGACATCTCGAAGTGGATGGTGCCTTTTCATTCTCGATTCAACCTCACGCATGGGTCCGCGGTTTTCGATGCGTCGCTTTTTCCGTACAATGCCAAAGCCTGCACAAAGATTGCAGCAAGGTCGCCGCTATAGGCCGCAGCCATTGCACCATGCAACCCATAGCGTGGCACCCACATCAGCGTTGAGGTGACACCGGCAACCGCTGCAAGAACATAAACGACAGTAAGCAGATGACTGTAGCCAAGAGCCATGAGCCAAGCGTTGCCCAGATTACGACACACCTGAAGCGCGGGCAAAAGCGCCAGCCAGACAAGCACTTGTCCTGCCTCTTGGTAATCATGGCCGAGCAACGATGGCAACAGCGGAGCCGCCAGAGCAAGGGCCGACCCCGTGGCTGCAGCCAACAAGACTAGTAGGGCCCCTGTGCGGATGGCACGTTGGCGCGGATTGGCGGCCGCAAAAAACCTCGGCCATAGCGCTTCCTGCAATGCCGCTAACGGCAAGGCGGCGAAATCAACTGCTCGCTGTGCAATGCTAAAGGCCCCCGCTTGGGCGTAGCCCAAGTGCGCCAGGACCGGCTTATTGAACTCTGCCTGCAAACGAAACGCCAGGGCTCCGGTGACAAAAGGAAATCCTTCGCGCACTGCCGGTCCCGTTTCTTTCCAAGTGGTGGGGGCAAAGCCCGCCTGCTTGATGTGTCCCAGAAGAGGCCATGCACCAAGGGTGAGAAGCGCCACATAAACCAGACTAGAGAGACCGAAGGCCAGCATCCAAGCGCAAGGGGTGGGTGGGCCTAAAGCGGCAAGAAACAAAAGCGCAGAGAGCCGAACGGCGGCCAATCCTGCCAGGATCGCTCCAAAGCGATGGGATTGTGCCTTGGCTTGCGCTGTTCGGGCGAAAATCTCGGTCCATGCGCCCCCGGCGATTTCACCGGCCGCCAGGAAAACCAGCGCCCACAGCGGGGCAGATGGGGGCAGGCTCCACCGTTGGGCGAGGGTTGCCATGATGACGCAAGCAATGATCGCTAACAAGGACAGACGCAATGACCGCATCAAAAGCCAAGGTAATCGATCGCAATGGCGTGCCCCGTCACGCAGGAGCACCGCCGGCATGCCCATGGCGGCTATGGGAGTAAAAAAACTCGCCACGGCAAGGGCAGCCACAAAAACACCGTAGCCTGAGGCTCCCAGCCAGCGCGCAAGCAGCACGACGGTTACAGCCTGAAAAGCGGCGCGTAGACCCAACCAGAAAAAAATCCGTGCTCCATCGCGAGCGAAGGCCCCAGGACGCCAGCTCAAAAAAGAGATCAATAGACGATGGTTCAAGGGGGCCTGCCCGGTCAGATGCACGCCGTACCGGGCGGATGCTCCCATGCCGTTTTGGCTCCCGGAGCTTCGGGCGCCTTTTTCTATCTTGTCATCCATTGCTATGAAAGCACCCGCCCGACGTTAAGTTCCCCAAGATAAGCTCTCATGGCTGTCCGAGGGTCTTCGGTTCACGGAGCCTATGCCTACAAGGACTTTCATGAAGCTTTCGTGTATCCGGCTCCATTCAAAGTGATTTTCAACCCAACGGCGTCCATGGACTGAAAGAGTTTCTCGTATCCCTGGGTGATCTAATGCCCCGCAAATGGCCGCTGCCAATGAAGGAATATTGCCCGGTTCCACGAAAAGGCCGGTTTTTTGATCTTGAACGACGTCGCGGATGGCGGGAAGGTCGGAAGCGATGACGGGGCAACCGCAACCCATGGCCTCTACCAGTACGAGACCGAGACCTTCCTGATCGCCGCTGCGCGCCACCACCGATGGTACCACTGTGACAGTGGCCGTGCGGTAAAAAGCGGGAAGGTCTTCATGGGACACCGAGCCGCAAAAAGTGATGGAACCAGGCTGCGGGGGTAAATCCCAAGGGAAAGCATGAGGACTTGTCCCGTCGACCGACCTCACGGGAGCGAAACCAGCGGCAAGCTTTTTCAACGAGGCCTCCTCGGGACCTGAACCTACAATCCAGAGTTCCGCCGTGGGAACCGCTTGAAGCACAAGCTTAAAAGCCTCAACAAGATACCGAACCCCCTTCTTTTCCACAAGGCGACCCACATAGAGAACAGTGGCTTTTCGGCGTGGTACGGAAAAATCCGGAGTGAAAAGTTCGCTCAGATCGGTTCCCATGGGGATGACATGACATGGGGTTCGAACACCGATGTTTCGAAGCTTTTGGGCCATGGCATGGCTGACCACCGTGACGACGTCGCTGCGATCGAGAATCCAACGACGGAGGATGTCAAAAAACTGGCCTCGCAGCCCGAAAAGATCTCCACCATGGCTTGTACAAAGGATGGGAATCCTGACAGGACGTCCCCATTGAGCCAGCACGGCGCAAAGTCCCTGGGGAATGATCCAGTGGGCATGCAAAGCGTGGAAACGCCTTGCGGCTATCAGACGCCGAATAGAAATGATTTGGGCTGCCAGAAAAAAAGGGACTTGAAAAAGGACCCAGGGTTTTTTCTTGATCTTTTCCAGAATACCGCCCTCATAGGCGAGGTTTTGATACTTTGCGGGAAAATAAGAGAATCGATGAACCTTCATGCCATCCATGGTTTCACAGCGCTTGGCGCGATGGGTGTGAGGTGCCAGCACATGGACCTCAAAGGCATCTGTGAGCCGCCGGCAAAGATCGTAGACGAACCTAGGTTCTCGGTCCCCCGGCCATCTCGGGAAAGTGGAGGTAAGAACCATCAGGCGAGGTCGGTTGCTGAAACGGCCTTCTTGTTTTTCCGTCATGGCGTGCTCTTGAACACTCCAAAGAACTCTAGACTGAAGTAAAACATTTCAAAATATGCCGTAATCTTTCATGGTGCCATAGAAAAAACCTTGTCCTATGGGGTGGTGGAAGTCGAGCTGCAGGACTCGGCGTGTATAAGTTTTCGCGAAAACCGAATATCAGCAATTTTTGGGCCTTGGAACTCAAAAGACGAAAAATTTTTTCTCCACTCCATGGCACCACCGGAACGCCTAAGCAAAGGCACGAGGGATACATTGAGAATTAACTAAGCAACGATGCGCCGCGAGTTGGTCCCCTCTCGGTCATGGGTCGGACTCCAGAATAAGGTCCAGTCTTTCCTGCTCAAGAAGAGTCTCGTTCCCGGGCGCGCTGAACAAGAAGAGAATCCTATTCGTTGACCGCACATAAGTCCATGACGAAAAGTCTTTGGCCTCGGATGACATTCGAGTCCGACAAAGTGATTCGCTTTGTTCAGAAAAACCGGATCGAGCGGCGAGAAGCTCAAGAATCGTTCCAGGACAACACCTTGTTGCGCCTCCTTGAGAATGCGAAAATGACCTCCAGGATAGGAACTTGCACCAATGGTAAGATGGGATGGGTTTTGCAAGAGGGTGAACCGTTTTCCTTGAACCCCCTTTTAAGCCTTCCGGCCGAAGCTTCCAAAAATAAGGGGAATCAGGACGTCACAAAATTGACACACGTTCCTCAAAGAGAACGGCTCGTTGTCCCTTTGGGGTCGAACCTATCGAAAAAGCAAACTCCTCTGCCCTTAACGGCCTCTCGTGGCTTTATGGTTCGTCTTTACCGGTCCCCAAGGTGCTCACATAGACCTGGGTGATCAAGGGCAAATGCAGAAATATCTGTAAGACCCCACCAGCTTTCTTTATTGGCGGTCTCGATCCAAAACGGTCACCTGCTGTGCCCAAAGCAATGAACTGCCCCCCGTCTAACAGTTCTTTTTTCGCACGCACTCGAACCCTAAAGACTACAAAACAGTGAAGAGAAAAGATCCTGACGGCTGCGCCTGCTTGTTTGTTTTCCTTGGCCGGGTGCTTGGTGGCGCAACCTGTGACCAACTTTCGTGGAAGACCTTGAAAATGTGGATACAAATTCGGCCGAATCTGGCCGAGGTACCAAGCCAAAGCCAGTTGAAAAGCGATTTGGCACATCAAATGCAAAGGGTAGTGGGTGCGTGTGAATCGCCTCGGCTTGAAAGCCTGTCGACACGCGTCATAGACTATTCATAAATACGGAAACAATAAAGTAGCTTATCTATGTGTAGATATGTGTAGAGCAGAAAATAGGAGCTGAGACTTACAACCTGAATTCGTGAATAGAAAGGCTGCGAACTGACGGTGCAGCGTTTGAAACCCATTTTCAAGGCTTGGTGGTGTTCGGCTCCGCTCCTTTCGGCACCCTGCGGTGTCTCGGAGGGCGGAAGGTTGCTAGCGATGAATTCTTGCGCATTTCGAGACATAGGTACACCATTCAAAACTTGGGAACGGCTGGCTTTCACGGTTTCGGCCCGGCCCGGGCTATCCCGGGCAGAACCTGAGAGTGACACTGTGGAAGAAAGGAAACGCCAGGCGGCGGCTTCCGAGCTGCAGCTTCAACCGATTACCTCTTCGGATCAGTCAGAGTGCGATGATACCGGCGATGTTCGCGTGTCGGCGAAGTCCCACAGCGCTTTTCAGCGCACCGTGAGCCGGGTGCTTTCGCACGAAAAGGGACCTATGAGGAAGCAGGCGGGCGGGGTTCAACATCTCGGAAAAAAAGCCGACGAATCCATTCTGGGAATGTGGACTCTCCTCTCTGAGCTTGATACCCAGTCACCAGGTCTCTTGCCCCCGCAGGTAGGCGCCGATGGGTGCGCATCCGTCCTAAAACTGGTATGTTTGAAAACTACCTATTTTCTTGGTTCCGGAATTGTCCAAAAAGAAGAAATCAAAATCCAAAGCCGCGTGGCCCGTGGAAAACGGCGTTACCGAAGCCTTGGTCGTTTCAAGGAATTCTGTGCTGAAGTGCGCGACAAGGCACATGAGAACGTGAGCTTACCGGTAAAAGCGGTGTCGCAGGGTTTCCTCCGAAGAGACGGTCTCGACGGAAGACTCCTTGAACCAGTCGTCTTCAGCAACTGTAGCGGCGACTTCAAAGAAGCTCTTTTGCTGGTACATAAGCCTCAGGGAAGTCGTAACGACATCGTCGTGAGAAATCCTCGGGCAGCCCGGAACTTCCCTGTTCATACGTCCGAAAATACTCGTCCTGTCGTTGATGAAATTGCCCAAGAGGATGAAACCCGAGCGTCCCTTGGAGAGAGACTTCCAAGGGTGTTCGACCTCAATTTCTTTGAAGAGCGCACCTGTCGAGTGAGCGGATAATAAAAAGATCTATACCACGAAAAGCATATAATAGGAACATGTTATATACAAAACCACAGTTATTTGAGTTATTTGTGAAAATTTAATTTCATGCATCTAGGAATTAACCAGGAGCGGTGAATGACTAAGGTGCTCGTCATCATCGGTACGCGTCCCGAGGCCATCAAGTTGGCCCCCGTAGTTCGGGCGCTGAAAGACAGCGGCAAGTTTCTTCCGTTCATATGTTGCACGGGTCAGCACCGAGAAATGCTTCGGGATGCCATCCGGATCTTTGAAATCGAGCCCGATTTAGACTTGAATCTGATGCGGCCGGACCAAAGCTTAGCGGAGCTAAGTTCACGGCTCCTTTCAGGCTTGGACAAGGTTCTGGTGGAGCAAAGACCTGAATGGGTGATCGTGCAGGGTGACACTACCACAACCATGGTAGCCACATTAGCAGCTTTCTACCGAGGTATTCCCACCGCACATGTCGAAGCAGGCCTGCGAACACGAAATCTTCAAATGCCTTTTCCGGAGGAAGCCAACCGGAGAATTACCGGATTATTGGCAAGTTTGCACTTTGCGCCCACGCAAGCTGCCCGCGAAAACCTACTTCGGGAAGGAATACCGCTAGAGCAAATTCATGTTACCGGAAATACAGTTGTCGATGCCCTGCTCTGGATGGTCCAGAAGGTGACAGGGGATGTTAGATTGATGAATGACTTGAAAAGCGCCATTCCTGCACTAAGTCTTTGCGACAGCCATAATCGCCGACTCGTACTAGTAACCAGCCACAGACGCGAAAATTTCGGTGATGGGCTGAAAAATATTTGTGTAGCCCTCTGTCGCCTTGCTCAACGAAAGGACATTGAAATCGTATATCCGGTGCACCTAAACCCTTGTGTCTATAATCCCGTTCACCGCGCTCTTAGTGGATACAGAAACATCCATCTGCTTAAGCCGCTCCATTATCAACATTTTGTCGCCCTGATGCATCGTGCGTACATAGTCCTTACCGATTCAGGAGGGGTTCAGGAAGAGGCACCAGCTCTTGGAAAGCCTGTCCTTGTAATGCGCGATGTGACAGAGCGTGCAGAAGCCGTGGAACTGGGCATGGCAGAGCTAGTTGGGACCGATTCAGAGCGGATCGTTAGCAAAGCAAACCAACTTCTTGATGATCCCGCGTACTATATGCGCATGAGCCGACCGGTGTTCTGTTATGGGGATGGTAGGGCGGCGGAGCGAATTGTTGATATCATTGCCAAGGAGTCAGCTAAATGTTCAACACGGAAGAATGTCTAGAATGCGAATTGGCATATTTGGTGCTTGTCTATATGACATTTCAGTCTATGTATTTTGCAATGGTATGCGTGATAATATATACACAACTGTTTTCACAATTTCGAAGAGCGGGATTTAGTTGAGTTCAGTTGAGAGGAGCCTGTTCTTTAGACTCTAGTGGCGCATGTTTTATACAAGAGTTCGAATGCGATATAGGAGATAATACAGCTGTCTCTGTGCAAGTCCTTGTATGGTTCTTTTTCTACCTTGATCCTGTGGGGCAGGTGATACTTAGCGGGCTGGTGCCGGCAAGGGGCTTTCACAGCCGGCTCATCTGTTTGTTTTGGACTTGTTACCAGCTAAATCAATACAAAACCTTTATGGCGGTGAGGAATAAAAGATGACCGTTGCTAATAGGTGTGCTATTTCGTTGAAACCCATGGCCAGAAAAGAAAGTGGAGTAGACCAGCCAAGGGTGCTATTTGTTGCTGACTTTTTTTTGCGTGACATGGTTATTCCTGGAGGGGCCGAGAGAAATGATGATGTACTAACTGATAAACTTAGAAAAAGAAATATATATGTAGAAACCATTAGGTGCGGCGACCTAAACAATAACTTACATGTTTTGCGAGGTTTTGACGTAATTCTGATTGGAAATTTTACTGGACTCTCCGATGTTGCTGTTAAGGCTATTCAGCAGCATAAATATATTATTTATGAGCATGATCATAAATATGTCAGAGGCAGAGATCCATCTGTTTTTCCAGGCTTTAAGATCCCAGATTGGGCCATCATTAACCGCGAATTTTATGCTAAGGCACACAAGGTTATAGTTTTAAGCACCCTATGTAAGTATATTATTGAAAATGCCTTAAACATACCTAATGTGATTAACATAGGCACGAGTTTATGGAGCGATGAAGAGCTTGATCATTTAAGCTCTCTTTGCGCACGGAAGGTTCCCAAAAACAATAAATTCGCCGTACTCGGATCCAGAAGCAAAATAAAAGGGACAAGAGAAGCCATTGAGTGGTGTCAATTGAATTGCGTAGACTATGAAGTACTACCGCCTAAGCCATGGAAGCATCTCGTAGAGTGTCTCTCCAAGTACAAGGGTTTGGTTTTTATGCCGCAGGTATGTGAGACTTTCAATAGGCTTGTCGTAGAAGCGAAAAGTTTAGGTTGTAGAGTCATAACCAATGAATCCATGATCGGTGCTGCAAGTGAAAGCCTTTGGGAGATGAGTGGGTTTCAATTGCTGAGCGAAATTCGACGAAGAGTCATTTCCGGAATTGATGTGTTTGAAAGGGAAATACATTCGATTGTATACCATGATCGCAATGCTTACACAGCTATACTGACCGCCTATAGGCGAAATTCAATCTTGAGGGAACAGGTCGTCTCATTGCGCACACAAACAATACCGCCGAAAGAGATATGGATCTGGGTAAACCGCAGCGAAGATACTAGAGGTGTGGATTTTTATAGGGCTGCGGGGGTTGACGCAGTCTTTTACTGCGATCGCAACTGGAAATATTTTGGTAGATTTGCCGTTGCGAATCTCGCAAACACCCCTTACGTTGCCATTTTTGACGATGACACTATCCCAGGCCCTAAGTGGATCGAAAACTGTTTTGATACAATAAAGAGCCATCCTGGTATTCTCGGAGGGGTTGGTGTTATTCTTACTGGCTGTCATTATCGAAATCATATTAGAGTTGGTTGGGTGCAACCCCACGACGAAGTTGTAGAGGTGGACTTAGTTGGCCACGCGTGGTTTTTCAGAAAAGAATGGTTGCGTTTCTTCTGGCAGGAGGAACCGTTCACTTTGGAGAATGGCGAGGACATTCATTTTTCTTACGTAGCCCAAAAGCTGGGTGGGATAAAGACATATGTTCCAGCTCATCCTCTGTGGGACAAGACGCGCTGGAGTTCTATCAAGGGGCGCGAGTACGGTGTGGATAGCGTAGCTTCGTCGTCTCCTGAAAATCATGCTGTGTTCTATTTCCAAAGGGATTTATGTGTAAAAAGTGCGATCAATAAAGGCTGGACCCCTTTGTTCATGCGAAAACGCTTTTGTACGAATGAGAGCGATACATCAGTCCTGGGTAAACGTATCGTAGGACTGGAGGGTAAAAGCACTCTGTTTCAACCACTTAAAATCGGCAACCCGATGCGGATATGGGGCGCGAAGCATCAGGCTGGATCTGCCATGGAAAACGAAAATCGGATCTTGGCTTGTCCCCCGAGCGGGAAGGATCGCAGTGAGAGATCCACCACTGCAAGTTTCGTGACCATTCGAGGAATCAGATGGCAAAGCCAGGTTCTCAATTACAACGGATATGCATCCCATGCTCGAAGAATTATCGAGGCGTTGGAGCAAACCGGCATTCCCATCATGGTGAAGGCGACGGCGGCGGACAAGCGATTTATTCGCCATTTGACTCCGCCGGAAGCCGCCCGGTGGCAGGATCTCATGCGCAAGCCGGTTGGACTAGGAGCCTACTTGTGTATGGCTGTTCCCACCTTGGAGGACGGGACGGAGGTTTTTAGCCGTTGGCGCGAAGAAAACCCTGGTTTTTGCACTTATGTGGGGGTGGTGACCTTTGAGACTGACCGACTGCCTTCGGGCTGGGCGGAAGCGTGTAATCGAATGGATGAGATTTGGGTGCCCAGCACATTCAACAAGGAAACCTTCACGCGAGGCGGCGTAAGTTCAGAACGTATTGACGTGTTTCCTACTGGCATTGACACGAATATTTTTAACCCTCATCGTGTTTCTCCGCTTTTAATTAGGAACCGAAAAGGGTTTGCCTTTCTTTCAGTGTTTCAATGGACGCACCGAAAAGGCTGGGATGTTCTCTTGCGTGCGTACCTATCGGCCTTTTCGGCTCAAGAGGATGTTTGCCTTATCCTCAGGACGTATCCCTACAGAATTCAGCAGCCGCCCATCAGCGACCGTATCAAGGAATATATTGAAAACCTCGGAGTAGATCCTCAAAAAGCCCCTTCCGTTATCGTTCTCGACAGGTTCATTCCCGAGCAATACATGCCGTCCCTTTTTGCCACAGCAGATGCATTCGTATTGCCTTCCAGGGGTGAAGGGTTCGGGCTGCCTTACATGGAGGCCATGGCCATGGGTTTGCCGGTTATCGCCACGCGTTGGGGGGGACATCTGGACTTCATGGATGACTCCAATAGTTTTCTTATCGACGTGGAGGCCTTGCAACCTGTTCACAGCCGCCTGTCAGAGGAAAGTGGCTTTTACACCTCGGATCAAAAGCTCGCTGAGCCATCTGTGTCCCACACGGCAGAGTTGATGCGCTTGGTGTTTGACAACAGAACCGAAGCTCGACGCCGAGGACATGCGGCGAGGGAGTACATCAAGAGCCACTGGACCGTGGAACGATCGGCCCAATGGTTCAAATCCAAACTGTCTTGGATCACTTCTTGAGAACGGTGACACCTGAGGAAAACTCTTAGGAGGGGCGATGAGAAAGGTGTTTCGTGACTGTCAGCCCGTGGTCTTTTGGAAAGCGCCCATCTACGATCCCAGTGGGTATGGTGATGAAGCACGGCATTTGATTAAAGCTATTCAGCATGGCTGGCCTCTCCGTGTGGAGCCGGTAGGCCGATTCTCCAGCGAGTTTATCAAGGGGATGAACAAGGAGGATCGGGAACTATTTGGAAGGCTTCAGAAAACGGCTTTATCCAAAGAATACATAAATCTGGATCAGGTCCCTGCTTATGCCTTTCATCGCGACGAAAGAGCTATTTTTAACATTGGAAGGACGGTTTTCGAGACCGACCGGATTCCTGCCTCGTGGGTCGAGAAATGCGACGAGATGGATGAAATCTGGGTGCCTACGCCATTTAATGTGGAAACATTTCTTCGAAGTGGCGTAAGGACTCCAATACACGTGGTACCGCAAGGAATCGATTCGGAATTCTTTAGACCCGGTTTCAAGCCGCTTTTGATCCCGGGCAAACGTTCATTTGCTTTTCTTTCCGTCTTTGAGTGGACATATCGCAAGGGATGGGACCTGTTACTCAAAGCTTGGGCCGAAGTCTTTGCACCCCACGAAGATGTTTGTCTTATTTTAAGGACGTATCCCATAAACGCGGTGGACTCCATAAATGTGAAATATGTGATCCACGAGAGGATACATCAATTCCTGCAACGACAGCTAGGTGCGTCTCCTTTCGATATAGCTCCAATCATTGTCCTGGGAGACCAGATCCCGGCAAAGCTCATGCCGCGATTGTACGCCACCGCCGATGCTTTTGTTCTTCCTTCCCGTGGAGAAGGCTGGGGGCGACCATACATGGAAGCCATGGCCTGTGGCCTGCCAGCCATCGGCACTCGATGGGGGGGGAATTTAGCGTTCATGAATGACAAGAATTCTTATTTGGTAGAGATCAATGGGCTTGAAGAGGTTGGTGGTGAAATGGAATTCGAGTTCTATCGGGGGCACCTTTGGGCTTCACCTTCCCTGGACAGTTTAAAAACCCAGCTCCGTCACGTTTATGAACATTCAGCGGAGGCTCGATCAAAAGCTTTGCAAGCTCGAGTAGATGTTGTCAAAAACTGGAGTTGGGAGGCGGCCGCGAACAAAGCTTTGGATCGTCTGGAAGCCATCACATCTTACATGCCCCGTTCCCATTTTGAGTTGAAAGGGATGACGAGCTTAGCCCAAGAGAATTCTCGCGTGGAGGTCGTGTGGGAAGGTCCCCAGCTTGTCTACAGCTCTCTGGCCAATATAAACAGGGAAATTTGTCTCAACCTCTCGGACCGGCAAGAAGTGTTCCTTTCTCTAATACCAAAGGATTATCGACAGCTTTCATTAAAGAATGACATCAACATTCGGAAACTTATGCGGTATTTTTATCGAAGCGGCGGCATGAACCCATGTGTCCACGTACGACATGAGTGGCCGCCGAATTTTACACCTCCTGAGCGAGGACATTGGGTCATGATTCAACATTGGGAATATGGTCGACTGCCGTATGACTGGGTGAAACCTATGAGTACTCTTGTTGATGAATTATGGGTTCCTAGCAGGCATGTTTGGAAAACCTATGTGTCGAGCGGGGTTCCTCCGGAACGTCTTCATTTTCTTCCTCTTGGGATTAATCCTAATACTTACAATCAGGTCGTGGAGCCTCTGCCGTTAAAGACTAAGAAAACGTTCAAATTTCTATTTGTTGGCGGAACCATTTGGCGTAAAGGAATAGATGTCTTGCTTACTGCTTATAGGAATGTGTTTACAAGGTCAGATGATGTCACACTTGTTGTCAAGGACTTTGGGCAAAATTCATTCTACAAGGGCCAGGGGCTTATCAGCGCCATTCAAGCTTTGCAAAAGGATCCGAGGGCACCCGAGATTTTATATATCGACGAAGATCTCGATGAAAGTTTGATGCCCCGTTTGTACAAAGCATGTAACTGCCTGGTGCACCCTTATCGTGGAGAGGGATTTGGCATGCCGGTCCTAGAAGCGATGGCTTGCGGCGTCCCAGTGATCGTGACAGAGGGGGGGGCTACGGACGATTTTTGCAAGCCTGAATTTACTTATAAAATTAAAGCAACTCGCCGAGCCTTCACTGCACCAACCATTCAATTTGCCAGCGGGGCTGGATGGGTCCTCGAGCCGGATCTAGAGGAGCTCCAAAAGCTTTTGCTTCACGTTTATGAGAACTTCGAAGAAGCAAAGCAAAAAGCTCAAACGGCATGCGATCACGTTCTTCAACATTACAACTGGAAGAGAATTACAGATTTAATTCTAGCGAGAATTTGCTTGCTCGTCCAAAAACCCATCGCTAGGTTTCGTTTTCGCTGAATGACAAGAAAGCTCCGTTTCAGTTCGCCTGGGCTTTCAACAAGCACTCGTTGTATTCAAGCTGTTCCTGCTTTGGACGACTCCAAGAGTGTCATTTTTTCAACACTCGTCATGCAACAGGTCAAGACGATCCAAGGGTTATGCTTTGTAGGGGTGGCCTTTAACTTTTAATGTGCATGAAATCTAGGAACTTGGCATCAATATCGCATCAGAATGTTTTGCGAATGACTCTGAAGTGAAGTCTAAGAAAAAAGGGAGGGTGACCCATGTGGGAGGGTGAAGAAGCGAAGCGCGTTAATGAGGATCTTCTGAAAAGATGGATAGACATCAGGCGATGGGACGAAGCGGAGGCGCTCTTGCGAAAGTCTTCGGCAGAAGCCCCATATGATACCGCTATCTTGGCTCGATTGGGATCGGTTCTGTGGGAGGCAGGAAAACGCCGCGAGGCCCTTGAAGCCCTGGAAAAAGCGCTCATGCTGGATCAAGACGATGTGCAGGTAATCGAAGCCCTCCTCAAGGTTTTCGTCGCCGTGGGTCGTCAAAAAGACGCGGAAGACATTCTGTCGGCTTATATGGAGCGAAATCCCTGGGATCTTGAGGCCAAAGACAGGCTGAGCCGGTTCCTGACTCAGCACGTGAGTTTCTCATCGGTGGTTACGAGCCCTGTGGGGCAGCCTCAACGAAGCGATCGAGAGGAATCCGAAAGCCAGGTCCTCGTACGGGTTGGAGAAGAAGAGTTTTTGAGACAAAAGTTTGACAGGGCTAAGGTATGTTTTGAATTGGCGTACGAAAAGGATCCCGGCAATGCCAAGGCTTTGAACAATCTGGGTGTTGTTGCCTGGCAACAAGGAAACACCACAGCCGCTTTGGAATATTTTCAAAAAGCCTTGGATGTGGATCCTCTGGACGGCGAAATCCTTTTGAACAGTGCTCGTGCTTTGGGCGATTTGTCCCAGTGGGAGACGGCGGCCGATCTTCTTCAAATTTATTTGAGCCGTCATGGAAATGACGAGGAAGCCTGGTCAGATTACCGACGCTTTGTTCAAGCTTTGGCTACGTCTTGGAATGGGGATGGTTTGTCCGAAAAGGTGGCCCATGTCTATGTGGAAATGGGCCGTAAGCTGGCAGATCTTGGGGATTACCAAGGGGCCATTGGAGCCTACGGACGGGCTTTAAAAATTTCAAGCCATTTGGCGGACGCTTATTATGGGCTGGGGCTTTTGGAACAAAACCTCAATCGCCATGAAGAAGCGATGGAAATGTTTCGAGCCGCTTTGGAAGTGGATCCTTCCCACAAACAGGCCGCCGAAGCTCTTCAAACAATTTGCCAAAAAGACGATGAGCCGATCTCTAACGGCTCGGCTTCTCTGGAGGATTTGGCCGTCTTCCAGGGATCGGCGCTTTAAGGAATACCTTCCTGGTCCTAAAAATTATGGATTCGGGGCTTCTTCAACGCAATCTCAAGGCTTTGGCCTTTCAAAACCCGTCGTTGGCTCTGAGGCTTTGCGAACCTGTTGGAAGTGACCATATAGAATTGTTTCCATCCCCATCGGGTGAACTGACGGCTCGGTTCACCCGGCTGAATATTCCCGTTCAGTGTCTCGAAAATCCGGTTAAAAGCGCAGAAAAGGCAGTGGAGGAATTTGTCGCGCAGGAAAGGTGGAATGTTTTTTGTTTTGGTGTCGGGCTTGGCTATGAATTGGCCCTGTTGCTCAAGAAAATCCCAAGGGAGCGTCGTATTGTCGCATACGAGCAAGACCCCTGGCTTTTGCGCATGTGCCTATCTTTGCATGATTTCAGCCGTCCGCTGCTGACAAGAAACCTCTCCTTGCTTCTTGGTGCTGATGTAATTCCCTGGTGGCGCCAAGAGGCTGAGAATTTCCGTATCTTTTACCATCCATGGCTTCAAAGCGCTTATAGGCCCCATTGGGAACGGCTTCGGATAAACACCGACTCTCCACGACGTGTTCTCGTGGCTGCGGGCGGTCTTTTCATTGATGATGTCGCGGACGCCTTGCAGCAACTGGGATGTCACGTGTGGCTATGGGATCCTCAACAGGTTTCCCTCGAAGAGACCAGGCGTCAGATCAAAACCTTTGATCCCCGCTTTGTCCTGAGCATCAATTTCATCCCTGGCTTGGCCTCCTTGTGTGAGGATATCGGCATGAACTATGTCGCGTGGGAGATTGATCCGACGGTGGAACGTTTAAAACCCCACAAAACGAAAGCTACCACGACGAAAATTTTTACGTATCGCAAGGCGCGCATTCCTCACTACAAGGAATCCGGCTACCAAGCCGTAGAGTATCTTCCCTTAGCCACCAACCCTAGACGGCGCTACCCCATGATGCTCTCTAAGGAAGAACTGGAGCGTTATGAAGCGCCCATCTCCTTTGTGGGAAGTTCCATGCTGGCACAGGCGCAAACCTTGAGACGTCTGTTTGAAGAAACATGTCTTTTGCATGGTTTGAATCCGGAAGAAGCAACGAACTTGAGCCGACCGGTTCCCGGCCATGACGGCCGTCTTTTGGATCTGGGCTTATGTGCGGCTGAAGAGAAAGCATCGGCTCATCGTCGAAGAATCGTTGGCGAGGTTCTTGAAATGCCCTATGGGTGCAAGATTTGGGGTGATGACGGATGGGCCGAGATGTGCCCACCTTCCGTCTATCAAGGTCCTGCCAAGCATGGTTTGGAGCTTACCAAAATATATAACGCTTCATGGATTAACCTGGACATAGCACGAGCTTATCAGAACGACATTGTGACCATGCGAGTTTTTGATGTTTTGGCGTGCCAAGCCTTTGTTCTGGCGGAACATTCTCCTGCCATAGGTGAACTGTTCGATATAGGGCGTGACGTGGTTGTTTACCGCAATCGCCAAGAAATAAGGAAATTGATACATCATTACATTAGAAACCCTGAGGAGCGAGTGAGTATTGCAAGGGCCGGCCATGAGAGGGTTTTGAAAGATCACACCATGGATCAACGAATGGCCTGGATTCTGCAATACCTTGGTTGATGTCCGGTGCCGAGGGACTCAGCCAATGTTGTTGAGGAGAAAACGGTCATTTTCGGTCCATCGGATGCGCTTCCAACCGTCTGTAGAGCTGCCACGCACTGGTGTTCAAGAGGCAAGAGCCGTGCATACATCAAGGGGATGGAGTGGCGCCCCACCTGTCTTGAAATTTTTGCGGAGTCGACGGCATGCAGACCATCTCGTTGTCCATGATTGTCAAGAATGAGGAGAAAAATTTAGCTCGCTGTCTGGAAAGTGTTCGAACGTCTGTGGATGAGATCGTCATCGTGGATACGGGATCTACGGACGGGACTCTCGAGATTGCACGGCGTTATGGGACCAAACTTTTCTTTTTTTCTTGGACCGGCGATTTTTCGGAAGCCAGGAATTATGCTTTGTCTCTGACTCAAGGTCCCTGGGTCTTGTGGTTGGATGCCGACGAAGAATTGGTTCTTCCCGCAAAGAAGATCGAGCTAAAGACCGAGTGTTTCAGGACAGACGGGGATGCTTTCCTTGTTCCAATCCGAAACTTTCATCAAGATGGCTCCTTTGATGTTCATCATGCCGTAAGACTGTTTCGAAAATTAGACGGCATTCGTTTTGAGGGAAAAGCCCATGAAGGGGTGGACCCATGGCTTCTGCGTATGGGGCGAAAGATCGTTTCAGCTTCCTTTGTCATTAACCACTATGGATATGCGATCTCCGAAGAAGGAATGCGCGCAAAGCTTGTTCGAAACCTGGAAATCCTTCAGGAACAGTTGGCGCTGAACCCTCAAGATGCCGTCTCTCATTACTTGGTAGGCTACACCCTTTACGGGCTTGGGCGGCGAAAAGAGGCTTTGCGATCCCTGAAAATGGCCTATGCGTTAAAACCTCCAACAAAAATTCTAGAATGCATGATCCTTAACCTCCTTAGTCTTAATGCTTACTCCGACCAGGACTACCCTCTCACTGAAAGGTATGCGCGAGAATCCTTGGCACAAATTCCCCAACAAAACACAGCCCGACTTTATCTCGGCCTAAGTCTTTTTTTCCAGAGACGCTATAAAGAAGCCTTCCCTTTCTTGTGGCAAGCCTATCAGTTTGGTCGCTTGCCTGTTGTGCAGCGCCGAACGGCTTTGACTCAGGAGCATTTTTACAAAGAGAATGCCCTGCTTGGAATTTTAGCGGTTGCCGCGAGAGAAGCAGGTGAAGAAGCCTTGGCGGTTCAGTTTTTTCGAAGGTATCGAAAGTCTATTGACGAAAGGGCTGAGCTTTTAGCGCACGAAGGTCTGAGTCTTCTTCACTGTGGAGCTTATGAGCAAGCAGTGGAGTGTTTGCTAAAAGCTTTCAAGCGAGGATTGCCGATGGAGGATCTCGCTCCGCCCCTGGCATACGCGTTCTTTCGGAGCGGGTGTCCAACAAAAGCCCTGGCACTTTATCGAAAGTATCCAGGAAAGTTTCTCAAGGACGCAGCGGGCCGAGCCACGGCTACACTGATCCAGGCATGGCAGGCTCAAAGATTTTCCAAAACCAAGGGTAATAACAATGATGGATTGTCCTGTAGCACTTTCCGTCTGCATGATTGTGCGCAATGAAGCTCATCAGCTGGAAGAGGCGCTTCAAAACTTCAGACTCTTTGCCGATGAAATCGTGGTTGTGGATACGGGATCGATCGATGAGACTCGGGCCATCGCCGAAAAATATGCGCATGTGGTGGCCGATTACCCCTGGCATGATGATTTTTCTGCAGCCCGAAACGCTTCGCTGGCAAGGGCTCGAGGGCGTTACCTTCTATGGCTCGATGCCGACGATCGTGTGGACCTCGAAAACGTAGAAAAAATTCGACGTCTTAAAACTCTATTGGATGGCCGAGCTTATTGTTTCGTGCTTAAAGATATTCGACATGGGAAACCATTTGCTTCCTTGATGCAGATTCGCTGTGTTCCTAATCTTCCGGGTGTCAGATTTCAAGGCATCATCCATGAAAGACTGGATCATGCTTTGGAACGACTTGGAATTCCCTTGGTCGATACGGACATAGTTATTGAACATCATGGATATACAAACCCATATGTGTTGAAGTCAAAAATCCGAAGAAATATTGATTTGCTCCACAAAGCGCAAAATGATTGTGAAGACACTCAAAAAGATGAAACGATACAGTATTATCTCGCGATCTCCTATCATGTTCTTGAGGATTACGAGCAGGCCCTCAACTGCATGGAAGCATGTCTTAGCATTTTAAAAAAGAAGAAATTCTGCGCTACGCCGACTCAAAGCCAAGCCCTTGAGCCCTTTATTTGGGATGCCGTTCTCTTTTGTGCGGAAACCCATTTGGATCAAAAAAATCCTCAAAAAGCTGAAAGGTATCTTTTACAGCTGAATGGTTTTCCATGCCCCTATCCTTATCTGCTTTTTCGCCTTGGTCGGCTGGCTCAGCGCTTAAATCGTCACAAAGAGGCACTTCGTTATTTCCAAAGCGTCGATCTCAGCCGTCACGTAGTTACGCGACTTCCATGGCCACAACTCAACGTAGCTGACCTCATCAGCCATCAGGCCTATAGTCTCTATCATGTTGGAGGCATCGAAGCCTGTTCTCGATGTGTGGAGGTCTTGCAGGACGAAGCCGTGCGTTATCAAGTATGGGAGCAGTTGGGTTGTCTGGCTGTGGAAAACGGTCAGTGGCACCTTGCTTCTGAGGCTTTTCATCGTGATTGGGGAGGGTATGCTCTCTCGACCTTGGGGTGGACCCGTTATGGAAGCCTCCTCAAACAGGAAAATAAGCTTCATTTGGCTGTAAAAGCTTTTCAGAAAGCCTTGGTCAAGGAACCCGACAATATCGAAGCGGCGATCAAACTAGGCAATACTTACTGGCAACTCGGGGCCGATCGAAGGGCTTTGCGGGTGTTTGCGTCCTTGGTAGCCAAGGGAGTCAACGATTTCCCCGTTGTCAAGGCTTATGAGATTCTCAGTCAGCGGCTGGGACGTGGGGCCTGACTCGTGGTGTAGAGGATGACGATGCATGCATTGGGCAAGTTTTGATCCTTTCCTGATCGATGATCTTTTTTGGCAGGACAAAATGGGCATGCCTGCCGCCAACAGGCAATTTCTCGAAGCCTTTTTTCGATACGGGCGATTTAAATCATGTCGTTTTTTTTGTCAGGACACAATTCAGACCGAAAGGATGCGTCGGTTTCTGAATGATCTCACCTCTCCTGTGGAATCGCCGGCAAGACCCAGGGCGATCCCTCAGGCCTTGGCTTGGGATGAACTGCGCCGTGAACCCGTCGATGTCATGCATCATGGCGATTTCACCTTTTATATGCCTTACGTGATGGAATGGCGAAATCGAGCCCTGGATATTGCTCCTTTTGCCGTAACGGGCGTAACGCATTCTCTGGACACCCTGAGCATCTATACGAAGTGCCTAAGCCTCTTGCTGGCATGTCCCAAACCCTATGACGCAATCATCTGTACCAGCCTCTGTGCACAAAAGATGCTCAGCCAAACCTTTGATTACTTGCGAGAACGATTCAAAGAAGCTTTTCAGGCGGTTCTTCCAAAGGCACCGCGCCTGGTTCATATCCCTCTTGGAATTCCGGATCGGCAAAAGCCTCTTGTGGACAAAGAGGAAGCGCGCCTTCGGTTGGGATGGAAACTCGACGAAGTGGTTGTTTTGTGTCTTGGCCGGTTTTCGGTTCGAGGCAAAATGGATCTTAGTCCGTTCCTGGAGGGATGCGCTTGGCTGTTCAGGAAGTTTAGCGAGAAAGGGCTTTCCCGGAAGTACCGTCTTGTGCTCTCTGGAGCGGGGAAAAAAGAGGCCATTAGATTGGTTTCCGAGTTGTGCCGCTATGTAGGAATCGGCTCGCACGTCAGCATAGAAGCGAATGTTTCTCTAGAGAGAAAAGAACTACTTTATGCGGCATCGGACGTTTTTTGTTCTCTTGTGGATAACTACCAGGAAACTTTCGGCCTGACGATCCTTGAAGCCATGAGCTATGGATTGCCGGTCATCGCATCCGATTTCAACGGCTATCGTGAACTGGTCAAACCGGGTGTTTCGGGATTTTTAGTTCGGACCTACGCCTCCGCCGAAGCCGAACCGTGGGAAGACCTTGCCGGCATTTTGGATTCTTCCGTACTTCGTTATTACCGAGCCCAAAAGGTCGCCTTTGACATGGAAAGCTTTCTGGAGGCCTTGTCCTGTCTGTTGACCCAGGAAGAGACGAGGCAATCCATGGGAAAAGCTGGGCAATGTGAAGCTGGGCGGTACCGATGGTCTGTCATTGTCGCCGAATATGGAAATCTCTGGCAAGAACTTGCGCAGGCCGCCCTGAGAGAGAGGAACGGGAGTCAACCGAAAGACCAAGTGTTGCCGATACTTACTCCCCATTTTAGGAAGATTTTTGGGCATTACCCTACTCAGACACTTCGTGAAGACACAATGTTTGCTGTCAGCCCCTATGGGTTCGATCAATTGGCTGAGGGGTTCGTTCCCGTCGTTTACGGGGAGAGTTCATCATTCATTTGCAAAGAGGTGCTCTCGTTGATTCGCCGCCTCGATGCTTCTAAGGGGTATCGACTCGACGATCTCGTTTTCATGGTGAAAAACTCTTTGGGACTTTCCCGGCAGGCGGCTTTGCTGCACGTGGATTGGCTTCTCAAGCATGGAATTTTGGGCCTCAAAAAAAATTAAAGGGATTGGGAAATCCTGTCGATACAGTAAATGAAAGCGAAAAGCGGACTGGTAGACCTTAACGAGACAGGGATGTCAAAGACCAAAAGGATCAAGGAGGATTTCCCATGGCACTTCGAATCAACACCAACATTGCTTCATTGAATGTTCAGCGTAATCTGACCGTCAATAATCGCAACATGCAGAATGCGCTGGAACGATTGTCCACGGGTTACCGCATCAACAAGGCGGCTGACGATGCGGCAGGTTATGCCGTGGCCAACACCTTCAAGGCTAGAATTTCATCCTTGAGGGTGGCTTACCAAAACGCCACGGAATCTAATTCTATGCTGCAGGTGGCCGATGGGGCCTATCATGAAATGTATAACATTCTGGTCCGCATGAAGGATCTGGCAACTCAAGCAGCCGGCGGACAAATCACGAACGCGAACAGGGAATTGCTTAACACTGAGTTCACTCAACTTCAGGCGGAACTCGATCGAATCGCCATGACATCGCAATATAATGGGGTCACGTTGGTTTACTCGACAGGAACCGGAACAGCCGCCTCTTTCACCTTCCAGATCGGCTCGCTTAATAGATCCCACGATCAATTGCAGGTTGAACTGCAAGCGGTTTCTTCGGCTGCCTTGGGAGTCAGCGCAAGCAGAATTGGAACGCAGTCCGCTGCCCAAGCGGCCATGGACGCGCTCGATACAGCCATCACCAGTATCAATACCTACATGGCCGAAATCGGCGCCTATCAGAACCGTCTGCAGCACACCATGGACAACCTGAATATTATGATTGAAAACTATTCGGCCTCCGAGTCGGCCATTCGGGATGCAGACATGGCTTATGAAGTCACTCAATTTACCAAAACTCAGATCCTGCAGCAGGCCGGAATGGCCATGTTAGCCCAGGCCAACGCGGCACCCCAGCAGATTCTGACCCTCTTGAGGTAAAAGAACGAGCCGTCTTACGTTCTACCAGTCCGAAAAAAGGGGGTGGTTCCTAAAAGGGAGCTACCCCTTTTTCCTTTCAGAGACTTTAAACGCCGACGGCTTCCTCGGCCGTTTTGGGCAAACTCGATGGATTCCTTCAGAAAATGTGTCAAGTTTTCATCTTTTCATGCCGATAAATTAGGCAAGGGTGAATTCAAAAACAAAAGGTGTTGCCGATCAGGTGAAGGGCGGCACTTGGAGAGTGGGAGGTGCGTCCATGGGGTTCAGTCTCAGTGGCGTAGGAAGCGGACTTGATTGGCAGAGCCTGCTGGAACAGCTTCGTCGCGTGGAAGAAAACCAGTTTATCAAGCCCTTGGAACGGCAGAAAAAGAATCAGGAGGATGTGCTTTCCGCCTGGAACACGGTTTCCACCAAACTTTCGGATTTGCTCTCTGCGGTTCAAAAGATCAAGGATACCGGCGACTTCGATGTTTTCTCGGCTTCCTTGAAAACTTCCAGCGGCGTCAATCCGGAAAACCTTCTGACGGTGGCAGTGGGTTCCGGAGCAGCCAGAGGCCGGTTTGATATTCAGGTCACTCAGCTGGCCAAGGCCGAAAAACTGCAGTCCACATCCGTGACTTCGGCGTCCGATCCCACCGAATGGACCGGGACCATCACCATCAGCGGTCAAGAAGTCAGCTTGGATGGGAAAAACCTCAATACCCTTCGAGACGAGATCAACAGCCTGAACACGGGTTCCAACCCCACCGGCGTTATCGCCAGCGTGCTCAAAGTGTCCGATTCCGACTATCGGCTTATCCTCACAAGTGAAAATGAAGGCACCGCAGGCATCTCGTTCACCGATGCCGCAGGAGATTATTTTTCCACTCTTCAGGCCGGCGTCGATGCCTCCTTTACCATCGACGGCATTGCCATGACGCGCTCTTCCAACACCATCACCGATGCCATTCCAGGAGTCACTCTTCAGCTGCGCGGTGCGGATGCCAACACCACCATCACCCTTGATGTGGAGAGGGATGAAAGCGGCATCACCGAAAAGATTCAAAATTTCGTCGATGCTTACAACGGCCTTGTCAAATACATCAACGAGCAGTTCAGCTACAATGCGCTCAGCGAAAAGACCGGAGGAGTGCTTTTCGGCGATGCCACGCTTCGTTCCATCAAGACCCGTTTGCAGAGCACCGTACTCGATCAGGAACTTTTCAGTTACGGTATCACATTTTCCCGGTCAGGCACCCTCGAACTGAACGCCGATAAGTTCAAGGACGCCCTGTTGCAGGATTTTTCCGGTACAGTCTCGGCATTCAATACAATGGCTCAAGGCTTGCAATCCGTTTTGAACGGGCTCACGGATTCCCTGGATGGCACGGTCACCATGCAAAAGAAGAGTGTTCAGGGAAAGATTAAGTCGCTGGACGATCGTATGCAGAAGCTGGAAGATCGCATCGATGCCGACATAGAACGAATGAGGGCCAGGTTTGTGGCCATGGACAAAGCCATGAGCACCTTAAACGAGCAGATGTCGAACCTTTCCAAGCTCTTTTCCAGCATGTCACAAAGCGCGTGAGAGGAGCCTGTTCAAAGGGAGCCATTCCCACCGTTGATGTATGGTTCTGGAGCGGAAAAAATTGACAGCAAGGAGGAAAAAATGACCGCGTGTGCCCTGCCAGTAAGCCAATGTCATGACGCTTCCAACGGCGATTTTTTGAATCTTATCGTCAGGTGCTACGACACTTTCATCGAGGATTTGCAAGACGCGAAACACGCTCACGCAGAAGGCCGGTACGATCTGTTCATGGATCGGCTTCGACACGCCCAGGATATTCTCACGGAACTTCTGATCGGTTTGGACTACGAACGAGGTGGAGAAATTGCCGTCAACCTGGGCCGAATCTACAATTACATGCTTCGAGAGCTCATCGCTGTTCATGACACCCAAGCCCAGGGGACTCTGGGTCGTATGATTTCCATGGCCGGGGATCTTCGAGAAGCTTGGGTTCAGATAACCGCTGTCGTGTAGAAGAAGGCCTGTGGAGGTTGAATCCATGATGATGAACATGGCTCAGGAAGCTTACCGAAGGACCAACGTGGAAACGGCGGACATCGCCAGCCTTGTCCTCATGTGCTACGATGCGACCATTCGCGATCTACAGCAGGCCAAGGAATACCATGCTTCCCACTGCATGGATGCGGCCTATGAACGCATTCGCCATGGGCAGGACCTTATCACGGAGCTTTTGGTGGGCTTGGATTTCGAACGCGGCGGTGAAATCGCCGTTAACCTTTCACGAATCTATAATTACCTCCTTCGGGAACTCATCGGCATCAATTCTACAAAACCGCCGGAAACCTACAATAACCTGATCGATATCTTGAAAGAACTTCGGGAAGGCTGGCAGGAAGTGAAAAGGAAATACGATCGGGGAGAACTGAATCTGGATGTTCAGGAAGTTGCCGGGAACTGGGCTAGGTCTGTGACGGCTTAAGACACAAGTGGGAAAAGGAAAGGTTTCATGGAGACACTCGACGCCATCCAGGTCCTGGCTCACCTGATTCAGGATCTTCGTGCGGATCTTCACGCCTTGCAGAAGGCCGCCCACGAAGACGCCGAGGCCGAAGACATTGAAGGTCTCGTTTCACGATGCCAAGACACTTTTTACCGGGTCCGGAACCTTTTGAACTTTTCCTCTGTCGTCGAAACCTTTCAAGACGAGTCCTCCAGAAACCAAGCCTATTCCCTGTTTGCGGAGCTGCAACAAAGCCACGACGCCTGTCTCAACGCACTCGCCACAGCTCTGACCCGCACCGGGGAAAAACTTGCCGGTATGCAAAAGGCTCAGGCCGTTTCCCGGCAGTATCAGAAAATCGCGGATCTTGGCTGAATTTTTTCTCGTTCCCAAGGGATCGACGACCCTCAGGTCCCCTGAGCTTCCACGCCTCCGGCCGTGGGAATTCAGGGGATTTGCCTTATTCGACCGCGTTCGATGATTCCTGGATGGTCAAAATGTTTACCTGTTCTCCGGCTTCTATGACCCACTGGTAGGCTCGGCGATTGGACGCATTCAGGAGCAGAGGGGCCCGTACATGAGGGCGCACCGTGCGTGTGGTCCTGTCCAACGAAACCAGAAGCAGTATGGCAAGATCGTTTGAATCCTGCAGCTCAAGGACCGACATTCGATTTTCCGGGACTTTGTAGTGAACGCCGAAGATGTCGGGCGGAGCGACCACAAAGGCCACGTCGGGATGATCGACGGCTTGAAGCCACTTGAACGGTCCCTGCCGATGTTCCAAGAGCACGTAGCGTTTGATCTCTTCAAAACCGGGAATGCCCCATGGAAAGTGGATAAAGGTGCTTTCGTCCAACTCCAGGGTTCCGAATCGGCTGGTTTCGATTTTCATGTGGGTTCTTCTTCTTCCTTTTTCTGGCACGTCTCGAACATTTCCCAGACTACCTAGTCCACGAAAGTTGCGTCACAGATAGCGTGTTCCGCGTCTTCCACGTGGTATTCTTCCGTGGGAATAAAGTCGTCAGCTCCGTAAAAACTGAGCTCACGTTCCTTTCGAAGCCTCTTACGAATGCGTCGAATCTCATGGAGATGACTCGTCAAGCTTTGAGGAAGATGCTCTCGATACTTTTCAAGGACCTTTCCCACGTCATGGACTTTGGGAACCTTCGCGCCCGCTGCTCGGAAAACAGCTTTCATCAGCAATTCCACAAGTTCTTGAGCCTCAGGGACCACATCCGAATAGGCTTCCCTATCCTTGAAAAAGCCGAGAGCTTCCAAATGGACTTTGGCCTTGTGAAGATAAGCTTGGGTGAGATTGTCCGTTCTCATGGCGCAACCTCGAGGACGTTGGGAATCTCGGCATCCTTTACGTGCCAGAGCCAGCCCGTGACCACCGTTTCCTTATGGGCTCCCTTTTTCGTGAGATACTCTTCCACCCGGTGCACAATGTGCCGTATGAGTCCGTGGGGGTCATGAACGATGACGTGGTGGGACACAAGATCATAGTAAACAGGGTGGACGACTAGCGCCTCCTGCCGCATGAGAATGTAAGGGGAGATCTCACAAATTATCCCCTCTTGTTCATACAGTTCTTGAGCCAGGGATTCATGTTTTAGCTCGATTTGTTCCACGAACCGCGCCATGCGTTGGGTGAAGCCTTCCTTAACGTCAAGAATAAGGAGAAGATCCAGGTCAGAATTGAGTCGGTTTTCCTTACGGGCGTAAGAACCGAAGATGGCGCAGGCCAGGAGTTGGTCTTGGTCGTGGGCCGAAATTTGCCCTAAGACCGCTTCAACATAAGCTTCGTGGTGCGGGGAAAAAGTTTTGAGCCGACCTCTAATGATGTTCCAGTTCATGGCTCTCATTCAAACTCAATGCTCAAAGGCGCCGAGCATTCAAGGTGTTCTTGTCGGTAGACGATCCAAAATTTCTTCCAGATCCTCGGTCTGCATGGCGGCCGCCTGCCGGTTTTCTTCCTGGATCTTTTGATAGAGTTCCTCGCGAAAAATAGGCACGTGGCGGGGACTTTGAATACCTACCTTTACCTTGTTCTGGTCCACGGCGGTGATGACCACCTGAATATCGTCCCCGATGCGAATAGCTTCGCCCACCTTGCGGGTCAGTATGAGCATGGTGTCCCCCGTTGCGACGGTGGTTCTTGCCGCGGCGGCGCAAAAGAAGGGAAAACGTACCGCCTAAGCGCGGAGTTCGCAGAGGCTTTCGGGAAGATTCCGGCCGAGGTGCTGAGACGCCGCCCCGCTACGAACGCCCGCTCTTCGGGAACACCTTAGCAGAAACATGTATCCAAGGCCACCCTGAAACCTTTCTCTCGACCGGGCAACGAGGCTCGTTTCTTTTTTCGCGATGAAAATTTTCTAGCCGGCCAGAAATTTTTTGGTTTCGTCCAGGGCTACGAAAACATCGGCCATGAGTTTTTCGATGGAACGTCCATCCAGATTTAGGGTTTCTAAGACGTGGTCTTGGTTGGGATTCAGAAACCCGTCCACACCCGCTCCGATCCCCATGGCGGCGACCATGCGGTTTGCCGCGTAAACGATGGAAGCAACCTGTCGGTTTTCTTCGGCCTTTTGAGGACTATGATGGTGCGCGATACCGGCGACCACGGCGGGCGGAAAATTCCATCGTGTCGCGATAAGGGCTCCCAATTCCTGATGGTCGATGCCCAAGATTTCCCGTTCAGCTTCCAGAAAGGTTTGTTTTCGGGTTTTGATGGCCTTGATGATGCGGTCCAGGTAGTGGTCCACGTAATGGTTCAAAACCGTCTTGCCGATATCATGCAACAGACCGGCGGTATAAATAGTGAGTCGATCTGGGCTTCCGATTTTTTCGGCGATACGATCCGCCATGATGGCAGTGCCTACGGCATGTTCCCACAGTTCCCCCTCTTGAAGATCATAGCCTTTGACCGCATCATCCTGAAACCGTGCCGAACAGGCGGCCAGAATGACTTCCACCAAAGCTCGCTGGCCCAGGGAAATGATGGCGTCCTTGAGAGATTTGGCCGGTTGTGCACGGGTGTAGTGAGGGGATCGTGCCAGGGCAAGCACCTTGGCAGCGATGACCTGATCATAGCGAATGACGGCTTCGATCTCTTCCACCGGAGCCATGCGCTGGAGCAAAGGCATGACTTTCTGTACCACATCGGGAAAGGGCGGTAACTTTTCCGCGATGCCAAGGATCTCATCCACCGGCTTATCTTGCAGGGTTGTGTCACGATCCATGAATCTTCTCTCCGTCAAATCTTTCAACTCAAAAAAGATCTTTCCGCTCTTCCTGAATCTTCTCTTACCTTATCGGAAAGAAGCCGCAAAGTCTTGAACCGAAAAAGCTGAAAAGCTATGCTTTTGACGCTTTGTTGCAAAGAAGGCAAAAATCTTTGATCATCGGACGGGTTCCTATGTCGGTGACGAACAACGCCACCCCTAAGGATTATCAATTGTTAGGATTGGAGCCGGGAGCTTCGTTCGAAGATGTGAAACGTGCTTATCGGGAATTGGCCAAAAAATGGCATCCCGACCTCTATGCCGATTCCCCTGAATGGGCTCGACTTCGCGCTGAAGAAAAGTTCAAGGACCTTCAAGAAGCCTATCATCGAATTCTGAACCACCCTTTGCCCAATGGGTCTGGGGACAAAGAGGTTTTCAAGGAAAGACGGCGAAGGGCGCCGGAGAAAGGCTCCCCTTCAGAACCGAGACAGCAAGAGTCAAGGCGGTTTGGTTTTTTTCGAAATTTTTCCCTGGATTTTTCCGGAAAGTGGATCGGAGCCGTCGCCGTACTGGCGGTGGCCGTTTTATGGATCTTTTGGGCCGTGGGCCATAAAAACCGATTTCAATTTTCAAAGATTGGTCCCGAAAAACCCGGCGCTTCTGTTGCGGGAGAATCAAGGGAGTCGGCGACGTTTGATGTTCCCTCACAGCGTAAGGATTTGAGGCTTCCTTCTTTGACCATTCCCTTACAAGATCTGGATGCTTCCGAATCCGGAAAGGTTTCGCCCAAGGCACCTTTGGATCGTGCCGAGACTTTCGGTCTTGGAAGCACCGAAAGGGATGTGCTTCGAGTGCAGGGTTCTCCGGATCGGCGAAACGCCGGCCGTTGGGCGTATGGACTTTCGGAAGTGCGTTTTCAAGACGGACGCGTCGTGGGCTATGACAATTTCGATGGAAGACTTCGTGTGTTTTTGAAACCTTCCGACTCTTCGATCCGAAAGGAATCGATGGATTTCTTCACGCTGGGTTCCACGAAGGACGAGGTCTTACGCGTTCAGGGAACCCCCACGGGGATTCGCGGGGCTTTGTGGCATTACGGGTTCAGTTCCGTACGTTTTGTGGAGGATCGTGTGGCAGCCTATGATAATGCATTTGGCAATCTCAAGGTTCGTCTGTTGCCTTCCCAAGAATATTTGGCCAAGAGTGGAGGAAAAATTCCATCTTTTTTTACCATCGGCTCTTCCGCCGATGAAGTTTTGGCAGTTCAGGGAACTCCCACAAGTATTCGCGGTAACGTGTGGTTTTACCATTTCTCCGATGTGCTTTTTCGAAACGGACGTGTGGGATGGGTGAACGATCCCGAGGGCCGATTGCGTTTCGTCGAAAGGGAGGCCCTTTCGGAAGGGCCAAGGGCTGACCGTGAATGAGGGAGAAAGGACATGGAGCAAGCTGGATTTTTGGAAGCGGCGTACCGAGGAGCTTTGGATGCCTCCATTTTCGAAAGGTTTCCCGTGCATGTGGACTCCGAAAGGGTTCGAGCGCTGATATCGGCCTATGAGGACATTCTCAAGGAATTTCCTGCCCAGGAAATAGAAAATCTGGGAAGGGTTCCCGATGAGATGCTTCAACGGATGGCCCAGGCTGGGCTCTTTGGATTTTCCGTGGCCGAGGAATACGGAGGGCTTGGTCTGAATCTCTGGGAATACCTGGAAGTCATTCGCGAGATGGCCCGAAGGGATTTGGCTGTGGCGCTGGTATCCATTGCGCATCTTTCCATTGGTATCAAAGGCATTCAGCTTTTCGGAACCGAAGCTCAAAAAGAAAAATACCTGCCGCCTGCCGCTTCCGGAGACATGATCTTTTCCTACGCCCTGACCGAACCCCACGTGGGATCCGATGCGAAACACATTGAAACCACGGCCGTCTTTTCAGAATCGGAAGGGTGTTACATCCTCAACGGTCGAAAAACCTACATTACCAACGCCAATTACGCCGGAGGATTGACCGTCTTTGCTCAACTTGATCCGGAACATCCCGGTCACATGGGAGCTTTCATCGTAGAAACCCACTGGGACGGGGTTAAGATCGGCGCGGACATGCCCAAGATGGGCCTGAAGGCCAGTTCCACGGCGGCCATCCATTTCACGAATGTCAAGGTGCCTCGAGAAAACCTTTTGGGAAATCCCGGCGATGGTTTCAAAATCGCCATGACCATTCTCAATTTCGGTCGCTTGGGATTAGGAGCCGCCTCCACGGGACTTATGGAACAATCCGTGAAGGATATGGTGCACCGTGCCCGCACGCGCACGCAATTCAAGGTGCCTATCGAAAATTTCGAGCTCATCCAGGAAAAAATCGTCAAAGCCCGCGCCCATGCTTTTGCCTGCGAGGCCATGACCACCTTGACGGCCGCCTTTTTGGAAGCGAGCCCGCATCGCAACTTGGCCATGGAAACAAGCCATGTGAAGCTTTTCGGGACCACGCGAGCCTGGGATGTCCTTTATGACGCGCTGCAAACGGCGGGAGGCTCCGGGTACCTGACCACTCAGCCCTATGAAAAAAGGCTGCGTGATTTTCGCGTGACCACCATTTTTGAAGGCACCACGGAAATTCATTCCATATACCCTCCGCTTTTTGCCATTCGGCGTATGGCCAAAGAAATGGGAGAGGTTTCAAAAGGTCTGTGGGGCAAAGTTCGCCTTTTGTGGAAGGAGCTTACACGGCCCATGCAGTGGACTTTTCCTTTCACGGATAAAGACTTCAAACGGGCCTCGCGGCAAGCGAAATGGAATGCTCGATTTCTTCGCTATGCCCTTTGGATTCTTCCGGCACTCTACGGCAAAAAAACGGCGACCAAGGAATACGTTCTTCGGCGGTTGACCACGCTGAGCCTTTATACCTTTGCTATTTTGGCGATGCTGGCCCGCATGCAAAAGGACTTGGATCGAGGTCTTCTCCAGGAAGAACATCGCCTCCTTTTGGCCTACATGGTGGAGGAGATGAAAGAACAGCGCAGGGGCTGCCTCAAGCTGTGGAACACGAAAAAGGAACGGTTGACGGCGAATATTTACCGATGGATTCGTGGGGCTGTGTCCGAATGAGCCGCATCGGCATCCACCATGCCAAGCACGGTTCGAAAAAAGGGCAGCTTTCGAGAAATACGTGAGAACATAAGGCGTGCCGCCACATAGGCGATCAAAAAGACCACCACATAGTTGAGGCCGATGGAGGTTCCGGGGATGGGAAGATCGAAGTGGCGGTAACGGGCTTGAAGCCATGCCAAGCCGAAGAAAACAGGCCACAGGGCTGCCGCGGAGAGCGCGACCTTGAAAAAGAACAATTTTCCCCAGACTTCGTTCCCTACTTTGTTGACAGCTTGATAGGAAGTCTCATCGCCCATGCGTTCGGCTTCATCGGAAAGTTTTTGGTACTCGGCGAGATCCTCGGAAAGTTTTTTGAGGTACCGGCGGTTGATGCGATACCCTAAGGCAAGTGTGGTCTCTCCTGCCAAGGTAGCCAAGAACGCCACGAGGAAGACCTCAGCGAGATAAGTTCCATAGGAACCTTGAGAAGAGTGGACCCATTGGAAGAAAGCCACTTGTGCTTTTCCTTGAAGTGTCCTTCGGTGCATACAAGGGCATGACCGAAGGACGCCACTTTTTTGTCCAAAAAGGTGTCAGCTCCCGTAAGGCTTCATGATCTACATGGGCACCCAGGCCTTGCCGAAGAAACCGAGGCTAAAGTAGCCAAGACCTACGTAAAGAGCAAGCAACACAAAGAGTCTCTTCAGCCAGATGTCCGGAATATATTTTTGTGTGCGTGGACCGATCATAGAGCCCACAAAGATGCCGATGAGTTCCAAGCCGATCAGGGTCCAGTCCATACCCGCCTTGGCCACGGTGATATAGCTGGCAATGCTGGTGATCATGCTAAGGAGCACCGCCATAGCCGATGTGCCGGCCACCACGTACATAGGAGCGCCTGTGAACGAGGTGAGGAACGGGACGTAGAGGAAACCGCCGCCCACGCCAAGGAAGGACGAGATGGCCGCGATCGCCACGCCACCCAAGAAGATGACGATGGGATTGAAGTGGAATTCAGTCCCAAAGAAGCTGAATGTGGATTTCGTGATGGAGAAGGATTTAAACTGGATGCCCTGTTGGGCCATGTCCTTCTTTTCCTTCATGGCCTTTGAAAAAGCCTGGGCAGCCTCTTTGGCGGCTTTCTTCTTCTGTTGACCTGCAGGTGTGGTTTCGTAGAAGAGGAAGGCACCGACCACGAAGACGAACAAGCCGAACCAGCCCTGATACTGCTTGAAAGTGACCTTACCACCTGTGAGCCAGGGAATGAAAATTGCGCCGGCGATGGATCCCAAAGCCAGAACGATACCAACAGGCCAGGCCAAGGTGCGTGCTTTTAAATAATTAATGGTACTGATCAGGGCAGAGAGTCCCACAAGGAACTGGTTGGATGTGCGCACACTATCCGTAAGAGCTTTATTGAGACCCGGAGCCGTCTTAGCAAAGGTCTTGGCGTAGGGTCCAATACCCAAAACAGACATATGACCCACACCGGCCATAATCCCGCCGAAGGCCCCAACCGTTGAAAAAATCCAACCGACCCATACGGACCACAAAATCGCAACCACGTAATTAATTTTAGGGGCTCCAGGAATTCCGAAGGCACCACGAGGTGCTGTGGGGTCAATCTGACCCCGCTCTTTTCCCAGAGGCGCTTTAGCCACTTCTTTACCGATTTTTCCGGGAAGTCCCAGGGTGTCTCCTACAGGTTTAGCCTCAGTACTTGCCGGCTTTTCTGCAGCAGGAGCCGTTTGGGTTTGGGCTGCGGGAGTTTGCGGCTGGGCCCCCGGTGCCGTCGTTCCTTGAGCCTGCGTGTCCTGCTGTTGGCTGAGCACAGGTTCCGCCGTGACTCCCGCCACAGCAAGTGTCGCCATAAAAATCATCCATACCAAAGACCATCGAAACTTTTTCCTCATTGCACCATCCTCCTTTAAAAAGTTAATACAGACGCCGAAATGAACACCCGCTTGACGTCAGCGGTCACATCTCCGGCACACCACAACGCACCCTACACAAGCATCATCCATGCCAACGCCTTCAGTCTCTGTTCATTCATCGTGGAGGCGGCTCCGCGTGTCCGTCCCAGCACCACCAGGCCGCAAGTCGGCTATGCCTCCAGGATCTATCCCACGCACAAAGGCCAGCGGCGTCGTAGGACGTTTTAGCATCGAGAGCCAGTCCTCGTAGGGCGGACCTACGTGTCCACCCAAAATCCTCTCTTGAAAAAGCAGCTTGGCGTGCTTCAACACCCATGCACCGAGAGGCTCTCTCTGGGACTGACACATCGGTCTGCCCCTGCGAATACAGAGTCTTGACGCCAAAAGGCGGTCAATATTGTCACGATACAAGGCATCTCATACCATCAAATTCTGCAGGGGTGAGGCGTCGCCTCGCCCCTGCAAACCCGGAACTGGAGGATTCCCCCGGAGCGCTGTCCACCAGCCCGCTCTGTCTCCAGGCGGAACGCCCGCGCTCAGAAATCGCAAGGGAGAGATCCTTTTCCGGAACCGTCTCCTGCCTGATTATTTCCAGCTCTCAGGCATCCATGCCGGCATGCCTAAGCGAACCTCCTGAATCAGAGGCAGCCTCCATGTCCCTTAAAAACTTCCCTTTTCACAGGCTCCCATTTGTTACGGATGCCTTGAAGCTTGGCCCTTGAGAATCCGTAGCGCCGCTTCCGTGGACGAAACCTCTCCACCAGCCTTGTCCAAGCACTTCGAACATGAAAGCCGGGTCCATCCATCATCAAAAATGCAATAAAAAAATTGCAGTGCTATAGAAAGATTGCAGGTATCCAGCCTTTCTTCTCGTGTGCCGCTGAAGTTTTCCTTGAACACCAAGGGCTACTCGTTGGCATGGACTTTGCCCATCAAGACCGCGATGTCGCCTCGTGGGGATGTGATGAGCTCGAAAGTCTCTTTCTTCCAAGGGCTGTCCACAAGATTCCCTCGTCGCGTGGTGGTGGACAAGGTTCATGGAGTTTGTTATGGCCCTCATCATGGTATTGGATGATGAGAAGGATGCGTGCCGCTTAATGCAGAGGGTTTTGGTTCGGCTGGGGCATGAAGTGCACACGTTTTGTGATGCGAGCACAGCGCGCCGATGGCTGGAGGACCATGATCCGGACCTGGCCTTACTGGACATCAAGCTCAAGGATGACGATGGGCTTTCGGTGTTACGGTTTCTGCGGGCTCATAAACCCCGTGTTCGTGTGATGATCATTACAGGTTTTCCTTCTGCGGAAACGGCTCAGGAGGCGAGGCGGTTGGCGACCGAAGATTATTTGGTGAAGCCGGTGGAGCTTGACGAGCTGGAATATCGCGTCAGAAAGGTTTTAGAGAATCGATTCGCGACTCCGTGAAGTTCAGGGAAGTTCAGAAAAGGAAAGGAACATTTATGAAAAAGGAAGTCTTCAGTCTTTGTTTTATGTGTTCGGTTCGCTGCCCCATCCAGGTGATTGTGGAAAACGGTCAGGTGAAATGGATCGAAGGGAATCCTCATGTGCCGGGGATGGAAGGCAGCTTGTGTCCACGGGGTGCGGCGGGTATCGCCCTTTTAAATGACACCCAACGGGTTCAGTCGCCCCTCATTCGCACCGGTCCTCGAGGCAGCGGGAAGTGGAAAAAGGCCTCTTGGGACGAGGCCCTGAGCTATGTCGCCGAAAAGCTCAAAGAGATTGTTGCGAAACATGGCCCCCAAAGTGTTGTTTTAGGTGAACGGACGCAGCTTGCCACCCATGTTAGCAAGACCTTCCTAAGGGCCCTCGGTTCCCCCAATCATTTTACCCATGATGCCATCTGCAAGGGCTCTGTGAACACCGCATGCCGATCCCTTTTCGGCTACACGGACGCTCAGATGGGTGCAGACTACAAGAACACCAAGCACATCGTCTTTTACGGTCGAAACTTTTTTGAAGCCGTGGAGGTTCGAGCGGTCAACAACTTAATGGAGGCTGTGGAAAACGGGGCGAAGATCACCTACATCGACCCTCGAGTGACCGTGACGGCGACCAAGGCCCATGATTACTTCATGATTCGACCGGGCACAGACCTTGCCTTGAATTATGCCTTAATGCATGTCATCATCAACGAAAAGCTTTACGATACCCGCTATGTGCAACGGTGGGTGGACGGTTTTGCCGTGCTACAGGACTTTGTGCAGCCGTATACGCCGGAATGGGCGGAACAGGAAACGGGAATCGAAGCGCATCGCATCGTGACTTTGGCGAGGGAGATGGCCAAAAAGAAGCCTTCGGTCATCTTCCATTACGGCTATCGTGGCGCCAGTCATCCCAATGAAATCTATCTGCGCCGCTCCATTTTGATTCTCAATGTTCTGATGGGAAGCGTGGAAGCTAAGGGCGGACTGTTTTTCAAAAAGGGTCCAGGCGAAGTGGGCGGCAAGCCCGCTCGAAAATTAACGGAACAGGAAGGCCTGCCCAAGGTCGACGTGGTTCGATTTGACAAGGTGGGTACCCCCGATTTTCCTTTGCCGGACAAGGACCATGGGGTGGGGCAAAGGCTTCCTCTGGCCATCCTCAACGAGGACCCTTACCCTCTGAAGGCTCTCATCGCTTACCGTTTTGACCCTCTCATGTCCATTCCCGACCTCAACCAGAACAAAAGGGCTCTGGAAAAACTGGACTTGGTTGTCAGCATCGATATCAATTACAGTGACATCGCCTGGTATTCCGATGTCATTTTGCCTGAATCCATCTACCTGGAACGGCTTGATTGCATTCAGCAGGCCAACGGCCTCAAACCCCAAATGTTCCTGCGCCAGCAGGCGGTGAGCCCTCGTTACGATACGCGTCCTGGAGCGATCATCCTGAAGCAGTTGGCGGAACGTCTCGGTTTTGGTCAATATTTTCCTTACGAAACCATGGAAGACCTGGTCCGCTGGCAGTTGGAAGGTACGGGATTTTATCTGGAAGATTTTAACAAGAAAGGGTTTGTGGCCTATACGGACAAGCAGATCTTATGGAATCGGGAAGACGGAATCAAATTCAAGACCCCATCCGGCAAAATCGAGCTGGTGTCTTCCTTATTGGAAAATGCCGGTTTTCCGTCTTTTCCCGCTTATGAGCCGGTTCAGGTGCCTCCAGAAGGCCATTATCGCCTCATGGTCGGACGATGTGCGCAGCACACTCACGTTTCCACGCAGAACAACCCGTATCTTCACGAACTGGTCCCCGAAAACCGCTTGTGGATAAACACCAAGGAAGCGCAACGCTTGGGGATCAACAACGGCGAATGGGTGGAGGTTTCTTCCAAGGTGGGATCCGGGCAGATTCGAGCTTATGTGACCGACATGATTCATCCGGAATCGGTCTTTATGCTGCATGGGTTTGGACACGAAGCGCGGTTGGCGGCACGAAGCTTCAATCGGGGTCTTGCCGACACCATGTTGCAGGAGAACGTGACGGATATGATCGGCGGCAGCCCTGCACTGGACCACACCATCGTGACGGTGAAGCGCGTTCAATAAGAAGATGGAAGGAACCCGGAGGATATGCTCATGAGCCAGTATTATCTCTTTCAGGACATAAAAAAGTGTATCGGATGTCATACCTGCGAAGTCCAGTGCAAGGCCAACAAGGGATTGCCCGCGGGCCCGAAAGTGTGCCAAGTGGTGGAAGTCGGCCCTAAGTTCGTGGGAGCCTTGCCGAGGGCTTCCTACATTTTCATGCCCTGTTTTCATTGTGAAAACCCTTGGTGTGTGGCGGCTTGTCCCACGGGAGCCATGCAAAAGCGGGCCAAGGACGGCATTGTCTTTGTCGATGAAGAGCTTTGTGTAGGGTGCAAGACTTGCATGTCCGCGTGTCCGTGGGGAGCCCCTCAGTGGCATGCGGAAACAGGCAAGGTGGTCAAGTGCGACTATTGCAAGGATCGCGTGGATCAAGGCCTAAAGCCTGCCTGCGTGACGGTGTGCACAACACATTGCCTGCATTTTGGAAAACCCGAAGAGATTCGTGAAATTCGAAGGGAACGCCACGCCAAGGCTCTTTCGCCTCTGGACTAAAAGCTTTCTCGAGAACGAACGGATTTTTCCCGAAAGCGCGGGTCTGCCCGCTCGCACAATGAGCGGGCCGAAAGCTTATGTTTCTTAAAAAAACGCAGTCTTTAGACTTGTAGGGGCGAGGCGCCGCCTTGCCCATCCTTTGAAAAATGGTAGAAATGTCGTGGCATTACGAGTTCCCATAAAGCCTTCAAGAGGGATCTTGGTGGGGCGCAAGATGGACACACCCGGCTACCAAGGCCGCTTTTTAGTGAAGATCTATGCATGATTTCACGACTCCGAGGTCATAACGTATGACGCTTTCAGCATGTCCGGTCAGTGAGTGCCGTCGGCATTTTCAAGAAATTCTTGCCACGGAGGCCATTACCACGCCGCGGTTTCGTCACGTGGCGGAGGAAATTTTTCTTCTTTTGGAAGACATAGCTTGGGGGCGAGGCGGGCATGAGCATGTGAGTGCTTTACGATCTTTGGGCGAAGCCCTTGCATCCAAAGGGCCCGATGCCAAGACCGTGGAAGCCGGCACGTTCCTGTTGAAGACTTTGGCGGAATACGAAGAAGTTTTCGTCAGCCATATCGAGACGCACAATTGCGCCACGGGCGACTGCGTGAAATTGGCTCCTGCTCCTTGCCAAATGGCGTGTCCTGCCGGATTGGACGTTCCAAGCTATGTGACCCTCATTGGCATGGGCCGGGAAGCGGAGGCCATCAGTATCATTCGCGAGGATAATCCTTTTCCCTGGGTGTGCGGCTTGGTGTGCACGCATCCCTGTGAATTCATGTGTGTGCGAGGTCGCGTGGACAAGCCCATTGCCATCAGGGATCTGAAGGGTTACGCGGCCGAACGGGCCATGTCTCGTATGGAGTACGTAAATCCGCCAGCCCCTCCGTTGAACGGCCGAAAAGTTTGTGTGGTGGGAGCCGGTCCGGCGGGTCTGACGGCTGCTTATTTCTTGCGCCTCAAAGGCTATCATGTCACGGTCATTGAGGCTTTGCCTGTGGCCGGGGGCATGATGATGGTTGGAATTCCTCGGTTCCGCTTGCCTCGAGAGGTGATTGATCGGGAAGTGGCGATGATCGAGGATTTGGGCGTGGAAATTCGGCTGAACACTCGCCTTGGCAAAGATGTCACCATCGAACAATTACGAGCGGAAGGTTATGAAGCTTTTCTCATCGCCATCGGGGCTCACAGTTCCTACAAGCTTATGATTTCCGGGGAAGACGATTACCCTCAAGTTATCAGCGCCGTGGACTTTTTGCGCCAAGTGGCCTTAGGCGAGCGGCATGCGCCGGGGAAAAAGGTGGCCGTGATTGGGGGCGGCAATGTGGCCATTGATGCGGCTCGAACCTGCATTCGATTGGGTTGTGAGTCCGTCACCTTGCTTTATCGAAGGACGCGTTCCGAAATGCCGGCCCATGAAGTAGAAGTGCGGCAGGCGGAAGAGGAAGGGGTTCAGTTTCAGTTTCTTACCATTCCGGTGGAAATCAAGGGCAAGGATGGGCGGGTGACGGCGTTGCGTTGTCTGCGTGCCGAACTGGGGGAACCGGACCCCAGCGGACGAAGGCGACCGGTTCCGGTGGAAGGAAGTGATCATGAACTGGATGTGGATTGTGTCATTGCCGCCATCGGTCAAGTGATCAATCCCGAAGGTTTGGATCGCCTGGATCGTCTGGCCTGGTCGAAACGTGGCACGATCAAGACGAACACGGCCACCATGGAAACCACTGAGGAAGGTGTTTTTGCCGCGGGAGACGTGGTCACGGGACCGGCGACGGTCATCGAAGCCATCGGGATGGGTAAGGTGGCCGCTGATGCCATCGATCGTTACCTTCAAGGGCTTCCTCAACCAAAGATGCCCCCGGTGCCTGTACGTCGTCGCCGCTTGCCTTTCCTAAAGGTTTCTGCATCCAAAAAGATGCGTCTGGAACGACCAAGAATGGCTGAACTGAATACGGACCGCCGGCGCATCACGTTTCAGCAGGTGGAGCTCGGGCTTTCGGAACAGGAGGCAAGAGACGAAGCTTTACGGTGCTTGCGTTGTGACGTCTGTCGACGATGCGGGCTGTGCGTGGAGATCTGCCGGGATAAGATGAAAATCGACGCCCTGAAACTAGGGTATGTGGACTTGGAGCAGCCGACGGGGACGGATTTTCGAGTGACGGCGGAAAAGTGCATCGCGTGTGGCGCTTGCGCTACCCATTGCCCGAATGACGCCATGCAGATTGAGGATAAGGACGGTACACGCGTTCTTTCTATTTGCGGCACGGTTCTCAACCAGCTCAAACTGGAATATTGTGAAGAATGCGGAAATGTTTTGGGGCCGGAAAGGTATCATGACTTCATCATGAAGCGCATGAACCATTTAGCGTCTGTTGTTCGAGGGCACCGATGGTGCCTGGAATGTGCCCGCAAAAAGGCTGCCAGCAGCCATGCGGAAATAACACCTCCGGGCGCTTGAAAGACACAAAAAGATTGCGGCTCGGCTGTCCTATCAAGCCTTTTGGATTTTTTCGACAACGGCAGCAACCGCAGACAAAAGGAGGTGCTTTATGACGTTTCGTCGAGGACAAAGGGTAGAGATATACAGAAAGTCCGAGGACGAAAGTTGGGAACCGTACATGGACCAGTATGTAGGCGCCCGTGGTGTGATCACGGATCCGGACACGAGCAAGAACGATCCCACGGCTCTGGTGGAAGTGAGCTTGGATGACAAGGGCACCCACCGGTTTCCTCAGGATTGCCTTCGTGTTCTTGACGAGTGAAAAGGTTGGGCCCGAAGGCCGGCCATGAGAGGCCTTTTTCAAAAGGAAACGGTGGAGTTTTCTGTGAAAGTGCAGGACCTGTTAGCCGGCAAGGGATTTGAAGTCTACACGATCGATGTCGGGGAAACGGTGGAAAGGGCCATCGACGAGATGACCTCGCGTCGTATCAGCGCCCTGATCGTCATGGATCGAGAACGTCCCGTGGGTATTTTCACGGAAAGGGATGTTCTTAAAGTCCATGTGAAGTTTCGCGAAAAACCTTTTACGGCCATCGGCATTAAAGACGGTATGACAGAAAAACTGATCGTCGCCCGCCCGGATGATGACCTTTACACCGTCATGTCAGCCATGGTGCAGGCGGATATTCGACACATGCCCGTGGTTTTCGAAGGTCGAATCGTCGGCGTTTTGTCCATTCGAGACATCATTCATCAATACGTGGGATCCCTTCAGGCGGAACTCACCTACTTGCAGGACTACATCAACCGTCTTGAAGATGCGCAGCACGACTGAAAGAAAGGTGCCTTCGATGGTCATGATTACCATTGATGGAAAGGATTACGAAGCGGAAGAGGGGCAGAATGTTTTGCAGGTGATGCGTCGGCATGGCATTTCTGTGCCCACCCTTTGTTACCACCCTGCTTTGAAACCTTCGGGTAGTTGTCGCCTGTGTGCGGTCGAGGTGTCCGGCAAATCAGGGCGTCCCGTTGCCATGTTGTCCTGCATCATGCCGGTCAAGGAAGGGTTACAGGTTCGAACGGAAGGAGAAGTGGTTCAGGCGGCACGTACGAAGGCTTTTCGAAGCCTTTTGCAGATGGCGCCTCAAAGCACAAGAATTCGGGACTTGGCTCAGCAATACGGCGTGGATCTGGGACCTCCTCCCGACGGGTGCGTGCGCTGCCGTTTATGTATTCGGGTCTGTAAGGAAATTATCCGGGCCGAAGCTTTGCGCATGGAAAAACGGGACGGCGTGAATTTTGTGGTTCCGGTGGAAGGGGCGTGTATTGGGTGTGGCACCTGCGCCAACCTGTGTCCTACCGGCGCCATTTGCGTCCAGGACAGCGAAGGGATTCGAACCGTTTCCATACGCAATGAGGTCATCGGCATTCATGCCATGGAGCGGTGTCAAGCCTGCGGACGTCCTTTTGCCACACGAAAATTCGTGGAATATGCCGAGCACCATGTGCATCCGCATCCGGATGTGAAGGAGCATCACCGATACTGTCCCACCTGCGCCAAGATGCTCGCCGATCGCGTCAAATTGGCGCTGCGCCAAAAACAGCGCTGATCCCCCTATCCTTTCTTTAGGCCCTTTCCAAAAATGCCTTTAAAACACGAAGGGTCACGGCGCGCGGTGGCCCTTCGTGCTTCCAACCTTACCATCACATCTTCCCTTTCGCCCCTTTGCGCCTTTCCGCCGTCGCGCCTTCACGATTTCACGCCCCGATTGACCTTTTGAACATTGTAAGCTAAAGGCAAAGCGCATACCAAAGCGTTTCAGAGAAAAAATGCGCGGAGATTTTAACGACTTGACCTCATTTTTTACGCACGGACACGTATTTTAACAGGTGGCGGAAGATGCTGTGTTTCGAGGTTTTTCGAGGATTTGTTAGAGATCTGTATTCTTTTCCAAGTTTCAAGGGTTTTTCAGAGACTATGGTTTCGATTGCCATCTGCCTTTTGGCCGTTGTCCTTTTCCCAAGAGAACTTTGGGCGACTCAAATTCATGCCGATCCCGAAGGTCTGTACAGTCATCAGATGGGCCACGGCTTTTTTATCTTATCCATGGGGGTTCTGGCGTACTGGCTTCGAGGCCGAAGGCTTATTCGTTACAAGGGGTGGCGTTACCTTCAATACTCGGCGCTGCTTTTTACCCTTTGGAATCTGGATGCCATTTTGGTGCACCACCTGGAAAATCAAGATGATATTTTTATGAAGTTTTCCGAAGGAACACTCCATGCCTATCTTCGACCATATCCAGGGCGGGAATGGCTCGCCTGGATCTTCTTTCTAGGAAAAATGGACCACCTGCTCTGTGTTCCCGCTATTGTTTTTCTCTATCTGGCACTCAGAGAAATGAGACGTTCACCTCATCGTTTTTCGCCGCAGGATGATACCGGGTTATGACTCTACCTTTTTTTCCTATTTTTTTTGTTGACTTGGTGGGTTCAGCCTGCATGGTGTTTTTCGCCATAGCCTGTGTGCGGCTGTCTTATGCGCTGCATATTCGTGACCGAGAAAATGTGCTGTATCTGTATCTGCTCATGGTTTGTCATGCTTTGGCTGTTTTTGCCATTTCTCGAGGCATTGGTCATATCGCCAAACAATTGCTGCTGCTGGGGGGATACCGGCATATTTGGGAGTCTTTAAGGCCCTACAGTGGATCATTGAACACCATCAGTTTTTGCGTCGTGGGAGCGGTGACGCTCTTTTTCGAAAGAATTTGGAAAGTCCATCAACAGATCCTGCGCGATCGTCAAGCCTTAAAGGAAGCCCATGAGAAGCTTCTATTGATGAATAAACACTTAGAGGATTTGGTTTCCGAGCGCACCGCGGAGTTAGGACGATCTGAGCAAAAGTTTCGCCGCATTTTTGAGGCGTCACGAGATATGATCGCCGTCGTGGCGGCAGACGGAACGCTGTTGGACATCAATCCCGCAGGTTGTGAGATGCTCGGGATCGATGGCAACAACGTGATGGTCGAGGCGGCTGCAAAAAAATTGGACTTTGGGAAATTTTTCGAACAACCCCGGGACTGGGAGCGTCTTAGGGAGAATCTTCAGCGGTCCTTTTATGTTACAGACGAGGAAGTGGCTCTGGTGCGTCAAGATGGGCGGGAGATCAGCGCTTTGATCAGTGCCTCCTCCCAGTGTGACCTTCAGGAAAAGAGGGAAGTTTTCCATTTGGTGGTTAAAGACATCACGCAACGCAAAATCATGCAGCAACAGCTTTTGCAGGCAGACAAATTGGCTTCCTTGGGGCAGCTTGCCGCCGGAGTGGCCCACGAAATCAATAATCCTTTGGGAATCATTCTGGGGTATACGCAGCTTTTGATTCGCGAGGAACCTGAAGGCACGGAACGTTATGAAGACTTGAAAACCATAGAAAAGCATACGCGCACATGCAAGACGATCGTGGAAGACTTGCTGAGTTTTGCTCGAAGCGCTCATAGTCGCAAGGAGCCTGCCTCGATTCACGACTTGGTGCAGGAGGTCCTGAGTGTGGTGCGACACAATCTGGAGCTGAAGCGGATCCAGGTGGAAACCTATTTCGATCCAAGGGTGCCTGTTCTCGTGTTAGACAAAGACAAAATGCGGCAGGTTCTCATGAATCTGATCATGAATGCTCAGCAAGCCATCGGCAAGGAAGGCCGCATAGAGATACGCACGGCTTTCGTGGAAAACGGGCCGAGTGTTCACATCGTGGTGTCAGATACGGGAATGGGAATCGACCCAAAACATTTACCGCGCATCTTTGACCCTTTTTTTACCACGAAAAGCACGGGGGAGGGCACAGGTTTGGGCCTTTCTGTAAGCTACGGCATTGTCAAGGACCATGGGGGCGAGATTCAAGTGGCCAGTGAACCTGGGAAGGGCTCTGTGTTCACGGTTGTGCTTCCTGCTCCTGCAGAGACACAGGAGTTCATGGGCCATGAAAACTGATGGGAGCCCCCAAGACAGGCCTGAAATTCTCAAGGACCGCCTCCTTGTGGTGGATGACGAACCTGATTTTTTACGCCTTTTAAAGCGTAGTCTGGTCAAGGACCTGGAGTGTGAGGTTTTGACGGCCTCTTCGGGAGAGGCAGCGCTTGAGGTGCTTCAGGAAGAGCCTGTGGATGTGGTGCTCGTGGACATGAAAATGCCGGGCATGGATGGTCTGGAGTTTTTGGATCGCTTACGCGTGATGCATCCATGGGTGACGGCCATTATGATGACGGCCCATGGGTGCGTGGAGCTGGCCGTTCAGGCCATGCGCCAGGGAGCCTATGATTTTATAACCAAACCCTTTGACCATGAGACCTTGGTTTTTACGCTTCAAAAGGCTTTGGAACGGCATCGACTGCTTCGCGAAAACATGCGATTGCAGAGGCGATATAAGGGCGAAGTGGCCTTTCAAGAGATCGTGGGACGCAGCCCGGCCATGCGCCGCGTTTTTGATGCGGTGCAAATGGTGGCTCCGTCGGATCTCACGGTCCTTATTACGGGAGAGTCCGGGACGGGAAAAGACTTGGTGGCTCGTGCGATTCACAACCTGAGCCAGCGCAGTGAGGGGCCCTTTGTGGCTGTCAACTGCCCTACGGTTCCGGAAAACATTCTTGAAAGCGAGCTTTTCGGGTACAAAAAGGGTGCCTTTACTCACGCGACACAAAACAAGATCGGTCTTTTTCAAGAAGCTCACCGCGGAACCCTTTTTCTGGATGAGATCGGGGACATTTCACCTGTCATTCAAACCAAGCTCTTGCGAGTGCTGCAGGACAAGGCCATCAAGCCTCTCGGAGACACCAAGATGATCAAGGTGGATGTGCGCGTGATTGCTTCCACCAACCGTAACCTTCAAGAAAAGATCCGCGCAGGTACCTTTCGTGAAGACCTTTATTATCGCCTTAATGTCGTTCCCATTGAAATGCCGCCTCTTCGTCAGCGCCGCGAAGATATTCCTTTGTTGTGCGACTACTTTTTGAAAAAACACGCCGAATCCCTTCGCCGACCCCGTAAAACCATCTCTTCGGAGCTCATGGAGCTGTTTCTGGGTCGGGAGTGGGAAGGAAACGTCCGCGAGCTGGAAAACATGATCATGCGAGGTCTTTTGTTTGCTTCAGGCGATGAAATACGTCCGGAACACGTGGGGCTGTTGTCGGAACGCAGGTCGTGCCCGGAGTTTGACGATGCGTCCTTGGAAAATTTGCCCTATAAACTGGCCAAGGAAGAAATACTTCGCCGTTTTCATAAGAGGTATCTAGAAAAACTTCTGGCTCGAACAGGCGGAAACGTCACACAAGCGGCCAAACAATGCGGTCTGGAACGTCAGGCTTTGCAGCAGGTCATGCGTCGCTTCGGCATCGAGGCTGAAAAGTTTCGAAACGCCAACGACAAGCCATCATAGCCTTGGCAAGGGTTAAAAGCCTTTTTTGAAACGGTGCACGGTTTTTAGGAGGACATGAGGCAGGGTTGACGGCCCTGAGGGTTTCGGTTAAGTTACCAATGTGTTCAATCCCTTGAGTCGCTTTTCGGTTGCAGAAGTTGGGCTCCTTAGTGTTTTTCTCCCCTCGTGCTCCATGGCGAAGACCTCCGCTTTTGACCGGGTTTCAGCGGTGCCGTGAAGGCGCCGCCCGAAAAGCTGCTCCCTGAATTTTAAGGGAAGGAGGTGGAAGCATGAAGCTCAACGTCGTGGAAATTCTCAAGCATTTACCAAAGACCAATTGCAAGGAATGTGGAGAGGCCACGTGCATGGCGTTTGCCGCCAAGCTGGCCAAAAAGGAAGTGGAGCTGAAAGCCTGCCCGCCCATGTTTACGGGGGAATTTGCGGCCAAGAGGGAAATCCTGGAAAATATGCTCCTGGGCAAAGCCGCTTAATGCCGTTAAGGAAAGGCCGCACACTTGAAAACCGAGTCCACCGTCTGGTGCCGGGGTCTTCCGCCGCGAAGTTCAGACCCCGGCCGTCCATGAGGAATCTCTTACGAAGCTTGCTTTATAGCCTTGAATGATAAGGGCCCTTCTCTCCAAAGCCGCTTTAAGGCAGAAGATTGATTTTTCGAAGCGGGCCCAAAAGGTCTCGGAGTTTTATCCAAGGGCGTCTCGGCATCTTCATCCCTGTGTCCGAGGGTTTGTAGGGGCGGACCGGTGTGTCCGCCCCGCAACTGCCTGGTGCGAGGAGAATATGGGACGGACACATGGGGCCACCCCTCCAAGGTTCTTTCCCATGACAAACGATGGAGAGAAACGGCTTTCTCCAGAATCTCGCAAGGATATCACCGTACGGTGCCGACACGGATCACGGACTGCGCTTTGTTCTCAGTATATTGATTGTTTCTTCGGCCACTTCTTGAAGCTCTGCGTCCTGGGCATGTTTTTGGGCCCATTGAAGGACTGTCTCAGCCCAGGTCGAGTCCCCGACCATTCCAGTGGCATAAATCACGTCGCCTTGAACCGCCGCTGAAAAGGTGTCCATGTTTTCCCACAGAAGCGGAAGATAGGCTCGAGCCCTGGTAACGTTCTTCTCGGCCAATTCTTCGAGGACTACCAGAGCGCCCAGGCGTACCGACCATTCGGCATGGGTGAGCACAGAAGCGAAATCTTTCCAAATTTTTGAAGAAGTCAACATGAGTCGGCTCAACTCTTTGGCTTTGCCTTCTTTAAGCAGACGAACGGCGGCAGCAGCCGAGAGTTCTGTGTGTTCATCACGGCAGACCACTTCCAGGACATGAGCCAGATCGACACGGCCCGTCCAGCGAAAATGATCGCCGTAAAGGATCGTGGGAACGGATCGAATGCCGGCCTCTTGAGCTTTTTCGGCGAAAAGCAAGGCGTCCAGGACACGGATAACCAGATACGAGGAGAGGAAAGGTAGAGGGCCTAGTTCGAAAAGCATATGAGCGCAATGGGGGCACTGAGAGGCCGTAAACACCAAAAGCTCCGTAGGCTTTTGCAGTCCTTGAAGCCTATCCCACAGATCGGGTTTCCTTTGCTGAAACGATCCCTTTTGTTCCTTTTCCGATGAAGGAAACGACTCTGCCGACCTCTCGTGAAAAAGGGCCAGAGTTTCAAGAAACGGCCTGAATTCAGCTCCTGACGGGGCGGCGTGCCATATCCAGCCGTTTCCAACAAAAAAGGCCGGTAAATCATTTGTGTCCCTAAAGGTCGTCTCGAGGCTGATGTGCGGCGTGAGCCCGACAAGTTCATCTCCAAAGGCTTGAAGCACTGCACTCCGTGTGTCCCGTGTCTTCTGCAGCCCCAAGGGCACCTTGCCGGACACATGGGTATTCCAGGAAAGAACCGCCCGTTTATCGTTTTCATTCAAGGGCATTGTCTCCTCCGTGCGTCATTGGCTCGATCCCCATGCGTTCCTTAACGGCTTTGTCCAAAAGGGCAGGAAGTCCCCCTTTGCATGCAGGCTCTTGTCCGAAGACATGCTTCCAGATCCAAGGTCCTTCCATGCACAGGTAGACGCACAGGTTTGAATCCCAGCCCAGAAGTTGTTCAACCATCCATTGGTAAAGCTCTAGGCGGATGTCTCGAAAATAGCGCATCTTACCGTCCAGTCCGCGAATGAATTCTCCGGTGACTATGCGGCTTTTGGGATGATGCCGTTCAATGATGGCTTTCAAATCGGGCATGAACCGAAAAGCCCCTAAGCTGATCCACACCACTTTGGCAGGGTCAACAGCTTCAAAAAGCGCCTGCAAAGTGCGTCGGTACCCTTCGCGCCATCCTGGATAATCAATCATGGGATCAAAGTGAAACCCTAAAAAGTATCCCCATTGAGCGCATTGTTGCGCGGCGTGCAGCCGAGCCTTTAATGGAGCGGCGCGGGGTTCTTGCGTGCGGATGATCTCCTCGGCATTAAGGGACCACGAGACCAGGGTGTGACCTCGATGGTCTAAGCCCTTGAGTTGTGACACATGATCGGTTTTCGTTTTCAATTCTAGAACGGCGTTGGGGATTTGCCCAAACAGGGGGACCAAGTGCTGGGACAAACCCGTCCAAGGGTCCAGGAGCAAGGAGTCTGTGAATTCTCCGGTGCCGGCTCGAAGCAAGCGTTGGGGTGAGGACGCCGTAACTGCCTGCACTTCTGCCAGCAGGTCGTCTAGGTTTCCAAAGATCCTCAAATTGGGACTTTCAAAGTAGGCTTGCAAGATGCAATAGGTGCAATCCAGGCTGCATTGCGTGCCAATATGGACGATCTGGTATCCACAACATTCATAGATTTTGGTTCCCGGACAGTTTCGCCAAAATCGTCCCTTGTAATGAACGACCTCCAAAAGACCCGGAATTTTTTCTTGGGTCTCCGCCACCTTGTCCACATAGACCACAGGAATGGATGGCAATCTTTCCAGCAGGGTACGAACGATGGGGCTGGAGGCGACGGCCTTTTCCACAACAAGGGAGGTGATGGGATTTCGAACGGTCGGTTTCATGCCTTCATGGATGACGGGTGAAAAGAAAGGGTGTAGGTTCGTCTTCATGGAAGGCGACGGGATGATCCACAAGATGAAAAAGATTTTGGAATTCCTGGGATTGGGCAAGAGACGCCGCTTTCTGAACAGAGGCGGCCAGGGCCTCAGGGTGACGAAAGTGTACCTTCAGTTCCCATACCTCGCCTTCCAGATACGCAGGAGGCGCAAGGGACATGTTGGAAGGCAAGCTCATCTGGGCAATGGCATTTTGGATGGCGGTCATTTTTTTCCATAACCGTGGAAAACGCCATTGCTTCAGGAGTTCACGGACAGCGGCTGTTTTTTCGCGGCGATTCCGTTCAGGATCTTTCACAATGTTTTGGATTTCCGAAGCCGAAAGGAGTGTCTGCCATGTCACTCCGTCTCGTTGGGCAATATCCTTGCACCGCTCAAGAATTTCCACCTGAAGACTGGCACTGCAGCGTAGAGTTTGTATGAGGTCCAGAAAAGCCTCTCGATCCGTATGAGAGACGGAAGTCAACAGAAGAGCCGTTTTGTCGGCGATAAGCTCTTGAGCCAAAGCGGCAAGGTGGTTTGAAGGCCATGTGGCGATGGAGCACCATCGAGGTAGGGTATCGGCAGCACCGGATATTCCCAAGGTCGGGCAAATCCTTCGCTGCAGGTCCTCTTGTGTGGTCAGTGTGGCGTACTTGGCGACAATATGAACTTTTTCCGCCAGATTCAAAGGCCTGGAAAACATCTTGGTTTCAAGCCGAAAAGCCAGAAGCTTTCTGTGTTCGGCATCTGTTGGATGGACCAAAGCCTGCACATGATCGCACCGGCACCGCAACCAGAAAAGCCTTTTGAACCCATCAAGGATAACGAAACGATGTGGCGTCTTTTCCCATAGAGTCGGAGGTGTGAGGACTCCACACGTTTCGAGCGATTGCTCCAGCCTTTCGTCCGGCACATAAGATGGAACGGCAAAGGTGTGGTCTTCCCAGTCTATCTGAGACAAGGGAGCGGAAACGAGACGCTTGGATTCCATGAGTTTTTACAGGCTAAGGCCGTGGCCTGTCAGTCGCTCCAAGGCTTCCAGGTAACGGCTTCGGGTGTTTTGCACCACCGTTTCAGGCAGTTCCGGCGCCGGCTGTTCCGGTGTCCATCCAATGTCCACCAAGTAATCCCGAAGATATTGCTTGTCGAAACTTTCAGGGTTTGAGCCTATGCGGTATCGATCCGCAGGCCAGAACCGGCTGGAGTCGGGCGTCAGAACTTCATCGATAAGGATCAGATGACCGTCGGCGAGACCGAATTCCAACTTGGTATCGGCCAAAATGATGCCTTTGCTCAAAGCGTATGCGGCGGCTTTGTCGTAGATACTCAGGCTTAAGTCACGCACACGCGCGGCCAGATCCCTACCGATGCGATCCGTCATTTGATCAAAAGAAATATTTTCGTCGTGGGCACCCTGCTCCGCCTTGGTGGACGGCGTGAAAATGGGTTCGGGCAATTTTTCGGCCAGTCGAAGACCTTTTGGTAATGGAATGCCGCACACGGATCCTGTTTTTTGGTAATCTTTCCAACCCGATCCTACCAGGTACCCTCGAACGATGCATTCTACGGGAAGAGGTTCGGCTTTTTTGACCCACATGGAGCGATCCCGAAGGGTATCGGCATAGGGTGCGCACGATTCGGGAAAAGCGTGGACATCTGTGTGCAAGAGGTGATTGTCGACTGTGTCCTTTAAAAAATCGAACCAAAAGAGAGAGAGCGCCGTGAGGATCCTCCCCTTGTCCGGAACGGCTGTGCGCATCACTACATCAAAGGCCGAAATACGATCCGTGGCGACGATGACCAGAGAATCTCCAAGGTCGTAGATGTCGCGCACTTTACCTCGAGATTTGAGTTTGAGAGATGGAAAATGCGTTTCAAACAAGGCCACCCTCTGCATGACGTGCTCCTCGTCCTTTCCCATTGGCTTGATGGTTTTTAAGCTTGGAAGTCGTTTTCTTATCACAGGTGTTGGGCCGTGCCAAAGAGCAAATAACCTTTCCTCGGACAACCCCTCGTTGGGACGGACGCATGTTTCCACCAGCACTTCTAGGAACTGTAGGGTCGAACCGATGTGTCCTTGCGGCATGCCGAAGTTTTTGGATGGTCTGTCTCATGTGTTGACCAGCACAGGCAAGAATCTTAGGGGCGGACCGATGTTCCGTCCCAGAACCGCCGGGATGGATGACGATAGGGGTGCACAAGTCGGCATGCCCCTACATAGGCCGTCTTTCGATATCGCCCAAAGAGCGGTTTCCCGGTTGACCCTGTGGATAGGGTTTTGGTAAGGTGTATCAATCGGGTGAATAGACTTTGTGGCACAGGGATCAATGCGGGCTTACACCATGGATGGAACTGAACCGAAGGTCAGGAAAAGCGTCGGCGGCATCGCCGCCCTGTTTGACGATGCGGAGCGTAAGGAGCTCTTTCGTAAATACCTCATTTTTCTTGCCTGGATGGAGGTGGGCATTTTTGTTGCCTGCTGGCTCTACCAACTGGGAACGGACGGTTATGATCGTTTCGGGCCCGTGGAACGACACTTTCCTTGGAAGGTCTACTTTCTCGTGGCCTTTCTCGCCCCGGTGGCTGTGAGCTTTCTTTTGGGGACTGTAGTGGTGGGTTTTAACCGCTACTTTGTCGGGCATGGTGGAGCCAATGAATCGAGCCACGTGGATAAAGATTCCCCGGAAGCCTCGGTTCAGGACGCCAAGGTTTACAAACTGGCCGCTTTGGTGGCCTGGATGCAGAAGCTTCCCTACCTGGGCCTATTGGTCCTTTTGGCGGCTGCCATCGGCGTTGTTTACAACCTGGACGTGGTGCTTCGCGTCATCGGCGAAATCGGGGAACACACCGTCCGTGTGGCCCTCATGGTCGGTGCAGCTCTATTGGCGGCAACATGTTTTTTTGCCTTGGTGTACCTCGTGTTAAATTACAAGCTGCGCAAACGATCCATGGAATACCACTACAAATCCCAAGTGGCCGATAAGTATGGATTGGTCATTCTTGAGGACAACACGGTGCTCAACCGGGACGGGAAGCTTCTTGTTCGAGGAAAGAAGTGGAAGGACGCGGTGCCGCTCCTGGACGTGACCCCAGAGAGTTCTTCCAGATCAGTGCCCCAGGAGGCTCTGCCTCAGGCAACGGTACCCGATGGCAACACGTGACGCAAAGTTTTCATCCTTTTGAACGTCGCACACTTCAGTTCATTCAACGCCATCACTTGGTGGATCCCTCAATGATCGTCGGTGTTGCGGTATCTGGAGGTCCGGATTCCGTGGCGCTGCTGCACGTCCTTTTATCGCTTAAGAAGGTCCTTTCCTACCGAACCCTCAAGGTCTTGCATTTCGATCACGAACTGCGCGGGGAAGATTCCGCCAAGGACCGGCTTTTTGTCCTCGATCTTGCATCACATCTCGGTTGTAAAGTTCTTGTGGGCTTCGGGGATGTACGGCGGGTTCAAACCCGGCAGGGAGTTTCATTAGAGATGGCGGCGCGGCAATGCCGTCGAGAATTTTTTTTGGACTTTTTAAGCCGGGGTGAAGTTCATCGGATCGCTCTAGGGCATACGGCGGACGATCAGGCCGAGGAAATCCTTTTGCGCTTGTGTCGTGGGACAGGTCCTTCGGGCATGCAAGGCATGCGGCCCAAGACATCGGAAGGTCTCGTGCGTCCTCTGTTGTGGGCGCATCGAGGCGAAATTCTCGATTATCTGAAAGCAAAGGCCATCCCTTTTCGGCAGGATGCCACAAATTTTAGAGGATTTTGCCAAAGGAATCGTGTCCGCCTGGAAGTGATTCCACTCTTGGAAGAGATCTTTCACCCAAGGATTCGTGAAACTTTATGCCGTCATGCCGAGCAGGTCGCTCAAGAGGAAGCCTACTGGGAAAATCAGGTAACCCAAGCCTGGAAGGAGCTGGTGTGTGTTCAAGACACCGAGACTGTGGTCTTGGACGTTTTGAAAATGAGGGCACTCCCCGAGGCTTTGTCAATAAGAGTGTTTCAAAGAGCTCTGGAAAAGATGGGCTATTCTTTCGGCATCTTCGCTGTGCATCTGAGAATGCTTGAAGGTTTGCTGAGGCGGTCTTCGTCCGGTCGAGAAGTCAAGCTTCCTTCGGGGATTCGTGCCGTGAAGGAAGGAACGACTTTGGTGCTCACAAATCGGGCCCCCAATACAGCGTTCTTAAAGCGTCATGAATTTTGGGCTCCCGGTCGCTACCCGCTCCAGGAGTTTCAAGGGGAAATCCAAATAGAACAAGCGATTCTTGTTGACGATTTGGTAGGGACATGCCCTTCCTTCAAAGGATCCATGTCCGGCAAAGGCCGTGCCGATGGCGGGGCTTGGCGAGACTTTGAAGAAGGTGAAAAGATAGAGCCCACCATGCATGGTCATCACAACGAAAAGAAGGGTTCAGGCGATGTATTTTTTAGGATCGCCCGGTTTATGGATGGACGGCCAGGCATGGAGGATGCTTTCACAGCGGTGATGGATGCCGACACCCTACGTTGGCCTCTTGTCGTGCGTTCCTTTGAACCCGGCGATCGATTTCGTCCTGTGGGTGCCAGAGGTTCTAAGAAGTTGCAGGACTTTTTTACAGACGCCAAAGTGCCTCGCAGCGCTCGTCGTCGTGTTCCGCTGGTCTGTGACCAGGAAAAGATCTGTTGGGTTGTCGGCCATCGTTTGGACGATCGGGTCAAGGTCACCGAGCGCACGCAAAGGATTTTGAAGATTCACTGGCGACCTTGGGACTAACCGTTGCGAATAATGAGAAAATAGATGTTAACGGCAAGCAATCCCAGGCATCCTCCGGCGAACGGCAAAAGTTTTTGCAGGGTCATGGCTTCCCCGGGAGGCGGCAGCGTGTAATGCAGCAGGACCACAAAGACCACAAGGGAACAGGCCACCAAAAGGCTGCGCAAAGCCTTTTTCCACAGCACCCAGCCGAGAAAGGCGATGACGGCAAGCCAAAACAGAGGTTCTCGAAGGAGTTGGGACCAATCCACATTCCGCAAAGCTTCACCGGCCTTGGTCATGTTGTATTCCTTGAGAAAACCGATGAGCTTAGACCACATATCGTTCATGTTTTCATCTCCATGAGCGCACACCGAAATCGGCGAATTCTCCCTGATAAGGTTCTTCGTGCACTTCCACGCCATCGACCCGACTTAGCGGACTTCCTCGATGGCACCATTGCACCATGGCGTCTACAGCAGGAGCGTCGCCTTCAAAGACAGCTTCCACCCGTCCGTCGGGCAGATTGCGAACCCATCCTGTCACTCCGTAAGTTCTAGCGGCGTCCTGTGTATAGGCTCTGTAAAAAACCCCTTGCACTCTGCCTGAAATCCACACATGCACTCGCTTCTTTTGCATATCTTTTCCTTTCCGTCTTTCAAGAAAAGGCTCACGGCAAATGCTTCAAAAAATTTTCCTCATCCATGATGGTGACTCCGAGTGCTTGAGCCTTTTGAAGTTTCGATCCTGGATTTTCTCCAACGATGACCACGTCGGTTTTGCCGCTGACGGATCCGCTCACTCGAGCACCCGCTCGACGCAGTCGTTCCCCGGCTTCATCCCGTGTCATGGACTTCAAAGTTCCCGTGAGGACCACCGTTTTGCCTTTCCAGAAGTCATTGGATTCCCTTGAAACGGTTTCAGGAATCAGTGTCCTGGGACGGACACCGGCCTCGAACAGGGATTGAATGGCCTTTTGATTGTCTTCATTTTCAAAATATCGGCGAATACTCTCTGCAACTTTATCCCCGACACCTTCCACGGACATAAGGTCTTCATAGGTTGCAGCCTGGACTGCTTCAAAGGATTTGAAACGATCCGCCAAGACACCGGCCAGATAAGCACCCACAAGAGGAATCCCTAAGGCGTAAAGGAAGGAGGCCAAGTCGGGTTCTCGAGTTTTTTGTATGGCTTGAATGAGATTTTCGGCGCTTTTTTGGGCAAACCCCGGCAGGGTCAAAAGATCTGATGTGGTGAGTCGATACAGATCTGCGGGACTGTTGACCAGACCTCGTTCCACCAAAAGATGGGTGATCTGTTTGCCAAGTCCCTCGATGTTCATGGCTTCACGGCTGGCGAAATGCCTCAAGGCTCCTTCGATTTGCGCGGGGCAACTGCGGTTCATGCATCGATGCACGGCTTCTCCGCTCAGACGCACCACAGGTCCACGGCAAGCGGGACATTGGGCGGGCATGGTGAAGCGCCGTTCGAATCCGTTTCTTTTTTCCACAAGGGGACGGACTACTTCCGGAATGACATCACCGGCTCGTTGCACGATCACGTGGTCTCCGATGCGAATGTCCTTGCGTTCAATTTCGTCCATGTTGTGCAAGGTTGCCCGGCGAATGACGACTCCTGCCAAAGATACAGGCTCCAAGTGCGCCACGGGTGTGAGCACTCCGGTGCGACCCACCTGAACCTGAATATCCAAAAGCCGCGTTTCCGCAAAATGAGCTGGAAACTTGTAAGCGATGGCCCATCGAGGGCTGCGTGTTTTTTCCCCGAGGCGTTGCTGCCAGTCCAGGCGATTGACCTTGTAGACCACTCCGTCCATTTCATAAGGAAGCTCGGGCCGCATCGCTTCCATTTCACGATAATACTGAAGGGCCTCCTGTAAGCCCTCGCAAAGGCGCGATAAAGGATTGACAGGAAGTCCCCACCATTTCAGGGCATTCAGGATATCCCATTGGGTTTCAAAGGAAGGCCCTTCAAGAAGGCCGATGCCGTAGCAGTACGCCTTGAGAGGTCTTTGGGCGGTGATGGAAGAGTCCAACTGGCGTAAGGACCCCGCAGCAGCGTTTCTCGGATTGGCAAACAGGGGTTCTCCTCGAGCTTCCCGCTGCCGGTTAAGTTCGTGAAAATCTTTTCGGTTCATATAAACTTCGCAGCGCACGGTCAGAAGCGAAGGAATCTGGGGAGCTTCGGGGTTCGAAAACAGGGTCCAGGGAATGGCACGAATGGTTTTCACGTTTGGCGTCACATCCTCACCACGGTACCCGTCTCCTCGGGTGCCGGCTCGAACCAACCGCCCGTTTTCGTAAAGGATCTCCACGGCAAGGCCGTCCATTTTCGGCTCAGCCGTGTAGACGATGGGATCGTGGACGCCCAGAAATTTTTGCACCCTCTGATGAAATTCAATCATTTCCCCTTCGTCCATGGCGTTTTCCAGGCTCAGCATGGGCACGGGATGCTCAAACACGTCAAAAGCTTCCAAAGGTGGAAACCCCACACGAGCCGTCGGTGAATCCGGTGACGCCAGTTCCGGATGAGCCTTTTCCAGTTCTTGGAGTTCTCGAAAGAGCTGATCGTATTCCGCGTCACTGATCTCAGGGTCGTTCAGAGCATAGTAGCGGTAGTTGTGGTAACGAATCTGTTCCCGCAGTCTTTCGACCCGTCTTCGAATGTCTTCTTCGCTTTTCATGCAAGGACCTCTCGAAAGCCATGCGCCCACATGGCCGCTTGCAGAAGACCGAAGCAGCCCGTAAGCATCATGTCTCCAAAGGGAGCGGCAAAAACGCTTTCATGAGAAAAAAATCGGCGTCGCCGAGGCCCGGTGACCAGGGTCGCTTCAAAAGATGCTTTTAAAGGTTGAGGACCATAGGCGCATCCATGGCCGCCGTCTTGAAACACTTCCTCATGTTCTAGCCGACCTTGGCGAAATCGATTCAAATGATCAAAGAGTTTGGAAGGGTTCAGCCTTCCGGTATGATGTTCGTAGATGCCGAGCACATGGAGATCGTGAACAAGAGCGGCGATGGTATGGGAATTCCCCACATTGACCAGGGTGCAACCATGCGTCATGGCTTGGCGTCCTCTCGAGTCCATGAGCGCGCCAAGAATGGCGGCGATCCCTGTATCGAGAATCAGAGCCTGAGGACAATCTACACGGACGGCATGCATGCGTGTCATAAAAGGCGGAGGGAGTTCTTGAACCAGGGTTCGTAGATCGCCGCCACGATCAAGAAATTCTTTCCAATATCGAAACCGAAAAAGACGGTTGCTTTCATTGGGTGAAAAACCATGGTCCTGAACGGCTACGGCGACAGTATCAGGTAGAGGTACACCAAAGAGGGCAAGAGCGTTCCCGATGCGGTCCAGATCCAGGTCCCTCAAAAAAATGGAAGAAACCCCGTGCGGTGCCCTTTCGGTGATCGTGACGCCCATGGCTTGCACCCGTGCCAGATCATCGTGAATGGTGAGCGCGGCTTCGGGCGAAGCGTAAACCTTGAGGCCTGCTTCCAGGTGGAGAAGAACTTCGCGGCTGCTGGCTCCACCACCCATGGTGCGTCCCATCAGGAAAACATCTTGCCTCTTTTCTCGAAAAGCTCGCAGTTGTTGCGCCACTAGCCGAGTCGGAGACGGCATGACCATTTTGGCGGCATTTTCGATCAGATCGCCTTCAAACCAGCATAAAATATCTTGAGTGCCGGATCCGATATCCACGGCCAAGACGCCGCGGGCTTGGTGCATGGGCTCACCTCCATCGGCTCGGAAAAACTAGGCACTGAGTCGGCTTCGAAAAATACACACAAGCAATGGATGGGAGCAAGCGTAGAACAGCGGAACTGAATCTCAATGAAGCCGACGAAAGAGTTCGGGCAACCGTTTTCTCGTCTTCTGAAAGCGGGCGTCTCGAAACCCATGTCGCCACTGGAGTTGCGAAAGATCATCGGAAACCACCAACACCGCCGCCAGCTCGATGCCTCGAAAGGCTGAGACCGTGAACAAAGCCGATGTTTCCATGTCCACGCCCAAAACACCTTTTTCTTGATAGAAACGGACTTTTTCCTCCGTTTCTCGATAAGGTGCATCGGTAGACCATACGAGACCTTTATGCACTGTAAAATCTTTTTCCTTTTGCAAGGTCGCTTCTAGGAGACGGACGAGAGTTCGAGAAGGGGAAGGGGGGATGGAGATAGGGTAATGAGGCGAAGTGCCTTCTTCCGAATAGGCGGCTTCAGGCAAGACCACATCGCCAATCAGCACATGAGGTTGGAGGGAGCCGCACCATCCATAGGCGACGACCCGGCGGACTCCTAAAGCGATCATTTTTTCTAGGACCAAAACCGCTTGAGGAGATCCAATCATTGGACCTACAAGAGCCACAGGCGATCCGTCCCCTTCACCCACGAGCACCTCGCTGAGGAAAAAACCGGGTCTTTGGTGCCGCTGAGGCCATTGGGCTTTCATGAGAACCAAGTCTTGGTGTGTAAACACCAAAAAGGCATCGGCGGGTAAGGGAATGTCTTTGCGGGATCTTGTGGGTTCAATGAGGGCTTTAGAAGCAGGTTTTTCCATGGACTCTGGGCAGGTCATCGAGCTTTCAAGAAAATGGAAAAACCCGGCCCTGAAAAGATGGTGCCGGGTTTTTGTCATCCAGCCCCTTAAAGGTTGTTGCGTGCCTGGTTTACGGCATTTTACGTTCGAGTTTTTCAACAACCCAGTCAACGAAAATATTACTGAAGAGCTTCTTTAAGCTTGCTTCCCGCTTTGAATTTGATGGTCTTGCTGGCCGCAATGGTGATGGTCTCGCCCGTACGCGGATTTCGCCCTTCCCTTTGAGCCCTTTCTGCAACGCTGAACGTTCCAAAGCCTACCAGCGTCACTTTTTCCCCTTTGGCCAAACTGTCGGCGACAGCCGCCACAAAGCTGTTCAGAGCCTTTTCAGCCGCGGCCTTGGTGATTCCAGATTCGTCGGCCATTCTAGAAATAAGATCCGCCTTCGTCATACTCTCCTCCTCTGTTTATCGTTGAAGCCTGACCCCGTACTTGGCTACACACCAAAGGGAAGCTGTGGAACGTCTGCCGGCGCACAATCGTCAAGGGCGAATAATTCTCAATTGGCAAGCCAATTATACTGGCCGAAAAACCCTTGGCAAGCCATAAATCGCTGAAAAGCCGCATGGAATCAAGTTTTTTTTCAAGGGTTTTTTTGTGAGGCAGGCCGGGCGGCATGGAGAAAAGAGATAACATAAGAAAACCAAGCTATTATCTGAAGCAGACACAAAGGATCGCCGGGGGTTGCCGGCTTTGTTTTGACCGATTCTCAAAGGATGTGCTAGGACTTTTAGGGAAAAGGCTCACGAGCAACATCATTATGGAGGGGAAATGGGATATTCCAACGCGCGAAGGATGTTGAGAAGGCTTTTGGGAGGATTGGGCCTTATTGTTTTGAGTTTGGTAGCAGGGTGGGCCGCTTGGCATTTGTGGGTGAAATCACCTCAAGAAAAAGGCCCTGCAAACGAAGCCGTTAGTTCAGACACAGGGGCACCGATGCCTCAGCCTTTCCAACAATCCGTCTATGAAGATGTCTATTCATTAGAACTGCGGTACTGGGACCGATTTGAGAAGAAGAACTACACCGTCAAGTCGGGAGACAACCTCTACAAGATTGTCATTTCCTTGGGTCTTTCCTTACAGGATATGAGTGTGTGGCAAGGGGAAGCTCTTGCGGCGTGTCGCCCGGAGGATTTGAAACCTGGCGATGTTTTGGAAATCGACGTCTTGCGGAACACGGGCGATTCGGTGCGCCTTCATATAAGGGCATCATCGGGGGAACGGCGCCTACTTTTGAGACAGGGGGATGCCTGGGTTTGTAGACATGAAAACCCTTCTGAGCTGACTTTTACGGAATCCGTCATAGGAACCATCACGGATAATCTCTACAGTTCCTGCGTGGAACAAGGCATGCCCTCGGCACTCGTCATGGATTTAGCCGATCTCTTTGCCTATGATGTGGATTTCACGTCGGATCTTCAGTCCGGGGACCGCTTTGCCGCACTTTACGAGATCACCGTTGCTGACGGCCGGCTCGTCAAGGGGGGGCCCATTCTAGCCGCAAAGATGACCGTTTCGGGGGAGACGTACGAGGCCTACCTTTACGAATTTCCGGATGGCTTCAGGGACTATTTCGATGCGCAAGGTCGGTCCCTACGAAAAATGTTTCTCAAGGCCCCTTTGAGTTATCGGCGGATAAGCTCCACCTTCACCTACCGACGATTGCATCCGGTGCTCAGGATCTTCAGGCCTCACCTGGGAATCGATTACGCGGCACCCACCGGAACACCCGTCTGTGCTCTCGGTGACGGAAAGGTCGTCAAGCTAGGCTGGAACGGTGGTTTCGGCCGCTATATAGAAATTCAACACGATGCCGTGTACAAAACCTCCTATGGGCATCTGTCGGACTATGCCCGTGGGCTCAAGGTAGGCTCTCGCGTACGACAAGGCGACATTGTCGGCTACGTGGGTTCTTCGGGGCTGGCTACAGGCCCGCACCTGGATTTTCGATTTTACCAGAACGAAAGACCGGTGGATTTTCTCAAAACTTCTTTTCCTCGTGCTCGATCCATTCCCAAGTCACTTATGGCCGATTTCATGAATAAGCAACGCGAATATGCGGCCCGCATGAGTTTTCCCGCTGTGGCTTCCAAGGAATCGGCGGAGTCCGGCCATCCATGAGTTCCAATGATTCCATGAATTTAGTCTTGTGTGCCGTTTTAAGAGGACCCTCGGAATGTCTACACTACCGTCTTTCGGCGTTGTGGTCCGGAAAGAATTTGGTAGGTTGCCGAGTCCTGGTCCCTCTCGGACACCGTGAAGCCGTGGCCGTGGTGGTGGCCATGGAAGAGCATTTACCCGGAGATGTTGATCCTGCGACCCTCAAAGAGGTTCGGCATGTGGTGGACGAAGCGCCCATTCTTCCTTCTGATGTGATGGCTTTGTGTGCGTGGATGTCTCGGTACTACTTTCATCCCCTGCCTTTAGTCTTGGAGGCGGTCTTGCCTTCAAGCCTCGTGGCTCATCCTCAAAAACGCTATGGTCTTACATCTGAAGGTCGTTACGGGGTTCAGGATTCTTCACAGCCCAAAAATAAAAACCCCGGCGCTCAGGCTCTTGAAGCTGCTTTTTTGGAACGACAAGATTTGGACTTAAAGGATCTTGAAAACCTGCCTAAGGGATGGAAAGCCCATTTGAAACGTCTGGAATCCCTAGGCTGGGTTTCCTGGCAATACTCCTGGCCGTCCCTGGAACCTTCGGCAAAGATTCAAAAGATCGTGGTCTTGCGGCAGATGCCTTCAGAAAAGCGAATCGCCGCCAGCCCTCACCTAAGGCGTTTCCTGAATGTTCTTCAGGATTCCGGGGGGGCTTGTTCTTTGAGGGACTTGCGTCGACTCGCACCCCAGGCGTCCTACTGGGTGCGAAAGTTGGCCGCCGAAGGATCCATTGTTGTTGAAGAGCGGGAAACGGTGCGCGAATCCCCGTTGGCACAAGATGTGTCTACCACAAGGCCTGTGGAGCTCACCCCTGAGCAAAAAGCGGCCTTGAGCATCATGGAAGGGGCCGTTTTGTCCCCTTCCTTTAAACCTTTTGTGCTCTACGGGGTGACAGGAAGTGGAAAAACGGAGATTTACCTGCATCTTGTGGAAAAGGCGATCCTTCAGGGGCGAACGGCTTTGGTGCTGGTACCGGAAATTGCTTTGAGCACGCAGCTGGAGGCGCAATTTCGAGCATGCTTTGGAGATGGGCTTTCCGTTTGGCATAGCGGCTTGGCTTCCGGGGTTCGAGATGATCAGTGGAGGAAAATCAGGTCCGGACAGGCCACGGTGGTCCTAGGGGTGCGATCGGCGGTTTTGAGTCCCGTCAGAAATCTGGGATTGATCATAGTCGATGAAGAACATGACCTGTCCTACAAGCAGGAAGAACGATTACGCTATCATGCTCGAGATGTAGCTGTCATGCGCGCCAGGATCACCAATGTGCCTGTGATTCTCGGTTCCGCCACACCGTCCCTCCAATCCTACTATCATGGCCGCACAGGACGTTACACCCTGGTGACTATGCTCAAGAGAGTAGAAGACCGCCCATTGCCGCAGATTGATATTGTGGATATGCGGCGGCATCGGGGTCCTTATCGAGTGCTTTCTCCCGAGCTGGTGAAGGCGTTGCAGGAAACCTTTCAGGATGACGGACAGGCCATGTTGTTTTTAAACCGGCGCGGGTTTGCCTCCTTTTTCCTGTGCCGTCTGTGCGGGACCGTGCGCCAATGCCCCCATTGTGCCGTGAGCTTGACATATCATCAAAGTTTGGAACGTGTCTTGTGCCACTATTGCGGCCATGAAGAGAATATTCCCGGCACATGCACTGCCTGCGGCAAGGGTGTCATGGTGCCTTTCGGCTTTGGCACGGAACGGGTCGAGGAAGAACTTCGGCGCACCTTTCCTGATGTAAAAACCCTGCGTATGGATCGGGACACGATGACGTGCCCTTCCAAGGTGGTGCAGACTTTGGATGCTTTTCGAGCTAGAAAGGTTCAGGTTCTGGTGGGCACTCAGATGATCACCAAGGGTCATGATTTTCCTCATGTCACTTTGGTGGGTGTGATCAATGCCGATACCTCCCTGCAGATCAGCGATTTTCGTTCGGGAGAAACCACGGCCCAACTGTTGATGCAGGTGGCGGGTCGAGCCGGGCGTGGAGAAAAACCCGGTCGAGTGGTCTTACAAACCTACAATCCGCATCATTACGTGATTCAGGCGGCGGCAACCTTGGATTATGGTCATTTTTGCGAGCATGAATTGACGTCACGCCGTGCTCTTCAATACCCTCCCTTTACACGGATGGCTCGCTTGCTGGTCACAGGCCCGAACCTTGACATGACCGCTCAGGCGGCCGCGGTGTTAGGGCAGATCGGTCGTGCCGCCAAAGAGGCATTAGAATCGCAAGGGATTCCTCTGGCGATTCTGGGCCCGGCTCCCGCACCCATTCAAAAGCTCAAAAAGCGATACCGCTATAATCTTTACGTGAAAGCATGGAAGGCCGACGATCTTCAGACAGCGGTGGAACGAATTCTTGAGAAAGCCGTCCATCACTCTGGCATGACCTCGGTTCAGATCGCCGTGGATCGGGATCCGGTCTCCAGCCTGTGAAAACGAAAAGACTTGATCGACCTTATCTTGCAATTTGTCCGTGGGACTATTACTGTCAAACAGTACGGTAAAAGCTTCAGAACAGTGCATGACGAAAGACAAATCGAGGCGAATCATGGCCCTTTTGAACATTTGCATTTATCCGGAGCCTGTACTTCGAGAAAAAGCGAAACCCATCGAGAAAGTGGATGGAAAGGTCCGAAAACTCATAGACGATATGGCCGAAACCATGTACAACGCCCCAGGTATCGGCCTGGCGGCTAATCAAGTGGGCAAGCCCGTTCAACTTATCGTCGTGGATCTTCAAAAGGAAGACGACCCTCACGGCTTGATCGTGTTGGTGAACCCTCAGATCGTACGTGCCGAGGGACACATCGTGTGGGAAGAGGGGTGTTTGAGTGTGCCGGACTTTTTTTCTCCGGTTCAAAGACACGAAAAGGTTGTTGTCCGTGGTCTGAACGCCGATGGAAAGCCTATAGAGATCCAAGCCGACGGGTTGCTTGCGGTCGCCCTGCAACACGAAATCGACCATTTGAACGGGCGTCTTTTTATCGATTACCTCAATCCCATTAAGAAAGACATATTCAAGAGAAAATGGAAAAAGCGGGCTCTCGAGGCATCGGCCTGAAAGGGAATCCGGTGCGAGTGGTTTTTTGTGGTACACCGGAATTTGCCGTACCGACTCTATTGCGTTTGCACGAGCGCGGTGTGCACATTGTTCAGGTGGTGACCCAACCCGACCGTCCCAAGGGCCGTGGGCAAAAACCGGCGCCTTCCCCTGTAAAAATAACAGCAGATCGCTTGGGTTTGCCGGTGATGCAGCCTCATCGAATTCGGGATATGGAAACAGTTCGGGATCTCACTTCCTTGCAAGCCCAGGCTTTGGTCCTTGTAGCCTATGGGCAGATCCTTCCAAAGAGTCTTTTGGAAGGTTTTCCCTTTGGTGCTCTCAATGTTCATCCTTCACTGCTGCCCAAATACCGTGGCGCGGCCCCCATTCAGCGAGCGGTTCTTCATGGGGAAAAGGAAACCGGCGTTTCCATCATGCTTATGACTGAAGGTCTGGACACCGGTCCTGTCCTGGCCGTAGAACGGGTACCCATCGGTGAGCTCGACACTTTTGGAACACTGCACGACACCTTGGCCCGAGTAGGAGCCGAGCTCCTTTGCCGAACTCTGGAAGCTTGGATTCACGGTGCGTGCCGACCCGTGCCTCAAGATGATACGCAAGCTGTCCTGGCACCTCCTATTCAAAAGCATGAACTCCATATTCCTTGGCAGGAATCTGCGGCTTCCGTGAGTTGTCGGATTCGAGCCTTTGATCCTTGGCCAGGGGCGTTTAGCTATCATGGGGGAAAAAGGATCAAGTTTTTTAACGCCCGCCTGACGGCACACTCCGCAGAAGGGCTTCCGGGGGAGGTGCTGGGCCTTTCCCAGGACGGTCTGCTCGTACGCGCCGGCGATGGAGTCGCCGTGGCTATAGGAACGCTTCAGATGGAGGGGCGAAAGCCGGTGCCTGCAGAGGCTTTCCTTAGAGGCTACGATCTTCCCCTCGGTTCGGTCTTTACCTGAGCGAGAAAGCCCTTCGGTCTCATGGGTTCGTTCCTATCAGAAAAATCCCTCATCATTGGACTGCTTTTGGCGGCCTGTGTTTTTTTAGTGGCAGGGCTGGGGCTTCTCTTTGCAGTACCCTACTGGGGTTTTGAACGCCTTCATCCTCTGCTTCCTCAGGTGGCAGGGATCTTTTTTGTTGTACTCTTGACCACATTATTGAGCGGTTTTGGTCTTCTTATCGTCTCCATTCTGCTGGGCCGCGATGTCCCCTTTTCCGCTCTGTTACGCCACATGAGCGCCAAAGTGCTTCTTCCTTTGCTGATCCTCGTGGGGCGACTTGTAGGGGTATCCAAAAAGGCTGTGCAGCATGCCTTTGTAAACGTTAACAACGAACTGGTCCTTGCCTGGGTGCGATCTCGAAGGAAGCCCCGTCATGTGTTGTTGCTTATGCCTCATTGCCTTCAGTTTTCTCAGTGTCCTGTACGCGTCACCTTTCATGTAGACAATTGCAAAAGGTGCGGCCAGTGCCCTATCGCCGAACTTCTTGAAATCAAAGAACGTTATGGGATCCATCTGGCTGTGGCCACAGGAGGCACCATGGCTCGTCGTATTGTGACGGAAACCCGTCCCGACCTCATTGTGGCGGTGGCTTGTGAACGCGACCTTGTGAGCGGTATTCAAGATACGCTGCCTTTGCCTGTGTACGGCATTTTTAACGAGAGACCCCATGGGCCGTGCGTGGATACGCGGGTGCCTCTTGAGGAAGTACGCGCCGTGTTGACGAGCCTCATGGAAACGAACCAAGAAAGACCTTGATGGACGACGTACGTTCCCTGGCTTACCGTTTGCTTCTGCAGATGGAGCGACGTCCAGCTCATCCAGACCGCCTTCTGCGAGTGGCCCTGGGCCAAAACCCTCATATTGACCCTCGAGATCGTGCTTTGCTTACCGAACTCGTTTACGGGGTGTTGCGCTGGAGGCAACGTTTAGATTGGCACCTGGAGGTGCTGACTGAAGGGAAAAAGTTGGACCCGAATGTACGCCTCCTCCTTCGTCTCGGCCTCTATCAGATTCTCTTCCTTGAAAAGATTCCAGCTCATGCAGCGGTTCATGAGACCGTGGAAATCGCCAAGACGGCTTATCCAAAACGCACGGTGGGGTTTGTGAACGCGGTGCTTCGCCAGGCGCTGCGCATGGAAGGGAAATGGCCGTGGCCAAGGGCCGATGAAAATGCGGTGCTATGGCTTTCCGTCATGACGTCCCATCCTGAGTGGTATTCGGAATATGCTTTGAAAAGATGGGGTTTGGAAGAAGCGTCGGCATTATTGCGCGCCAACAATGAACCGGCGGGAACCACCTGTCGAGTCAACACTTTAAGAGCGGATCGAGACCAGGTGATTCAATGGTTTCGCGAAAGGAATATCCCGGCGGAACCTTCCCCGCTTCTGTCCCATGCCGTTCGTCTTGGGTCCGTCCGCATGGATCTGGGAACCTGCGAACCCTATGCTCTTGGATGGATTCAAGTGCAGGATGACGCCTCCCAGATGGTAGCCCTGGTGGTGGATCCTCAGCCCAAAGAGCGCATTTTGGATCTGTGTGCGGGGTTTGGCGGAAAGACGACGCATCTGGGAATCCTGATGAAAAACCAAGGGGAAATTGTGGCCGTGGACCGGGACGCCTGGAAGCTGGAAGAGCTCGAGCTCAATGCTCGACGTCAAGGCCTCGATTGTGTCCGAACCTTGGAAGCCGACGTTATGGAGTTAAGGCCGGAAGAGACAGGGCTTTTCGATCGAGTGCTTGTGGATGCGCCATGCACAGGCTTTGGAGTGCTTCGAAGAAATCCCGATATCAAATGGCGTCGAAGCGCACGATCTCCTTACCGGGCCAGCCTCACCCAAAAGGCCTTCTTGCGCCAGGCCGCCCGTTTTGTTAGAAGGGGCGGGATTCTGGTCTATGCCACGTGCACGGTTTTTGAGCTGGAAAATCAAGGGGTGGCTGACGATTTCTCCGAGGCCTTTCCTGAATGGATTCGGGAACCGGCTTCGAAAACGCTCCCGGAAACATGCCAAGTTGTGGCCGAAGGACCGTACGTGGCTACCTGGCCGCACAGGCATGGCACGGACGGCTTTTTCGTCGCACGATGGCGACGTTTTTCGTGAAGTCGTGAAATCGTAAATCGTGAAATCGTAAATCGTGAAGTCGTGGAGGGGTCAGGGGTAGGGAGAGCCAGTTATGGGAAGACGGATTCTGGCACCATCCATTCTCTCGGCGGATTTCGGACGGTTGGCCGAAGAAGTTCGAGCCGTGGAAGAGGCGGGTGCCGATTGGATTCATGTGGACGTCATGGATGGCCATTTCGTTCCCAACATCACCATCGGTCCGGACGTGGTCAGGGCGGTACGGCGGGCAACCTCTTTACCCTTGGATGTGCACCTCATGATCACCGATCCCGATCGTTACTTGGAAGCCTTTGTGGCCGCCGGGGCCGACTGGCTTGGCGTCCATGTGGAGGCGTGCACTCATGGACATCGAATCGTGCAACGTATTCGGGAATTGGGAGCCAAGGCATCGGTGGCGGTGAACCCTGCTACGCCGCTATGTCTTATAGAACCCTTGCTTGAGCACGTGGACATGGTGCTGCTCATGACCGTGAACCCAGGTTTTGGAGGCCAGAAATTTATCGGCTCGGTGGTTCCTAAGATTCGAGAACTGCGCCGATGGATCGACGAAAGATCCCTGAAAGTGCTCATTGAAGTGGATGGGGGAGTCTGCGTGGACACGGTGGATGTTTTGGTGGAAGCCGGTGTGGATGTCTTTGTGGCCGGTTCGGCGGTCTTCCAAGGTTCCGACTACCATCGGACCGTCGGCGCTCTTAAAAATCGGTTTCCTAACAATTAGGGGAACGATGACCCGTGGCTGGGCCGTTCACGACTCCCATCTTCATGATTCACACTTTACGATTTCACGATTTACGATTTATGACTTCACGATTGCGCGCTCCAGCGGCTTAGGGAAAATCAGTGCGGAATTATCACAAGGAGGAGGGGTTCATGGAAGTGAAAAAGGTGTGTGTTTTAGGTGCCGGCATCATGGGTTCTGGAATCGCACAGGTTCTGGCTCAGGCGGGATACCAGGTGGCTTTACGGGATATTGAGCAGCGCTTCGTCGATAAGGGTTTAGGTGGGATCAAGGGGAACCTGGATCGTGCCGTGGCCAAGGGCAAGATGGAGGCGACAGAAGCTGAAGCGATCATGGGCCGCATTCACGGCACAACGGATATGGCGGACGCGGCTTCCGAGGCGGACTTTGTGATCGAGGCCGTCATTGAGAACATGGAGCTCAAAAGAAAGGTTTTTCAGGAACTGGACAGCTTATGTCCTCCAGAAACCATTTTGGCTTCCAACACCTCCGGGCTTTCCATCACAGAAATGGCCTCCGTCACCAAGCGTCCTCACAAAGTGATCGGCATGCATTTCTTTAATCCGGTCCCCGTGATGAAGCTGGTGGAAATCATTCGAGGGTTGGCGACCGACGAGAACACCCTTGCGGTGACCAAGGCGCTGGTGGAAAAGATCGGCAAGGTGCCCATAGAGGTCAAGGAGGCACCGGGATTTGCCGTCAACCGCATTCTGTGTCCCATGATCAACGAGGCCATTTTCGTGTATGCTGAAGGGATCGCATCCGCTGAAGACATTGACCGGGCCATGACTTTGGGGGCCAATCATCCTATCGGTCCTTTGGCCTTAGCGGATATGGTGGGCTTGGATACTTTGCTTTTCGTCCTAGAGGGGCTTCACAAGGAATTGGGAGAGGACAAGTATCGTCCGGCGCCGTTACTGCGCAAGATGGTTCGTGCAGGCTACCTGGGACGCAAGAGTGGCAAAGGGTTTTATGACTATTCCAAGTAGATGACGAGGGGTTTTCATGCAAACGGATCGAGATGTGGTGATCGTTGCGGCGGCACGGACGCCTATAGGTAAGTTCGGCGGAGCCTTGAAGGATGTGCGGGCGTCCGCTCTTCTAGCTCATGTTATGAAAGAGGTGTTGAAACGGGCGGGGAATCTTTCGCCGAGCCTTCTGGACGAAGTGGTCACCGGCGATTGTGTCCAGTGCTTTGATGAAGCCAATACGGCTCGAACGGCCATGCTGCAGGCGGGATTTCCCGTGGACATTCCAGCGCACACCATTCAGCGTCAATGCGCTTCCAGCATGCAGGCTCTGGCGACGGCGTCCCAGATGATCAAAGCAGGGGATGCTCAGGTGGTCATGGTGGGTGGTGTGGAATCCATGAGTTCCGCCCCCTATTACCTGCCCAACGCCCGTTGGGGCATGCGCCTCATGAACCATGAAGTGGTGGACAGTGTGTGGGAAATGCTCCATTCTGGAAGCCGACTTTTGGGGAATCCCATGATCATGGGAGTGACGGCGGAAAATCTTGCGGAAAAATATGGAATTTCCAGACAGGATCAGGACGAGGTGGCTTTGCGAAGTCACCACAATGCAGAGAATGCCATTAAGAGCGGGCGGTTCAAAGATGAAATCGTTCCGGTGGAAATTCCTGGACCCAAGGGGAAAATCACCTTGTTTGAACAAGACGAACATCCTCGGTTCGGCTTGACCATGGATGATCTCGTTCGTTTAAAACCTGTCTTTAAAAAGGACGGGACTGTAACGGCCGGAAATTCGTCGGGGCTCAACGACGGAGCCGTGGCGGCTTTGGTCATGAGTCGAGTCAAGGCCAAGGAATTGGGACTGGAACCCATGGCCCGTGTGTTAGCCACAGCCGCGGCAGGCGTGGAACCCGAATACATGGGGTACGGTCCGGTACCGGCGACGGAGAAAATTCTTAAGAAAACCGGTATGGCCTTGAAGGACATTCAGCTGATTGAATTGAACGAAGCCTTTGCCGCCCAATACATCGCGTGCGAACGAGGCTTGGGTTTGGATCGTTCCATCACCAATGTCAACGGCAGTGGTATCGGTTTAGGGCACCCCGTAGGATGCACGGGGCTACGCATTGTGGTATCCCTGATTTACGAAATGGCAAGGCGCAACCTGAGTGTGGGTTTGGCGACTTTGTGTGTGGGTGGCGGCATGGGAATGGCGACCATCGTTACGCGCGACTAGGTTTACTTTTTGCGGGCAATGCTTTGTCTAGGGGCGGACCTTTGGTCCGCCCTTTTTCTTTCCCTTCGGCAAAGACAAACCTAATAGCAGGTCCCTGCGTATTCCCATGCCTGTGCAAGAATCAGAGGGATCTTTGGACCGGCGGCTTGTCCGAGGACTCGAAAGGTGCTCAGTTCCAGGCAGGGTTGTTTCGTATCGGGGTGTAGGGGCGAAGCGGCGCCATGCCCCTCCAAACCCGAAGCGGTGTTTCTCCCCTCGTGGGCTCGACCCGCTTGAGCACCAGGCTGGAGCGTTCTGGTTGCGGGGATCGGGAGCGCACCCTTTGGGGCGCTCGAGTGGCTTGGGCAAAGGGCGCACCCCATGGTGCCAGATAAGATACGCCGTCCACGCCAAGCTGACGGGGCGGTGGCCTCCCCTGATCAGGCCAGTCCTAGGCGTTGCAGGAGCTGCGGTGTGGGACGGCCGAAGGCATCCCAGCCCCGCAGGCGATAATACATGGGAAGCATCTTATCCAATTCACACACATGGCCTCGAGCCGGCCCTTCAGGCATGGGTTCTTGCGTCATGCGCGGCGGCAAACTGTCGTCCTTGACATCAAAACCGGCTCGCACCAAAAACAACCGTTCGGCATTGATGATCCGTTCGGCGGCGGTCATAAGGCTTTCCATGGTGTAACCGGCTCCGACAGCGGCATTGAGCAGTTCCAGGAGACGCACGGGCCGAATGTCCTTGGTCTTGGACACCAGATTTCGCACGGAAAAAAACACGCACAACCCCGCCGAGTCAATCAGGGCGAACACATCCTGCCAGTCCTTGACGATCTGAGGTTTGTCCTCCCAGGTGAGCGGATCGACCAAAAGGGGCACCCCGAGAATCTCGATATAGGCGGGATCCCCTCGCATGTGGCTGGCTCCGATGGGCGAAGTGGCATAGGCCAGACCCATCCCCTTTTCCGCACGGGGCTCATACCCGGCAAATTCCTGGCCCTTGGACACCATGGCCAGTTCCGGGCACCCGTAAAGGGCGGCCAACCGAAGACTTCCTTGCGCCAGTTCGTCGCCGAAACCTTCGCGAAGCGCCGTCTTTCGGACCATATCCACCATGGCCTGAGCGTCCCCAAAAGGCAAGGGCCTTCCTATGGTGCTTGCATCGAGGATGCCTCGTTCGTACATTTCCATGGCACAAGCGATGGTGGCGCCACAGGATATGGTGTCCATGCCCATTTCATTACAGATGTAGTTGGCTTTAATGACCGCGGCCAAATCCCGCACGCCGCAATTGCTGCCCAGCGCGTAAATGGTCTCGTATTCGGGTCCTTCGCCTTCGCCCTGAAAAGGGCCTTCGGCCACTCGGGTGACGCGCCCACAGGCAATCGGGCAGCTGTAACAGGACTTGGTGCGGATGAGGTATTTTTCCGTGAGCGCTTCGCCTCCGATGTCCTTCCAGAACTCAAAGGTGCCTTGTTGAAAATTGCGCGTGGGATAAGCGCCCACATTTTGGGTTCCGGTGGAGGTGATGGCCGTCCCGTAGACTCGAAGCGGCAGCGGACCTTTTTGCGTGGCTTGTTTGAACCCCGCCATGATGTCCTTGACCAAAGCCTTGAAGGTTGTGGGGTCATGGAGGGGAACCTTGGAGGTGCCGAAGACGGCAACGCCCTTGAGGTTTTTGGATCCCATGACGGCTCCGACGCCCGAGCGGCCCGCCGCACGGTCCTTGTCGTTCATGACAGCGGCAAACAAAACGCGCCGTTCTCCAGCAGGCCCGATGACCGCGGTCTTGGCCTCCTGGTGCGTCTCTTGCCTCAAAAGACGGTCTGTTTCATGGGTGTCCTTGCCCCACAGGTGTCGGGCGGAACGCAGTTGGGCCTTGCCTTCGGAGATCCAAAGGTAGACGGGTTCGGGGGCCGAGCCCTCAAAGACCAGGCCGTCAAATCCCGCCCTTTTGAGCATAGTGGGAAATTGGCCGCCCGCGTTGGAACAGGTAAGCGCTCCCGTAAGGGGGGATTTGGTCATGACCATGTAGCGGGCTCCGGTGGGAGCGCCTGTGCCGGTCAGAGGGCCTGTGAGGAAGATGAGCTTGTTTTCGGGCGAAAAAGGGTCGATCTTCGGGGGGACTTCGTCAAGGAGCATCCGGATGCCGAGGCCTCGCCCGCCCACATAGTCCACGGCCTTGGTTCGGTCCAGAGGCTCTACGGTGATGGTGCCCGTGGTGAGATTGACTCGAAGGATTTTTCCCATCCATCCCATGGTGGTGCCCTCCCATGCAGAAGACTCGATTTTTGGCGTCATTGTCTCTAGAGTGTGTCCCTTGAAGCCTGGGCGCAGGCCGGCGGGACGCCTTCCTGAAACGAGAACCGTGGTCTGAGGTCAAGCCGTGAAGATTCGGGTTGAAAGCTTTGCCACCTATCGAGACTATACGCGAAACCTCCCTGAGGACAAGAGCCTGGAGGTGCCCGAAGGGGCCACCGTGGCCCAGGTGCTGGCGATGTTGGGCGTGCCCGAGGAGGCGCCGAAGATCCTTTTGGTCAACGGCAGAGCCCGGTTCCCGGAAACGGTTTTGGCCGCCGGGGACTCGTTGGTTTTCTTTCCGCCCTTGGAAGGGGGGTGATCAGAGTCCCAGGTAGGCTTGGCGAATTTTGGGGTCATGGAGCAATTGCCTTGAAGGGCCGTGGTGCGTGAAGCGTCCCGTTTCCAGGACGTAGGCCCGGTCGCTGTTTTTCAAGGTCATTTCGACGTTTTGTTCCACCAAAAGCACGGCCATGGATCGCCGAATGTCTCGAAGTTGTTCAAAGATTTCCTTGACGATCAATGGGGCGAGGCCGAGGGAGAGTTCGTCGATGAGAAGGATCGTGGGCCTGGCCATGAGGGCTCGAGCGATGGCCAGCATCTGTTGTTCTCCGCCCGAAAGGGTTCCGGCTCGTTGATGGCGGCGCCGGCCCAAAATGGGAAACATGGCGATGACCCGATCCATGGTTTCCTGCAGGAGGGGCCGTGCTTGCTTGCGGTAAGCGCCTAGTTCCAGGTTTTCCTGCACGGTGAGGTCCTTGAACACGCGGCGTCCTTCGGGCACGCACGCCATGCCTAAACGAACCACCTGGTGAGGAGCCAGGGGGGCGATGTCTGTTCCGTTGACGCGCACGGTGCCCTGCGTGGGTTTGAGAAGGCCCATGAGGGTTCGAATCAGGGTGGTTTTGCCGGCGCCGTTGGGTCCGACGACGGCCACCGTTTCTCCATCTTGGACCGTGAGGGAAAGGCCGTGGAGAATGTTGTTTTCTCCGATGGAGACGTGAAGGTCTTGGACGTCAATCATCCGTTTCTCCCAGATAAGCTTTGATGACACGGGGATCGTGCACGACGGTTTGGGGGTCTCCCTGACAAAGGAGGCGACCGGCATCCAGGACCAAGAGCCTTTCCACCACCTGCATGAGGGCGCCCATGACGTGTTCGATCCAGAGGATGGTGACGCCGAAGCGGTGGCGGATGGCGCGAATGAGATCCAAGGCTCTTGGGATTTCTCCGGTGTTGAGGCCGCCGAGGACTTCATCGAGCAAGATGAGCTTGGGACGGGTGGCCAGGGCTCGGGCCATTTCCAGGAGCTTCTTTTGGATCAGGTTGAGGTGGCGGGCTTGGGTGTCCGTGAAGTCCTGGAGTCCCACGAACTCCAGAAGCTCGCGAACTTCCCGGCGTCTGCGAGGGGTTTCTCCGGTGAACCCGTCGCGGCCGATGAGGGCCGCCGTCACGTTTTCGTAGCAGGTCATCTGTTCAAAGGGGCGCGTGATTTGAAAGGTTCTGGCGATGCCGGATCGGCACACGGTGTAAGGTTTGGCGCGTGTCAGGTCTTTGCCGCAGAAGCGAATGGTACCCTGATCACAGGGAAAGGTGCCGGCGATAAGGTTGAAGAGGGTTGTTTTGCCGGCGCCGTTGGGTCCGATGAGGCCCACGATGGAGCCTTCCTCAAGCTCGAAGCTGACTCCGGCCACGGCCACGAGACCGCCGAAGCGTTTCACCACATCCTGGACTTGCAAAAACGCCATGGGATGACCTCACGAAGGGGAAAGGCGCCCGGGGCGGCGTCGCAACCCCATGAGACCTTCGGGAGCGAAGCGACAGACCGCCAGGGCGACAAGACCGAAGACAAGAACATGGATCTGGCCGTAGATGCGAATATATTCGGAGAGAAACTGAAGAAAGACGGCCCCGATGATGGGCCCCGCGAAGGTGCCAAGGCCGCCGATAACGGTCATGGCCAGGACCTGAAACATCAGGTTGAGGGACAGAATTTCCGGGGTGATGAGCTGGTGGTAATGCCCATAGAGGGCTCCCGCCAGGCCGGCTATGGTGCTGGAGATGACGAAAGCCACCACACGAATACGCACCACATGAAGACCCAAGGAGGCTGCGGCCGTCTCATCGTTTTGGACCGCTCGAAAGGCTGTTCCCAAATCGGAACGCACAAGGCGATGGATGGCGTAGAGAAGGACCAGGGTCACAGCGGCCATGAGAAAATAAGCGGCGGTTTTGGAATAAGCCGGTAGAAGAAAAGGCACCGAAAGCCCCATGGTCCCTCGTGTTAATTCGTATTCATTGTCAACGATGATTCGAAGCATTTCGGAAAAGGCCAGGGTCGTCAGGGACAAATAGATGCCCCCCATGCGAATGCATAATATTCCCAAAAGGAGTCCTAAAACGGCGGCCACGGCCGTCCCTAAGAAAACCCCCAGAAGGGGGGGGACATGAAAATGGATGGCTGCCAAACCTGAAACATAAGCGCCCATTCCGGCAAAAGCGGCGTGGGCGAAAGACACCTGTCCAGTGTATCCCGCCAGAAGATTCCAACTGGAAGCCATCATCACGTAAAAGAGGCACAATATGCCAGTGTGCAGCCAATATTCACCTGCAACAAAGGGGAAACCGACACACAGAAAAAAGAGAACAACCGAGAACACTTGTGTCCAACGGTGCGTCACGGGCGGCTCCTTTGATACCATGTTAGAGCTGCTTTTGGCCGAAAAGTCCGGTAGGACGAACCACCAGAACCAGAAGAAGAATGAAGAAGCCGAAGAAATGCTTGTACCCTGAAGACACGTAAGCGGCTCCAAGGTTTTGCACCAACCCGAGGACAAGGCCTCCGACGACGCATCCTGTCAGGCTTCCCATGCCTCCTAAAACCACCACAATAAAAGCGGTCAGACTCACCCCGACACTCACCGTGGGCGTCACCGGAAATATGGGTGAGAGAATAACGCCGGCTGCGGCGGCCAGGGCACATCCTGTGCCGAAGGAAAGCATGTTCACCATGGTGGGATTGACACCCAACATAGCAGCCATTTCCCGATCTTGAGCCACGGCTCGTACTGTTTTCCCAAACCAGGTTTTTTTAATGACCACGAATAGCGCGGCGATGACAACGGCTCCTACCCCCAAGGCCGCCAACCTTTGATTGCCATAATAAAACAGGCCGAAAAGATGCGTCGATCCGGTCACCCAGCCGGGGGGTTTTTGAGGGTACGGACCGAAAATCAATAGGTAAGCGTTTTGCAAAACTATGGATAAGACGAAGGTGATGATCAAGGAGGCCATATCGTTGCCGTAGGTGTTTCGAAGAAGGACCCGTTCGAGGATAAGGCCGAAGATGAAGACCATGATGACAGCCAGCAGCGCCGCCAGGGTGACGGGTAGTCCCAAACCCCTGGCGAACAGGGCGCTGAAATACCCTGCCAGGACGTAAAGCTCCCCATGGGAAAAATTGATAACGTTCATGATGCCGACGATGAGTGAAACACCTAGGGCTGACAGCGCATAGATGACCCCTAGCAAAAGGCCGTTGGTGGTGTAGAGGAGGAAATCTTGCATGAGCTCGCACATCCTTTCGACCAACTTTCAACGGGCAAGTCGTGCCGGTGATATGGAAGGATGCATCGGGGCGGGAATGCCCCGCCCCGATGGAGGTTATTTCTTCTTCAGCTCACCGGTCTTGACATTCATAGGATACACCACCACCTGTTCTTTGTTTTGCCACTGCACAATCAGCATAGGCGGCTGCCACTGATGGTAACGGTAATCCCCCTTTTCCAGACCAAATTGAACAACACCGCTGCCCACTTCCAAATGCGTCTTTTCTAGGGCGTCCACAATCTTTTCACTGTCCGTGGAACCTGCTCGGCGAATGGCGTCGGCGGCCACCAGCAGCACGTCGTAAATGGAACGGGATTTGTAATCAGTGGGTTCTTTACCGAATTTCTTTGTATAGGCTTCCCGATATTTCTTGGAGACGGGATTGAAATCCACCTTGCTGTGCATGCGAGAAAGGAAAAGTTCCAGATTGCCGGCATCGCCTACATTCTGCCAGAATTCGGGCCAGAGGCTCGGAGGGCCGGCCCCTTCCAAAATCAGGGCTTTTTGTGGAAACAAGCCTGTTTCGTTGGCCTGAGCGATAAAGTAATGGACTCCAAAACCATAGATGAAAGCCAGCACAAGATCCGGCTCAAACGCTGAAATTTTGTTCAATTCCGTGTAATGATCCTGGCTCTGACGTTCCGTTTCCACGGTCATGAAGGTCACGCCCATGGCCGTCAAGCCGTCTTCGGCCAGTTTCTTGATTCCCAAACCCCAGTCGGTGTTTTCCGCCACAATGGCCACCCGCTTGAAACCATAGTCCTTTATGAACCCCAGCAGATTGTCTTTTACGACCCCGCTGTTACATGGCCCGGCACGAAACACGTATCGGGAATTCTTAGCCGTGATGTCGTCCGCCCAGGCTTCCGCGATAATCAGTGGATGTTTGTAGCGATCGGCGATGGGGACCTCGGCCAACGCACAGGAAGAATGACTCTCTCCAACGGTCACAACCACCTTGTCGCTGGTGATGAGCTTTTCAAAACCCGAGGCCGCTTTTTCGGGGGTGCCACCGGTGTCTTCAAAAACCACTTCCATCTTCTTGCCCAAAATACCACCCTGCTCCCCGTTGATCACATCCAGGGCCAAGGCAATGCCTTCCTCAAAAGCGGCGCCCGTTGCCGCCGCGGGCCCGGTTCGAGGTCCCACGACCCCGATCTTGATGGTTTCCGTAGATCCAGCACCAGCAAATCCGAAGAGGCACAACCCTAGAACCAGTGAAACCGACAAAACTTTTCGCCACATCATTCGAAGCCTCCTTCCTGTTGAGCCCATAAAACGAAGGGAAAGATTCGACCTCTCCCTCCACACGATGCTTCCCATCCACTTTACCGTCATTGGGCAATGACGGAGCTTGCCCTTGTGAGTCCGAGTATGGAGCGTGCTTCGTCGGGTGTCGCCACCTCCCGGCCCAGTTCCCTGGCAATTCGCACGATTCGCTCCACCAGTTGCTCGTTGGACGCCAGTTCCCCCTTTCGGTAGTAAATGTTGTCTTCCAACCCCACGCGAACGTGCCCGCCCATGACAATCCCTAGAACGTTCATGGGCAACTGCGCGGCACCAATGCCCGAAACCGTCCAGGTGGCATCGGAAGGAAGGCTAGCTTTGAGATGGATCAGGTTTTCCGCAGTGGCGGGAATGGCCCCCTTGAGGCCCATGACAAAGTTGAAGTGAAGGGGTGCCTGCGCCAGGCCGCGGGCCCACAAATCCAAAGCGTTGGCGATCATGCTCGTGTCGAAGATTTCCATCTCCGGCTTGATGCCGTAACGAAGCATGTCGGAAGCCAATTTTTCAATGAGGCTCGGGCTGTTAACGTACACGGAATCAGGAAAATTTACGGATCCCGTGGTCAAGCTGGCCATTTCCGGGCATAGGGCAAGACGCTCGCTGCGCTCTTCATAGCCCATGCCGGCACGCCCGCCTGTGGAAATTTGAATGATCAGCCGAGATCGTCCTCGAAGGTCTTCGACCACCTCCTGGAACAGGTCGAAGCGCGGTGAGGGAGCCTGCGTTTCGGGGTCGCGCACATGCACGTGAACCATAGCCGCTCCCGCAGATTCACAACGCAGTGCGCATTCCACGATTTCCTTGGGAGTGATGGGCACATGGGGAGTCTTAGCTTTTACGGGCAAGGAGCCCGTGGGCGCGACGGTAATCACCAATTTTTTCATGCATCTCCCTCTCGCTGCCGATGAACGCGTCGAACGGAGACCTGCTTGGCCAAAAGATCCGAAATGGTGTGAACCGTTTCCTTTAACCGAGGCAGGCATTTTGCTACCAAAGCCTCCACCGTGTAACGGCTTGTGGGCACAGCCACATTGACCGCCGCTACCGGTTTGCCGCGTTTGAGAACCGGCATGGCGATGGAACGCAACCCCACCGAAAGCTCCTCATCGTTGACCGCATAGCCTTGACGCCTTATGAGATCCAGCTCCTTCTGAAATGCGTCTCGAGAGGTGATGGTTCGATGTGTCAGGCCATAAAGAGGCAACTGCTGCAGAAGCTCCTCACGTTCCTTGGCTGGTAAGAACGCCAGGATCGCTTTTCCCATGGACGTGCAATGAATGGGCAGCCGAGCACCGATATGGAGCGGGTGCTTCATGATGGGCTCGGTGACATACCGATCCACGTAAAGAATTTCCATGCCTTCCCGGACGGCCATGTTCACTGTTTCTTCCAAAGATCGGGACAATTCCTGAAGGTAAGGCTCGGCCACCTGCCGAATATCCATGCGACTCAAGGCTGCATAGCCAAGGCTGAGCATCTTCGGAGCCAAGTGATAGTATTTGTCCGGGGTTCTGTGCACGTAACCCAATCGTACCCACGTGTAACAAAACCGAGAAACGGTCACCTTGTTCAGGCCCACAGCTTGGGCAATCTCTGTCAGGTTAAGGGGTCTATCGGCCTGAGACAACACTTCCAGCACCGCCATGCCCCGAGCAAGGGACTGAATAAACGTCCGAGACTCGTCCTCCGGAATCGTCACTTTTGGCATCATGCTGATCACTCCCAAAGGGTTTAATGAATTTCACAGTGCAAAGGATGGTTCTGCTAAGTAGAAAATAGTTGGAAAGGTGTCAAGCCGATTCCTCAAAGAACCGTCTTTGGGCACACAAGCCATGAAGAAATTTTTGCACGCGGTGCGGTCGCGAATTGCCTCGTTGTTTTGCATGGCCGATCCTTCCCCATTGCCCATTTTTTGCCTAACTCGTATAGTTACACAAAATCGGAAATGGGCCTTGCCTGATCAAGGAGCCTTGCCATGAAAACGTTCCGAACATTTTGCTGGCGAGCTTGGGTGCCGACGGTGCTTTTAATCTGTTCTTCGGTCTCAGTTCTGCAAGCGCAAACCGGTTTTACGGAAAAAGACCGGCAGACCTTGACCGCACTTCAGTTTCGTGTCGAGGAAACGACCAAAGCCATCGAGACGCTTCGTCAAGACACCAACAAGCGTTTTGAAGAGCTTCGAGAAGACATGAACAAGCGCTTTGAGTCTGTGGACAGGCGTTTCGAAGAGCATCGGGAAACGATGGACAGGCGTTTTGAATCGGTGGATAAGCGTTTTGAGCAGCTCATCCACTTCCTCTATATTCTTGCAGGTATTTTCACGACCTTGGTTGTTGCCGTGATTGCCTTTGCTTATTGGGATCGAAGAACCATCATTCACGAAGCTCGACGGCAGACAATAGATCATCTGGAAAGGGAAGGTATTGTCCGCCGGATCGTTCTCGCCCTTCAAGAATATTCCCAAAAGGACGGAGATCTGCGCCAAATTCTGAAATCTTTTAATCTCTTATAGTTCTTCCATCGACGCGTTTTCTGACCTTGTTCTGTCGCGCCGCGGGAAAGAGCGGTTTGCGTTGGTTGTCATAGAGGATGCGTACCGGAGCGCCTTTATGGCCATGGGAAGGTGCGGGTGGCAGCTCGCAAACGGTGCGCTTCTTCTTCACGCCGACATGGCGGACAAAGAGGCATCCAGTCAGGAGGTATCTCGGAGGATTCTATAAGCTCCTTGAGTTTTTCTTCGAGAAGACGACGAAGTTTGTCCGTTGTGTGAGGTTGGCCGCATTTTCGGCACGGCATGAGGCTTATGGACCATGTGAAGGTCATAGACACGGGGCTTTCCTGGGAATCTTCTAAGGGCTTCAAGACAATGGCGTCGACGGGGCAGACCTTTTGGCAGGCGTCGCACAGAGCTTCGCAGAACCATGGAGCCGAAAAAAGCCTTTGAGTACCTTCATCATGAAATGCAATCCCTTTTTCAGGGCATGCTGCAACACAGGCAAAACACCCGCAGCATTTTTCCACGTTAATCACAAGCCGTTGCCTTTGTGTTGGTGTTTTCATGTTAGAATCCTTTAGGAGCTTAACGCCGGTTTATCGAGGTGCCTGTCGAGTTTTCGTCCCAAAGCTCAACGTACGGGGTTCCATGATTGTTGCAAGGTTTTGAGACACGCGACGTTGCTTAAGGGCAACGTCTGGATCATCCCTGATAGCTCCCGTCGGGCAGGTGAGCACACATGCGGGTTGTTTTCCTTGTCGGCGGCGGTTGGAACACAGGTCGCATTTCAACAGCCCTGAAGCCTCAAAGGGGTTAACGGTCAAGACTCCAAAGGGACAGGCGACGGCACACCAGCCGCAACGTGTGCATCGATCCTCCAGGAACACAACACCGTTGCTTTCATTCCACTGAAGCGCCTGTTCCGGACAGACGACGACACATGGGCTGTTTTGGCAATGGCGGCACATGAGCGGTGCTGGAAGCCCTTCGGCAAAGGCTAGATGAAGGCGGGAAGGGGTTCCATGAGCCGCCTCGCAAGCGGCTTCACAGGCAAAGCATGCGGTGCAACGCCGAAAGTCTACATAAAGAAAGGCGTTCATGGTCTAGCCCTCGATCACTTTTTCCAATCGGCACGCGGCCGATTTGTATTCTGGAATTTTCGCCTGAGGATCCAAGACATCTTGGGTGAGTCGGTTGGTTTCAGGAAAATGAAAGGGGATAAAAACGACGCCGGGTGTGATGGCTCGGGTGAGGTGCACCTGAGCTTTTATCGATCCTCGGCGAGTGATAACCCAGACATGGTCTTGAGACTTCAGACCCTCACGGGCGGCGTCTTCAGGGTGCACTTCCACGGTAAGATATGGGGCTCGGGAAAGGAGGCTTTCCGTGCGTCGTGTCATGGCCCCACTGTTATAGTGCAATGTCATTCGGCCGGTGGTGAGGCAAAAAGGATAATCGGCGTCGGGTGTTTCAGGCAAACCGGCAAATTCCAAGGGGTAAAGCTTGGCCAATCCGTCTTCTGTTGCGAAACGGTTTTCGTACAGCACAGGTGTCCCGGGGTGAGCCTCATCGGGGCATGGCCATGGGATGCCGCAGGTGCTTTGACGAAGCCTTTCCGGCGTTATTCCCTTATAAGCCGGTACCGCATGTCGAATCTCTTCCAAAACATCTTCCGGACTTTCATAGGGAAAATATTTTGCTAATCCCAGCCGATGCGCCAGCGAGACAAGAATGGCCCAATCCGGCCGAGCTTCTCCCGGGGGAGGGACAACTTGCGAAGACCACTGCACTCTTCGGTCGGTGTTGGTGCGAGAGCCGCTCTTCTCCGCCCAGGCTGCAGCGGGAAGCACCAGGTGAGCCAACTCGGCCGTTTCTGTCAAGAACAGGTCCACTACAAGGAAAAATGGCAAACGCTGGAGAGCTTCCCGAGTTTTCGAGCTGTTGGGACTGGTCACCACCGGGTTTTCTCCTATGGCGATAAGGCTTTGAATGGTTTTCCCTGCGGCCTGTTCGATTTCAGTGACCGTGAGCCCGGCTGTGGTAGGCAGAGTTCCCGAGGGTAGGCCCCAAGCTTTTTCAAAGAAGCTTCGAGCTTCAGCATCTGTCACAGGCCGATACCCAGGAAGAAGGCCGCTTAACGCTCCCATGTCACAGGCACCTTGCACGTTGTCCTGACCGCGCACGGGGAAAAGGCCTGAGCCTTCCTTGCCTACATGACCGGTGACCAAAGCGAGAGCGGCGCAGGCACGAACTGTTTCCGTGCCGAAAACATGCTGGGTGACTCCCATACAGTAGATAAGGGCCGCTTTTGAGGCAGTCGCATAGAGTCGTGCCGCTCTCACAATATCTCGAGCGGGAACACCGGTGATCCGGGCGGCCCAGTGAGGGTCGGTTCGCATGACCGAAGCTCGCAGAGCTTCCACGCCGGTGGTCCTGTCGGCGATAAAGCGATCGTTCTGAAGACCTTCCTGAAAGATGACGTGCAGCATGGCAGCAAAGAGTGCCAAATCGGTGCCGGGACGCACCGGCAGGTAAAGGTCGGCGATCCAGGCGGTTGGCGTGCGTCGAGGATCCGCCACAAGGATACGAGCACCGGCGTCTTTCGCCTTCTGAACCCACTGAAAGGCTACCGGATGATTTTCAGCCAGGTTGGACCCCACGAAAAAGAGGCAATGGGATCGAGCAAGATCCCATAGGGGATTGGTTGCTGCCCCCATGCCGAGCATAGGACCGAGACCTGTCAAGGTGCTGGCATGGCATAGTCGGGCGCAATGATCCACGTTATGGGTTCCTAGAACACGCGCCAGCTTTTGCACTAAATAGTTTTCTTCATTGGTGCCTTTGGCTGTGGCAAGAAAGGCCAAGGACTGAGGGCCATGGGTCGAAAGGATCCTTTGAATTTGTTCGGCGGCCGTATCCAAGGCTTCATCCCATGAAACCCGTTTCCAACCTGAAGGAGAGCGTCGAAGTGGGTGTGTCAGGCGTTGTGGATGGGAAAGAATATCTAAAGCTGCATGTCCCTTGGCACAAAGACGGCCGGCATTGATGGGAGCATCAAGGGCGTACTCCAATCCCGTGATCCGGCCGTTTTCCACGACGAGATCCAAATGACAACCGACCGCGCAATAAGGACAAACGGTGCGAACAGTTTTCATGGGTTTCCGATGCTCCCGGTTGCCACAAAATCAGCTTCGGTGCCCGCCGTTCGGGCTGCCTCCACGAAACGACGCACGGTACGACGACGTCGATCCAGCAGAAAATCTCTTTCCAAAACAAGGGCCTTGGTTGGGCAGGCTTCCACACATGCCGGCAGGTCTCTATCGGGACATCGATCACATTTGACCACGAAAAGATCCCCAGCTCCCGGTTGGATCACGCCAAAAGGACACGCCATGACACAAGCATGGCAGCCGATGCAGCGATCCACGCCGTAAACCACCAAGCCGCTTGCTTCGTCAAAACGGAGGGCTCCCGTTGGACAACATCGAACACAGGGGGCATCTTCACAGTGCCGACACAGAAAAGGAGCGGGGCTCTCGGCCGCCTGTTCCACAAAGATGCGCCGCTTCGGCTTTGGCTCTTCCAAAATTGCCACTGCGAGTGAGCCACTTCGAGAATGTGCCACTCGGCAGGCCAGCTCGCAAGAATGGCATCCCACGCAACGTTCAAACCGAACCATCACCCTTTCTCGAATGCTTTCTGGCATTTTCTTCTCCCCTTGTCAGAATCAAAGGCCCAAGGCTTTCCTCTTTTGCCGAATATGATTGACAATGCGTTCTGCCGCTTTCTCGGGATCGGGTTCCACGGCAAAAGAAGCTCCAAGCAGTCCCTCGATGTCTTCTGTAAGCAGTTTGACAATTTTGGGGCTGCCGAAAATGGGCGGGGGTGTTCCGAGGACAGTAAAGACACCGGAAGCCACCGCATAACAAGCGATGGAAACGGCTTTTTCCGAATACCATTCAGGGGCTGCGGCAGCCAAAGGAAGATCAGAAATGTCGGTCCCCAAAGTGTTAGCCAATGTGGCAGCCAAATTCAAAATGCGGACATTGTCTACACAGCTTCCCATGTGCAGAACCGGCGGAATGCCAAGAGCCTTGCATACTCGCTGAAGACCCGGGCCGGCTTGGGTTGCAGCTTCCGGAACCTTCAGTCCCGCCTTGGCGTGGGCGACCGCTGCGCACCCTGTGTCCACCACCAAGATGTCGTTTTGGATAAGGCGTCGTGTGAGGGTAACATGGCCGGAATCGTGCTGAATTTTTGGGTTATTACAACCTACGACGCCAACCGCTCCTTGAATGTCTCCCGATTTGATGGCTTCGATGAGTGGTGTCACGCTTCCTCCTAGAGCGGCGACAATGGCTTCCACACTGAATCCGGCGAGCATTCTCGTGGGAGCGTTGGGTGCGGGTTGAATTTTTGCCGGAATACGACGGGCATAATTTTCCACTGCCAGTCGGACCAGTTCCCGGGCTTTGGCTTGAGCCGTTTCCGGATGGAATTCATGGTGAGCCATGTGCGGATACTTGGCTTTATCGCTCGTGGAGATCATCAGTGTGTGATAACAGGTGGCGATTTCGCCCAGGGATGGCATGATGCACTGGTAATCTACAAGCATCATGTCCACCAGACCGGTGCTGAGAGCCAGTTCCGTCATAAGATGGTTTCCGGCCATGGGGATTCCGCGACGCATGAGCAGTTCATTGCCCGTGCAGCACAGCCCAGCCAGGTTGATACCTTTAGCGCCTTTTTGAGAAGCCAAAGCCAAAAGTTCCGAATCCTGAGCCGCTTCGTAGATCATTTCAGACACAATGGGATTGTGGCCATGGAGGACGATGTTCACTTGGTCCTCTTTCAAAACCCCTAGGTTGACTTCCGATGTCACAGGCTGGGGAATACCGAAAAGAATATCGGAGATTTCCGTGGCGATGAGGGAACCTCCCCAACCATCGGAAAGAGCGTTACGCAGTCCGTGGAGCAGGAGGCTTTGCCAGTCGTTGTCCACGCCCATGTGAGTTCGATGCATCATTTCCGAGGTTTCCCGGTCGATTCCTCGGGGCGTGATGCCCAGCTTATTCCATATGGCTCGGCGTTTTTCAGGAACACGAGCAAGAAAGGTTAAAGCCTTTTTGCGAGTTCCAAATTCCTCTTCCATGGCGTAGGCAAGTTCCACCGCGAGGGCGGACGGTGTCTTGCCATCTGAGGCGATGCCGAATTCCGCGGCCACTTTTTGCAGTTTTTCCACACTGCGAATGGTGTATCCTGGAGCGTAGCCTTCCCCTACTTTACGGAGCACTTCCACCAGATCCCGTCCGTGATCGGAATGAGATGCCGAACCTGCGGCAATCATGCGCCCGAGATTACGCGCGACAATAATATCCGCATCTGCTCCACAAATACCGCGCTGAGGCCCTTCTCCGAAGGGATCGATACGGCATGGCCCCATGGAACAGTTACGGCAGCTCAACCCCAGTTCGCAAAATCCGCATTGGGGTTTTTGAACCTCGTAACGGTCCCACACCGTTTCCAAACCATCCTGAGCGGCCTTCTGAAGGAAAATTTGCCCGTCTTCGGTGATGGTTCGCGCCTGAATCTCTGCTTTCTTAAGTAACATGGCTTCAGCCCTCCTTGGGATAGACTTTCAAATCTTCCCGTTTTCTGAACGGAATCCAATGCCATGAAAGACACGAAGAATAGCCCGTGAGAACGCGGCGCCTCGGTATGGGACGTCTTTTCCCCAGAACCTTTGTGGCAGGACCTTCCCGCTTTCATGACGGTCCTTTCCGAATTCCAGCAACATGCCGTGCCTTCTGGGTTCCTGAATGCGTGAGAAATTACACAATACTTATCGCAACAGATAAAGATTGGTCAAGGGATGGGGAAATGGCCCATACGGGTTTGTCCTAAAGAGGAGATTTGGGGGTTGAGACCTTGTGTCGCACGAATAAAAGCTCCAAGGGAACCGGAGTGACTGCCGCTGCGGGCCCTGAGCCTGAACCGCCCGGGAAACACGTGGAAGAAGGGCCGTTTTCGGGAAAGTTTCCAGGAGGCTGTCCGAGAAAGCACAATGAGCGTTGTCTCGAATGCCATTTTTAGCTAGAGCCCAGGTGACGCCTTGCCTCTATAAACCTGAATCTGGGCTACACCCTGGGATGGGAGCGCGTGTCCAACCCGCTCTTTGTGCGGACGTAAGGCAAGCGCTTCCACAGCCAAAAACTATTCTCGGACAAGGTTCTAGGGCAAGAGAAAAAAGGACAGGGCCTTTTGGGAACCGGAGTCAAAATCCACAAAAGAGACGCCTACACTTTTGCCTTCAATACGCCGTACTTCACCCGTAACCTTGATAAGGGACTTTCGTGCATCGTTTAGGGAAATCTCCAGATGAACCAGGTCCCCCACCTGAAGGTCATGGGGCAAAGGTGTTTGAAAGCGACAGCCATGCTGTGAGATGTCCAAGACAATCATCTGACGAAAGGGGGAACTGGATTCCTTGGTTTTTTTCCGATATTCTCCAAAAAGATAGGTGGGTTTACGATAGGCTTGGCGGACTTCAAAGGAGACTTTAAAAGTATGCCCGCATAGGCAGCGGACCTTAACCGTTTTGTTCTGCTGAGCCATGGACGAGGCCGGGACACTGCGGCTGAAACCGCATTGAGGACAAATGATCGTTGCTTTACCGTCCTGGGAGACAAAGACTTTGTGCTGTGTCATTCTTTTCCCTGATTCTCTCTCATGGAGTGTGTCTGGAAACGATCTTCTTCCTGGGAGCGCGATCGCCCCTGCCGTACAAACGGCGGGCCAGATGCAGCCCTCTCAGGAAAAGCCCTGATTCGGCCTTTTTGGGGCGAGGCGTCGCCTTGCCGCTACTATGACATGGCATTGAAGGCCTTGGTATTGCGAATTCTCGGACAAACTCACGGTGACCTCCCTTCGGCGCTTTCGGAGTCGATGGCTTTCGCCTTTCGCTCGTGCCTTACTGACGGTGCCATTTCGACTCATCGTCATATTCGGCCCGTTGAAGCCGAACCTTTAGCATATTTTTCCGATCTTTGACGAGATTTGGGATAGGAGGATGGGGTATGAGTCGAACCATGCAAATCGATGTTCGGTTGGTTCCGGTTTATGAGCAAGGTCGGTTTGATCAGCTTTATCCAGGCTGTGCCGCGATGTTTCGAGACGTGGGAAAGAATCGCCTGGTCCAGGAGCCCCCCGCGCTTTACCATCTTGTGGAGGAACTGGAACGGACGGCGCGAGATCCAAAGGTGTCTTCGTTATGGAAAAAGGTCCTGGATAAACACATTCCAGAACTGGCCCGTTGCCGGGACGAAGCCCGAGAGGCGCTCCTGGCAAAGGAACTTCGAGACTTGGACCGGATCTTATACCGTTTGGAAGATCTCTTTCAGGAATTGGACAGAGACCTTCGCTGGGAAGTCCCTTCCGGCAAGGCATGAAAAACCGCTTCTCGCTGCAAACGTGCAGAGCCCTGCTTCAGGGTTTCTGGATGAGCACGAAATTTCCCACTGGGTCTTGTTCCTGCTGAGCCGGTTTCAAGAGGAAGGCGGCATGGCTCGAAGCCGTTCGGCGATCTTCCATTCTCGAACAAGTTGAGCGGTCGATTCAGGCACAAGATGCTCCCAGGGTAGGTCTTCTCGAAGGCGACGCCGCACTTCAGTACCGCGAATACCTTTTTCGTGTGAAGATTTTTCCCATAGCACATGGGTTTTGAGGCCGAGAGACTGAAACATGCCGAGCTTCTTTCGTCCCCAGTCGTCGTAGATGGTGAGAAAAAAGACGGCGTCCAAAGGAACATAGTATCGATAGCGTTCCGGAAAATTCACGGGGAAAGGCACTATTGTAAAATCCTGTAATGGAACACCGTGACTTTCCAGGGCGCGGCGAACCATCAGCTGTCTTTCATAATAGGTCAGGGGGTTGGCTTCGGGGTCAGTTCGATGAGGATCCGTCTCATCTTTGGCCGTTAAAGCGGGTTCAGGATTCGTGATACCGACCACTAGGTGCTCACAAAGGGCTTTGCCAGCCAGAAGATAGCGAAGATGATCGAGATGGAGAATTTGAAACCGCCCGTGAATAACTCCGCACCGTGCCAAAAGTTCCATAGCGTGACCAGTCCTGCTTTAAATCTTATTTGAAAGACCTGGCGCGGCTTCCAGACGCCCGGACATACAGCAGCCTGCGCACGACAACCGTGTTGCTGATTCCCGCCAAGGCAATCAGGGCTGCTGCAGGAGCCGCCTTCCAAAAAACCGTAGCCCAAGCGGCAAGGATCATGATGCTGGTGCGCGTTCCTTTGCTTGCCAAAGTGGGTGGTCCAAGGCTCAGCCCCAGAGTTTCCGCTCGCGCTGTCGTGTAACTTATCAATTGGCACCCTAGGAGAGCCACCGTGCCCAAAGGAATGAGAATCCCTAAGGAAATATTCGGCATTTCTTGAGCAATGAAGGCGCACATGCCCACCATCATGGCTCCGTCGGCATAGCGATCCAAGGTGGAGTCCCAAAAAGCTCCCCACGACGTTTCCAGACCTCGCAAGCGAGCCAGCTGCCCGTCAACCCCGTCCAAAACCTGCGCCAAGGCCGCGAAACACCCGGCGGTAAAAGCCCATCCCAGTCCAAAAAACAACCCCGCGAGAACTCCCAGAGCACTGGACGCCACCGTGATCATCCAGGGATGGATGCCGGGAACCGACGCAAGATGTGGAGTCACGCGTGACGAAAGGTGAACTTTGATCCAGCGCAGAACAAAGCGGTCGCTGGGTTTTGTCTGCCAAGGCTCTGACGATGACAACGCCAAGGTTTTCCTTTCGTTGAGCGGCCCTTTCATGGACTCCAAGTGACGAGATTTTCCTCTCCGTTTGAAAGCCTCAAAAAGGCTTGAACGACCTTCAGTGTGCTCAGAATGGCGCGGGCATCCCTCAATTCCAACACCCACCATGCACACAAAGGAAGTGTTTGAAGCAAATTCAGTCTGTCGGTCACATCCTCCATGGAATCAGGTGGAAGATGCCTGTCCAGCCATTCCCGATGATAGACATGGGCGTTGAGGATGCGATTCCTGTGCGGTGAAACAAAATCCTCCAGATCAAAACGTTCTGTCACGATGGAAGGGCTGACAACCGCATGGCCGATATCAAAAGTCGCCCATAGACCGGTTTGCCGCAACATTTTTTCAAACAGCTCCGGGCGGCTGGTCCAGCCCCACGCCAGGTTTTCCAAGCAGAGGCGAATGCCGAGCTTTCTGGCGAAACCATTCAACTTCGTCAGGTTTTCCAAGGTTCTTTCCCAGGATAGGTCCACTGTTGTGTTGCGTCCGAGCCCCACATGAATGGTGAGGCTTTCACCGTTAAGCTTGGAAACCAGGCGACAGACGTTTTCAAAAACTCGAAGGGCTTCATGAGCCTTTTCGGGATCCTGGTCTCCCAAGTCCACATTGGGAAAGGCCGCATGATAGCGCACTTCCAAAGGTCGAAGATGCGAAACGTGCCGAACCAGCTCGGAAGCTTGCCTGGGATTTTGAGGAAGCTCCTTCAGTGTGAGACTCCAGTCCACGCCGTCCAGATGACATTCCAGGGCAAAGCGGCGAAGCGCATGGACATCTTTTGTGAAATTTGGACAGGCAAGCTTTGGATTGGTCATGAAGGAATCCCCTATGCCGAGGCGATCCAATCAGAAAGAGTGGGTAGCGCCCCACACAAACTAAAAGTAGGCCTCCACGGGCATGTGGCGGAAAGCTCCACCCCTCCGTAAATGACCGAGGCGGGTCGGTCGGATGAAACCACCACAATGAAGGTCTGTTCGTGTTCCGCAGAGAAGCGCAACGCCGAATTGTAGCGGGCACCTCGCGCTCGGTCTTCCCCCGCAACACCGCGGCCATCCAAAAGACAGGCGAAGCGATACAACCTGGCGTCAGCACCGATATGCAGGGCGCCATCCATTTTGGAAAGGGATTTGGCCAGGTCTAAGTTGGCAGCATCCTGTAAATCCAACGGATTTTCGAGGAGGTGTCCGGAAATGGATAAGGGCTCAGGGCCCAAATCAAGCACCAAAGTGCAACCGTGCTTGCGTTCTTGAGCTCCGTGAACAATGGCGGCGATGATTTGAAAAAGCGTGTGGGCCTTGGACGAGTCCAGATTTGAGGTCAGTAAAGCTTCTTCCAATTGCACCAATTTGGCACGGCGATTGGACGAGTAAAAGCGTCCTTCCGAAAAGCTGCACACAGGTTCCCCGTTAAATCTCAAAAAGCCGTAACTGCCGAGAAATTCAGCACTGATGCGACAGTCCGGCAAAGGGCCTCGTCCGATTCCTACCAATTCTCGACCGTCGGAGACAAGCCAACGCTCCGAATGTTCCACGGCTAAAAGAATCTTGCGTATGTGTTTGGTATTGCTAATGCTTGGACGTTCCCCTTCAGGAAAAACGGCCATGAGGTTCAAGTCCTTCAAGCAGCTTTCCTCAATGAAAACCAGCTTGCCTCGAGGCCATGCTCCTTCTTCCGGGGTTTTGGAAAGCTCTAGAACCGAGTCCAAAACAGGGTAAATGCGCAACCGACTGTCCCAGCCCATCTTGAGGTTCAATCCGTCCAAAAGGGCATCATGCACGGCATGGGTGGCGTATTCACGTAGAACGTACTGGGAAGAATCGGTGTGAAAGGTTCCCGCTGTGGCGAAATCGTGGGACAGCAAATAAGCGGCGTGCTCCAACCAACGTTCCGTGGGCAAAATGGAGCACATGTCTGGATGATGTTCCGTAAACCACATCTGATAAAAAATAGATCGAGAACACCCGCCGAAAGAAATGAGGCCCGATAAACGTAAATTAGGTTCGGGATAAATCTGCCCGAATCGCTGCAGGTCTCTTGGATTTGGAGCGTTCAGACGCCATGCGTTGCCGTCCACGTAGAGCTCTTTGAGCTTCGGTTCGTGACCTCGAAGCAGATCTTCCGGGTCGCACACTCTCATGGGGTCATCACGCTTTTCGGCATAAAGAAGTGCCACTCGGCTTGGTCCCGAAAAGTGAGTCAGCCCTTCTCGAAGGGCTTCCAACACATGAAACACCAGATGGTTCTTGGAAGCCTTGCCGCCCATGGAGTGATCCCTCGTAATCAAAGTTCTAGGAAAACCACCCCATGTATAGAAAAGCTTTTTGTTTTGTCAACTTCAGCTGAACACTTGTCGTCACGTCAAGCTGATCACCCGGTCGGCCAACTGCATGGACGTGACAATGTCCAGCATATTGGTGGTTTCTCCCACCGCCTTCTTTTCCAGGAGCCCAAAATGATTGAGACAAGTGCCACACACCAGAATAGAGACGCCGTCCTTTTCCAGAGCTTGCAAGGTAGGCAGAACAGGAGAATCATCCACGGTGAGATGCACACCGCCGTTCAGAAAAACCAGACGCCATAGAGCCTGCCCCATTTCCTTGAGTGTGCCCAGGAAATTTTCCATAAGCTTGGTTCCAAGCACATCGTCCCCGGAACCTAGGCGCTCCGTTCCCACAAGCACCAAGATTCGAGAAGATTCAGCTTCCTTGGAAGGAACAAAGATCTCGCACGTCTCCTGGGTTTCTCGAGATCCCGAAACCACGTAGTCCCGGCCCTCTTCTCGAACCTGCACATGATAGCCGGCACGGCTGAGAAAGCGGCTCACGTTTTCCTTTGCCGCCGCATTATCCACAAGCACCGTCACACGCTCTACCTGGGATCGATCCAGGATGTCCTTTACCTTCAGAACCGGCGCCGGGCATGCTAAACCTCGGCAGTCCAAACGTTCTTCGTTCATGAAACCTCTCCGTTCAAAAAACTTACTTTTCTAAGAAAACGTGAAACCTTTCGAATCCTAAAAGCACTTTCCCTTCACCGAAGTCTTTACCATAGCCGCTGTCATGAAAATCTTTGTGATCGTCCGTCTCAAAAAGCATAGAAGAGCGCATGGGGTCGAGACAAATAGATAGTGCCGATTTCAGGAAAGCGAAAACGTTGGAAAGTCCGATATGCATGGTCGCGGTACTTCAAGCGCCCCGTAAAAGACATCGGTGACAGATGCCGTCCAGGCGGATTTCATATTTTTCCACGACCCCTGGAAGGCTTGGCGTGGAATCGTCGTGGAAAAAACTGGGAAGTTTTTCAGGAGGCAGGCATGCCATAAAGCCGCAGAGGCGGCAGTAGAAATGCGCATGCTGAGGATGGTGCTCGTTGGGAGCCAGGCCGTAGCGAAAGCTTCGATCTCCAGCACTTATCTTTTCCACCACTCCCCCCTCCACAAGGGATTCCAAAACACGATAGACGGTCACTCGGTTGATGGTGCAGTGAGGCTGCAGGGCCTCAAACACTTCCTGAGCCGTCAAAGGATGGGGCGCATTCCCTAGAATCTGCAACACCGCGAGGCGATGCTTGGTGGGCCGAATCTCAACTTTTTCTAAGAACTTACGGTAATCGCAGCGTTCACACATCTTGTCCCCTTATTTCAAGTGTTTTCTTAAAGCGTCCACCGAGACGGAGACAAAGTAACCGGTTGCCGCCACGCAAATGATGGCTGCTCCCGATGTCACGTTCAAAGCCAGGGAAAGGCTCAATCCGACGACGCCGAAAAACAGATTGTAAAGTACCGCACGGTACATCATGCCCTGAAGGGATCGGCTTCTTTTTTCGGCGATGTAGGGTGCAATGGTCAGCAAGGCAATGACGAGAATCAAGCCCACCACCTGCACCAGGACCACCACCGTTAGAGCCATCAACACAACCATGCTGAGGTAAAAGGCCGTTACGGGAAGCCCTCGCACTTTGGCGAAGGATTCATCGTAAGAGACGGCCGCCAGTTCCCTATGAAAAAGAATGGTCCAGGGAAGCACCACAAGAGTCAAAACGGCCATGGCCGCGAGGGAACTTCTGGATACAGTCAGAATACTTCCAAAAAGATAGCTCATGAGATCCGCACCATAGCCTGGAGTGAGATCCACCAAAAGGACGCCAAGGGCCATGCCGAAGGCCCAGAGCACGCTAATGGCCGTATCGGCCCGGTGTCGTTCTCGAAGAGACAACAGACCCATGAGCACGGCAGCAGCTGTCGTAAAGCCTAAAATGCCCAGAATCGGTGAAATACGCAAAAAAAAGGCGAGCCCGACCCCTCCGTAGGCGGCATGAGCCACCCCGCCGGCCAAATAGGCAATGCGGTTGGCCACCACATAGGTTCCCACAATGCTGCATAACACCCCGGCGAATAGAGAAGCTGCAAAAGCGTTCTGGACAAAGGACAACTGGAGCCACTCAACCACGGTTTCAACCTCATACCGATGGAGGCGAGGACGCTCGTGTCCACCCCCTTGATCCAAAGGCATTTACAGACGGTTTCGAAGGCCATGCAACGGCAGAACCCGATGGGGCAGATGGCCATGACCCAAAAGTTCCACGGGACATGAATATCCCAAGCGCAACATGTCCTCCGTGACTTCCGGTGCCGGATGATGGATAACGGATCGATTCACGCACACCACCGATTTGACGTAGGTGGAAAGAACCAAAAGATCATGAGTGACAACCAGAATGGTGATGTTTTCATTCAGTTCCTTTAGGTGACTGTAAAGGTCGGTCTGGCCCGCGGAATCCACACCTGCTGCCGGCTCGTCCAAGAAGAGGGCGTCGGGTTCCGAAGCCAAAGCTCGCGCAATGAAAACTCTTTGCCTTTGACCACCGCTGAGTTCGTCCAGTCGCGCCTTCTTGTAAGGAAGCATTTCCATGCGGTCCAGAGCGGCTTCCGCAGCCGCCAGATCTCTGGCCGTGTAGCGACGAAAAAAATGCCCTGGACCAAGACGTCCCATGAGAGTCAGTTCCAGGACCGTTAGAGGGAAAAAACGGTGCATATGGGCATCTTGTGGCACGTAGCCCACACGATGCACGCTCTTGGAAGGGATGTCGCCGAAGAGGGTCACCGAACCCGATTGAGGTTTAAGAAGCCCCAACAAGAGTTTCAGCAATGTGGTTTTGCCTCCACCGTTGGGGCCGATGATCGCTGCAAAATCACCCGAATGAATCGTTAAATCCACATCTTCCAGCACCGGGTGTTTGTTGTAGGCGTAGGTGACCTGACGGACCTGCGCCACCTCCACCGGCTTGGTCTCTTTCATGGCATAGCCTCTCGAATCCGATAGCTCACCTGCCGAAGATTATCCATCCAATTCTCCGCCAGGGGATCGATCACCTCTAGTTTGGCTCCCATTTCCTTGGCCACCATTTCCGCGGCTTTTTTAGAAAATTGAGGCTGGACGAACAGGGTTCGCACTCCCGCTTGCTTCCCCGAAGCGATAATTTCCTTGAGGTGGTGCGGCTTGGCTTCCTTGCCTTCGAATTCCACGGCCACCTGCTGCAAACCATAGGCCTCAGCAAAATAGCCCCATGAAGGATGGAAAACGTAGAAGGCTCGAGGCGGCTTGGCGTTCAAAAAAATTCTTGAAATTTCAAGGTCCAGCGCTGCCACGCCCATAAGAAAGCTGATATAACGCGCTTCATAGCCGGCACGATCTTCGGGATCCGCTTCCATAAGGGCCAGGCTCATGGTTCGAGCCATGTTCATGACCATAGGAGGGGACAGCCACACGTGGGGATCCGGTTCACCAGCTTCATGCCCATGCGAGGCGGCATGATGCTTAGAGGTTTCTTGCCGGGTTTCTTCCCGTTTTTCCCCTGCATGGGATTCATGGGATGCCGTGACTTGGTCTTCGCTGTGGAAGTGACCGTGCATGGGGATTTTCAAAAGCCCTTGGTCGGTTTGAACAACTTTGAGATGAGGATTAAGGGACCGGATGCGGGACAAAAGATTTTTTTCAAAAGGAAAGCCTATGGCAAAATAAAGGCTGGCTTGAGATAAACCCTTCATGTGCTCTGGTGACGGTTCAAAAGTATGAGGATCCGTGCCCGAAGGCACCAGGACCGTGACCTTGACACGGTCTCCAGCTAAACGTTCCACGAATTCTTTCTGGGGTGCAAGACTTACAAAGACATGAAGAGGCGTCCCTCCCCATCCGGCAGAACACCACCCGAAAAACACAAGAATCAAAAGGCTTAAGACGAAAAATCGACGGTTCCGCATGGCTCTTTCCTCCATAACCAAAGCTTTGCCATCAATTGGAGCCGGGACCCCTGACCTTTCAAATCCGGGTCAGGTCGACCGCTGCATTTCTTATGCAACTGATTTGCATTTGTGGGCTTAAAAGTCAAGCCTGCTCACTTTGGTTTCCATAGAATTGGGTAGCTGGGACGTTTTTTAGGTTTTAACGTCCAGGCGTTCGGCGGGGTCGTCTAAAACCTCGCCGATGATGGCGGCGGGAATGTTTTTTTCTTCAAGAGCCCGGCGTAACGCTGTGGCGTCGGAAGAGGCCACACTGATCAGCAGACCTCCTGAGGTCTGAGGATCGAACAGAACATCCTGAAGCCAAAGAGGCACATCGGGGGCAAAAGACACCATGTGTTTGCGGAACTCTCGGTTTTTGTAAGCCCCGGCGGGAATCAGGCCCATGGAAGCGAATTCCTCGGCGTGGGGAAGAACCGGCACCTTGTGAGCCTCAAGGAGGACGCTTTTTCCCGAACCTTCCACCATTTCAGCTAAGTGTCCGAGCAGACCAAATCCGGTAATGTCCGTGCAGGCGTGGACTTTGAAGCGCCTCATGATTTCCGAGGCAGAACGATTAAGCGTGGCCATGAGATGGGTGACCTGGTCGATGAGTTCCGGCGAAGCCATGCGCGCCTTGATGGCTGTATTGATAATTCCGGTTCCGAGGGGCTTGGTGAGAATGAGCCGATCTCCGGGCTCCAGGTTTTTTTTGGTGAGAATGTGTTGAGGGTGAATGAATCCTGTGACTGAAAGACCGTATTTGAGTTCTTTATCTTCGATACTATGGCCGCCGATGAGCACGACGTCCGCTTCCGTCAGCTTATCGATGCCTCCTTGAATAATGGCTCGAAGAACTTCCAACCCCATGTCTTTGGCAGGGAAAGCCACCAGGTTCATGGCCGTTTTGGGCACACCACCCATGGCATACACATCACTTAAGGCATTGGCGGCGGCGATCTGCCCGAACCAATAAGGATCATCCACAATGGGCGTAAAGAAATCCACCGTTTGAATCAGTGCCAAGTCTTCGGAAACCTTGTAGACGCCTGCATCGTCCGCTCGGTCCAGTCCCACCAGAACATTTTCGTCTGTAGGAAAACGCAGGCCACAAAGGGCTCGGTCCAGGTCCCCCGGAGCCAGTTTGGAAGCTCACCCTGCCCCTGTGACGGTTTCGGTCAATCGAATCTTTTGATCTTGGCGCACCCGTTTGATTCCTCTCTCATCATGGATTGGGCCTTCTCCAGAGCTTCCGGAATGAAGGGCAAGAGTTCTCCGATCTGCGTTGCCGGTGTGGGCTGAGCCAGACGCCCGATCCAACGGTTTGTTAAAGCGGCGAGGCGACAGGCGTCAAGGGGATCTTTTGACAAGGTGCACAAGGCGGCCAGAATGCCCGTCAAGGTGTCTCCCGTTCCACCGATAGCTTCCATGGGCTCCCAAAGGGGTTCCGTAATGGTGGCTACAATGTGTCCCCTTTCGGCGATGTGGTCCGTTTCCCCTTTAACCACAAGCCATCGAGCCGCATCTCCATGCGCATAGGCTTTTTCCACGAGTTCAGGAACCGAGTGATGATCGTGCAGCAGAAACCCTCGCGTGTAAAAGGGATGGGGAGCATGTTCATCGGCAAGAAAGGCCAGTTCCCCTTTATCAGGCGTGAAGATATCGTAAGCCGACGCTTGACCGCTCATTTTGGCCGCGTACATAAAACCGGCGTCGGCGATAAGTGTCGGGCGCCGAGGCATGTCCTCGACGGCGAACAAGACCCTATTGTGCCAGTCTACATCGGGCTGAAGGTAGTGAAAAACCAGCACATCCGTGGAGAAGTGACCGAGGTTTTCTTCAAGATACCGGTAGACAACACGGCTGCCGTCACCTCGGCCGATATCTCCGGCAAGCACCACATGCACATCTTGCTCCGCGAGTTGCTTCAGGGTGACGGCGGCTGCGGCGACCAGCGCCGATGTGCCTCGCCCGATGGGCAAACAATAATCCTGGGCGGAAAGGACGCCGCTTTTCAGTTGTACCGGCCCATGGACCAAAGGCAGAGAAGAATCAGGGATGGTTCCAACGACTACGAGCATTGACGGCGTAGTTCCTCATAGGCCAACTGCAAGGCGTAGCCACACAGGGTGTGTCCCAGGTCTCGAGGCTGCGGGGCCTCGTGCAAAGATTTTCCCACAAGAGCCTCGGCTAGGTAGGGTACGTCCGGGCAGCCTCCTCCGGAAATGTTCACAATACGCAGAGATTTTTTATCCACGGTGATTTTCATGTTAGCTGCTCGAACCATGAGATAGGATCCGTAATCTTTAGTATGGAAAAGGCTTACGGGTTCCAGGAGCGGCGCCGTGACGGGCACAACGGCCAATGGTACCAAGCCGACTGTTGCCAGATGCCGCTCAAGGGTAAGCTTTTCCATGAGCGGAAACTCGATCACTAAATCGCAACCCTTCTGAATTTCCGGCGGAGGGCCTTTGACGGTCACTGTATACCCAAGGGATTTTAAGTGCTTTTCCGCCTGAATCACTTCGCTGGTGTTTTCAAACACTAAAAGACCGCGATCGACCGCTGTCGTTTCCGGACCTTTGGTTTTGCGCGGCACAAACTTTTTCAAAAAACGTAGCATTATTTTTTTAACCTCGTGCCAGGTGCAGACGGTATCCTACCCCTTCCTCCGTTACTTCCTTCACGGTGTATCCTTGGCTCTGGGCGGCGCGGGTGACGTTTTCCTTCGATGTGTCCGTATCCACGAGGACAATGAGTTCTTCGGGATGCTTTGCCTTAATGGCTTCCAAAGTCATCAGAACAGGCTGCGGGCATGAAAATCCTCTGGCATCGACCGTCGTTGCCATTGCCTTCCTCCTTTAAGCCATTTGTTTTCTCATGGTCAAGCCGATGAAAAGACACACGGCAAAGCCGACGATGACCGCTGCCACGCCGTGAGGTCCGATCCCTTGAGGGGAACTGGCCAAGCCGAAATTATGAGAAAAAGCAGCTCCCACAATCATCCCTAAAACGAAGATCGCCGCATCGCCGTCTCCTTCGCCGGCCAAAAACAGTTGGCGTCCCGGGCATCCACCTGCCAGGGCGAAAGCCAGACCTGCCAAGGCCATCCCTGCAAAATTCCAAAAATGCTGCGTGTGAGCCACGGGCTGGCCGGCAAAACCCGCCTTAAACTGACCCAAAACGAGATTTGTCAAAAACGCGAAAAGAACAAGGCTGACAAACCCTCCGAACAGATGGGTATGACGGAACAAGATGAGATCCCGTAAAGCGCCCATGGTACAAAAGCGGCTTCTTTGAGCCAAGAAGCCCACCAGAAGCCCAACACCCAGAGAGACGGCGACAGGGGCGTGAGCAGCCCCAGGACCTTTGAGACTATAAAACAGCACACCGCTTTTGGGTTCTCCGGGAACCTGAGGGAAAACCCAAAGTAAGATCAGAAAGCCTAGCATGATCAAAGGGAGAATCCAGCCAACGGTTGTCGGCGCCGATTGAGTGCGGCCCAAGGTGTAGCCGGATTTGAGAAAGAGGGTGCCGATCCAGACGCCGAAAGCGAGCCCTGCGAGACCCAACAGGGCGTTCCAGTCTCCCCCGGCAAGGCGCAGCATGGCACGCCACGGGCAGCCCAAGAAAACAAGAGCCCCGATCATGGCAAAGACGCCGAGAACAAAACGAACAATTGGAGCCGAACCCGCTCGAGGCCGAAATTCTTTAAAGAGATAGGAGGCTACGAGGGCTCCCAGGACAAAACCGATAATTTCCGGCCTCATGTACTGAACCACTTCAGCGCGATGCAACCCCAAAGCTCCGGCTATGTCCCTTTCCATGCAGGCCACACAGATGCCCATGTTTCCGGGATTACCCAACTTTTGAAGCACCGGGGCCAAAATACCGATCACCGCTCCCACAACAATCACACCCCATCGCGACGCAAAAACGTTTTTCACGGCCATCGACGCTTCCTCCTTTGTTGTCGATCCAACGCTCCTCTTTTCCTTTTCATGAACTCAAGACCGGATGGAAATCAGGGCCGCAACCTTTCCCCCGAATTGAGGGAAACATCCTTCCTCGATGTTTTTCACGGTAAGGTTAGGAAAAAGATTGATAAAAAAACAAATAGGAAAGTTATATGAAGAGTGCTTTGTTATATCGAGAAGTCCTATGCAAAGCTAGAGCCATCCAGTCTTTGAATTTTCTGTAGCATCCCTTGTTCAGAAACTCTAAGGTTGAACCCAAAGTTTTTTCTAGTCGGAATTGTTGAGGAACCCATGGGGGTCCAGTATCTCCAGAGGTCGGATGAAATTGCGGGGTGGTCCAGCGGTCCATTCCTAGAGGAGCTTGTCCGAGAACGAGGTTCTCCTTGGGAGCGCGGGCGTCCCGCACGCCTAAACCGCGGCCCGGGGGCGCGTACCTTCTAGAAAAGCCATGGTTTCAGGCCTGGAGAATCATGGGGGGTTAAATCTTTACAGCGAAATGCCGTAAAACACCCTAAGTTTGGGAAGTTTGTGCATAAGCTTCTATCAGGGTTTGTTGTTCACGGAAACCATTACGCCAAACAGGGTGAAAGCCCATGGTCAAGCATGGCACTTTGACTGTTATGTCAGATCATGGCTTGTTTTTTGAGGGGAGACTCATCCAAAACTTGGTGATTGTGAGCCTTGAGGTGTTGTTCCAAAGCTTCGGCCACCGGCGAAGCTTCTCGACCTCGGCGTTTTGCCAGATAAAAAGCGCGATGAAAGGTGAGCCCTTCAATGGCCACAAGGTTCAAACTTCCGTGAGCCACATCTTCAGCCACGGCCTGCAGGGACAGAATAGACACACCGATTCCCGCCTTGATGCTTTGGCGAACGGCTTCCGTCGTGCTCATTTCCGCCACCACTCGAAGGCGTCCCGGGTCAAAACCGGCGTGTTCCAGAATTTCGTAAGTGACCATGCGGGTTCCGGAACCTCGATGCCGAGCGATGAAAGGTTCCTCGGCCAACCTTTCCACAGGGATCGAATTCAAGGAAGCCCAGTGATGGCCTTTGGGCACGGCCAAAACCAGCTCGTCGGAAAAAATACGTTCAAAACTCAAACGGCGATCCTTCCATTGGGATCCCACAACACCCAATTCATGGCGACCTTCAGCGACCCCTTCGGCAACTTCTTTGGTCCCAGCGATGTGCACGGTGATCTGCACCGCAGGATAATGGCTTTTAAAGATCCCTATAAGCTTTGGAAGAATGTAGGTGCCCGGAATAGTGCTGGCTCCCAGATTCACCGTTCCAGCCAAATCACCTCGGTACGCCGCCAAGGCCTGAAGAGCTTCCTCTTTGATCTGAATCATTTTTTTGGCGTAACGATAAAGAATCTTTCCCGCCGGTGTGGGGACGGCTTCTCGACCCAGCCGGTCCACCAGACGTTCTCCCACCATGTCTTCCAGAGTCTTGATGTGTTCACTGATGGTCGGCTGAGACAAAAGCACGGCCTCGCCAGCCTTGGTGAAGCTTCTCAATTCCACGACACGACAGAAAACTTCCAATCGACGAATGTCCATGACTGCGACTCCGCGTTCATTGCTTTCATCAATGCACAGAATGCATGGAACCTATTGGATGGTTGACCCTTTGTCAAGACGACGTGGGCCGCGCCATGCCTTAGAAGGGTGGGCAGAAGCACCTTTTTGCATATAAAGTCGAGTATCTCAATCACTCAGGCTGTTTCCATTTTGGACAGGCGGTTGTGGTTTTCTGAAAGCCATGGTAGACAACGAAAAGCCATGAGCATGGTGTTTTTATCTTATGCTGTGCAGGAGTTTCCCATGTTTTGGTTTCCGCCGTACACGCCCCCGGATTTTTCCGTGTCTCCCCTTAAGGAGGCTCCCACAGTGCGTTTCGGTACCGTGGAACAACCCGGGGTGGCTCCCGAAGGGTATCATGCCACATCCATCTTTCCGGAATATTTCCATGTGGCTCCCGGACGTTGGGAACTTCTTCGGGAATCGCGCATGGACTGTGTGGTGGTACAAAGACCGAACGGGGCTCTGGAAGTTGTGGAATTTCGGCGCCTTCAGGTAGGGGATCGAGTGGCTTTGGGTCGTGGCGAAAACGGGGAAGAGGGTATCTATGTTCATGCAGATGCTTTCAGTGGAGAAGACCATCGAGGGGACAAGTTTGCTTTTCGAACCCGGCTCACTCGAGAAACCTCTTTTTCCATCGATTATGACGAATTCTACGATCTTTTAGGGCATGAAAGGGATCACGGGTTTATTGTCTGGGTGCTGGGACCGGCTCTGGTTTTCGATCGGGATGCTCGTGACGCCTTCATTGCGTTGATCCACAGGGGCTACGTGCATGCCCTTTTGGCAGGGAACGCTTTGGCAGTGCATGATGTGGAAGCGGCCATGTTCGGAACGGCTCTGGGTCAGGAAATCTATTCCAAGCGTCTGGTGCCTTTGGGGCATTATCATCACTTGGATGCCATCAACCGCGTTCGTGCCTTGGGATCCATAGAAGCCGCCATCCAAAAGGGTCTTGTGACGGACGGGATCATGCATGCGGCGTGGAAACGTGGTATTCCCGTGGTCTTGGCCGGATCCATTCGAGATGATGGCCCTCTTCCCGAAGTCATCGCCGATGTTTATGCAGCCCAGGACCGCATGAGGCAAGTGGTGCGAGGTGCGACAACCATTGTGGCTTTGGCGACGCAATTACACGCAATTGCCACGGGTAATATGGCGCCGGCTTATCGAGTCTTGGATGACGGGACCGTTCGTCCGGTCTTTTTCTACACGGTCGATATGTCCGAATTTGCTGTGCAGAAACTGGCCAACCGTGGTTCCCTGACCGCCCGCTCGCTTCTCACCAACGTGCAGGATTTCGTTGTCACCGTCGAAAGAGGCTTGCGTCGTCGAGAAGAACGAGCGGCTTCTTCCGGATGAAGAAACCCAAAACGGAGAAGGAGCTTTAGAAAAGGTGTCTCATGGGAAAGCATGGTTTCTGGGAGTCCTGCTGATAGGTTTTAGGTCAGCTTCAAGGAAACCGTGCAGCAGAAGGCTTGAACGAGAAAACGAAGGCTGATGCGACGAAAGATTAAGATTCTAGGGTGATCTGCGTTCCTTGAATGCCTGCGACGGTTCCTTCGATGTCTTCGATGGGACCGATGGCGGCGCGTTTTCGTGTGGATCGAACAAATTCCACGGCCGCTTCCACCTTGGGGCCCATGGATCCCGGGGGAAAGTGCCCTTGAGCCAGATACTGTTCGGCCTCGTCCACCGTAAGGCGAGGCAGAAAGCGTTGCTGGGGTGTTCCGTAATTCAGGTACACGCCGGGCACATCCGTCGCAATACAAAAAATGTCCACTCCAACCTGGCGGGCCAGCTTGGCGCTGGCCAGATCCTTGTCGATGACGGCATCCACACCGCAAAAACCGCGGCCTTCTCGAATCACGGGAATGCCGCCTCCGCCGCAGCAAATGACCACGAAATCCATGGCGATGAGTTGGCGGATTTCCTTTTGTTCCACGATGGTAAGCGGTTTAGGGGAAGCCACCACACGGCGGTAGCCTTTAGGTGTTTTTTTCACTGGAAACGGCAGGGTTGGAACGACCTCTTCGGCATAAACCGGGCCTACGGGTTTAGAAGGATCGTCAAAAGCCGGGTCTTTTGGATCCACAACCACATAACTGATAAGGCTTACCAAGCGTTTTTGCGTCACAATACCCAAGGCCATAAGTTCGCTGTCCAGAGTGGATTCAATCATGTAACCGATCTGTCCTTGCGTTTGAGCCACAAGGATTTCCAGAGGTAAGCGAGGCACGTCCGGGCAGCATTCCTGCTGCAGCATGAGGTTTCCTACCTGGGGACCGTTGCCGTGGGTGATGATAATGCGAAAGGATTCCGTGAGTCTGGCGATCTGGCGCATAGGCACCTTAAGGTTTTCAAACTGTTCGTCAATGGTCCCCTTTTGCCCTTTCCGAATCAAGGCATTCCCGCCCAAGGCCACGAGAAGTATGGGTTTTCGCGTCTGTATGGGACTCACGGTTGCTCCTTCTCCAGCGTTGCTCTTAAGGCGCCTTGGTAAGACGGTTTTGACTCTTTTTTTGGATTTTTAACCTTTGCTACGTGTCAATTTACGTTCGAAAACCTGAGGCAGGCGCCGCATTAAGGTTTCTTCGAGAGTGGGGGTGCCGTGATCGCGGTATTCATAGCGCACGCGCACAGAGGGATGTTTTAGCTTCACAACGCGTGTTAGCTGAATGGGTGTTGCAAAAAGGACAAGATCACACGGCACGGCATTGATGGTTGCTTCAAGGTCGGCGATCTGTTGTGGGCTGTATCCCATCGTGGGTACAACCGGTCCAATATGGGGGTATTGCGCATAAGTGTCTCGAAGACTTCCTTTAGCATAAGGCTTGGGATCCAGAACACAAGCGGCTTGGTATTTCTTGGCTGCAATCATGCCGGCTCCGAAAGGCATTTCCCCATGGGTCAGAGTGGGGCCGTCTTCTACGACAACGACGCGTTTATGACGAATCTTTTCGGGGTCCGAAACGACCACGGGGGATTCGGCTAGAAGGATGTCAGCCTTGGGAGCCAGCGCCTCAATGTTTCGACGAACCAGGTGAATCGCTTCGGCGCTGGCCGTGTCAACCTTGTTGATGATGGCGATGTGAGCCATGCGAAGGTTGGTTTCCCCGGGATAGTACAAGCGTTCATGGCCGGCCCGGTGAGGGTCTAACAGCACGATGTGAATATCGGGGTAGTAAAACGGCGTGTCGTTGTTTCCTCCATCCCAGACGATCACATCCGCCTCCTTTTCGGCCTCCCGAAGGATAATCTCATAGTCCACCCCGCCATAAACCGTGATGCCTTGTTCCACTAGGGGTTCATACTCCTCACGTTCTTCGATGGTGCATCGATGAAGATCGAAATCCTCGAAGCTGGTAAAACGTTGAACGATTTGTGCTCGAAGGTCTCCGTAAGGCATGGGATGTCGAACGGCCACCACGCGTAGACCACGGGAACGAAGGATTTCGCAGATTTTGCGGGTGGTTTGGGATTTCCCGCATCCGGTCCGCACGGCGCACACGGCAATCACAGGTTTGGAGGATCGAAGCATGGTATAGGTGGCGCCGATCAAGATGAAATCAGCGCCTTCGGCCATGACCAGAGACGCCTTGTGCATCACCTCCACATGAGGCACATCGCTGTAGGAAAAAGCCACAAGATCGATATGGTGTTTTCGAATCAGTTCCGGCAGGTCTTCTTCCAGATAGATAGGAATACCGTCTGGGTATTCGGGTCCGGCCAATTCCGAAGGATACCGCCGTCCATCGATATGAGGAATTTGCGCGGCTGTAAAGGCAACGACCCGGTATCTGGGGTTATGTCGAAAGTAGACGTTAAAGTTGTGAAAGTCACGTCCCGCCGCTCCCATAATGACCACTTTTTCAACCATGTGTCGCCTCCTTGCGGGTTCCAGGCCGCAAGGCATTGTAGCGGTTCACCTTGAAACGATCAACGTCCCTTGATCCTGCCGGGTTAAGCCTTCGAACACCTCGATTCCACAATCCCATTCCCCCTGGCTGACCCCCGCAACACCTGTAGGGGCCGACCGATGGGTCCCCCCATCACCTATGTAGAGGCAGACCGATGTGTCCGCCCTCTCGCCCATCCCGAATCCGTGTTTACACATGAACGACTTTCTCGGTATGGTGGCAAAACCGCATCAGGCGCGGTTTGATGCTTTTGACGCCATTGCCTGAACTCAAGGATTAAAACGTACAGGAGCAGCCACATGAAAACTTTGTTGGGTCTTGTGGGTTCACCAAGAAAATTCGGCAACAGTGAAATCTTCGTCAAAGAAATCCATCGCTGTCTCGAAGGTTCGTGGGATTTAAGGCTTCTCAGGCTTCCCGAACTAGACATTCGCCCGTGCCTGGCCTGCTATCAGTGTCTTTTTGGACCTATGAAATGCGTGCAAAAGGACGATCTGGAATTGGTGCTGAACGAATTGCTAAAGGCCGATGGAATCGTGCTGGCAGCTCCCACGTACTTTCTCGGGGCCAATGCCAGTCTGAAACGTCTGCTGGATCGAGGCTTAAGCTTCTACGCTCACATCGAGGCTCTCTGGGCCAAGCCTGCGGTAGGTGTGGCCATCGCCGGTGTGGAAGGTCTTGAAGGCTACACCAAGCTCATGGTGGATAGTTTCTTGAAGCTTATTTTGGCGGATCATCGAGGATCTGAAGTGCTTTACGGGGCTCTTCCCGGAGAGGTTTTGCTGGATGAAGCCGGCAGGACTGCGGCTCAACGGTTGGCGAAGGCTCTGGAACATGGGGCGGAACCTTCAGATGCCAAAAACCTAAGGTGCCCTCTTTGCGGCGGCGACACCTTTCGGTACCTTCCTTGCCACGACCCCGCCCCATCGAATGTTCAGAAGGTTCGGTGCATGACCTGCAGTAGTGAGGGAACACTTCGGTGGACGGGAACATCTTTTGTGGTGGAGACCGTTCGAGGCGAACACCCTTTGTTCCTCACCAGGGAAGATGCCGTCGCTCATTTGAAATGGCTTCAGAGCATGAAGCACCTTTTCCTGGAACGCCGTGACCAGTTGAAAGCCATCACACGAACCTACAAGAACCTCGGCACCTGGGTACGACCTTCAAAGGACTGATAGTGAAGGACGATTTTTGATTTGCACCGAAGCTGAATGATATTTCTGCGCCATGAGCACCGACCGTGTCAGGGCGAACCCACGTATCCGCCCCCCTGAACCAACGCATGGAAGGGCGAACCCGTGCGGGCGTCCCCTGATCCATGATCCGTAGAAGCGGACCTACGTGTTCACCTGGAACTAAGTCAATAACCCTAGGGGCTCGCCTTACACAGGCTGTCCCTTGGCATTCCTATTAAGCGAACAAGGAGCATGCCCATGGCATCCAAAAGCTACTCCTCCATAAAAATCTGTGATCCATCCTGGACTCGAATCGGCTGGATCGGCACAGGCGTCATGGGATCTGCCATGTGTGCCCACCTCTTGAATGCTGGGTATCGCATCAAGGTTTTCAATCGAAACCGATCCAAAGCCGAGCCGCTTTTGAAGCTTGGAGCCCAATGGTCGGAATCGCCAGCCCAAGCGACCGAGTCATCGGATGTGGTATTCACCATGGTGGGATTTCCCGAAGATGTGCGTGAGGTCTATTTTGGTTCTCATGGTATCTTTTCAGCGGTTCGGGAAGGAATGATCCTGGTGGACATGACCACGACAGAACCTCGGTTGGCACAAAGTATTGACGCCGAAGCTCGACGCCATGGGGCCTGGGCTGTGGATGCTCCTGTATCCGGAGGTGATGTGGGTGCACGGCAGGCGAGTCTTTCCATCATGGTCGGAGGAGATGCCGAGGTGGTTCAAGCCGTTGAGCCTTTGCTGAGACTGCTTGGTAAAAACATCGTACATCATGGTCCAGCGGGATCGGGCCAACACGCCAAGATGTGCAATCAGATCGTTATAGCTGGCACCATGATCGGCGTGTGCGAAAGCCTTCTTTACGCAACGCGCGCCGGACTGGATCCTGAAAGGGTTCTTCAAAGCATCAGCCGAGGCGCTGCGGCGTGTTGGGCTTTGGACAATTTGGTACCGCGCATGATGCGCCGCGATTTTGAGCCCGGCTTTTATGTGGAACACTTCATCAAGGACATGGGGATCGCCCTCAAAGAAGCTCAACGCATGAAACTGGCTTTGCCTGGACTCGCTTTGGTCCATCAACTTTACACCGCCGTCAAGGCTCAAGGTCATGGCCGTAAGGGTACGCAGGCACTCCTCCTGGCTTTGGAATCTTTGGCCGGCGGCTATCCCGCTGGTTCGAACGATTTCCTGAAAGATGGTCGGTGATTGGATTCCTACTCGGGGGACATGGATGCGTTCGAAGCCTTACTTGAGCCCTCATGAAGCACGGCGTAGACGGCCTCCGCAAGCTTTTCCAAGCCATAGGGCTTGGGCAGGAAATGGGAAACACCCAATGCCTCGACGGCAGCTACCCGATCCCCGGAGACGTCCCCACTGACAATGAGGGCTTTGATGTTTGGATGATGCTTTTGAATTTCGCGATAAACGTCGGGACCGTCCATGTCGTCCCCTAACCTCATATCCAGGACCAGAGCGTCGAATTTGTGACCGGCGGCCAAAGCTAGGGCTTCGCGGCCGTTGGATGCCGTTGTGACGCGGTAGCCGAGATCCGTAAGGAGGTTTTGCATCAACGTTCTTTGATCTTCCATGTCCTCCACCACGAGAATCTTTTCGCCCGAACCTCTGGGAAAAGCTTGCAGAAACTCATGTTTTGATTCCTGGCCGGTTGGGGGATCGGCTTCTGGAAGATACAATGTGAAGGTGGTTCCTCGACCCGGTGTGCTTTCCACGTCCACAAAGCCGCCCATGTCTTTGATCGCATGCCAGACGATAGTCATGCCGAGACCCGTCCCGCTTCGCCCCATCTTTTTCTTGGTGTAGAACGGCTCGAACAGGTGCGGCAGATCCTGCGCCGCGACGCCGATCCCCGTGTCCTGAACCTTCACGAGGATCCATCGGCCCGGAGGCACGGTTTCAAAGCCGAACTTCGGTTGATTGAGTTCTAGGCTGCTGAGGACTACATGCACGGTGCCGGTACGGTCGACGGCCTCCACGGCGTTACGCACCAGATTCAAAAGCGCTTTTTCCAGATGGGGTTCAGATCCCACGCAGTAAAGACGGCGGCTTTCCATTTCCATCTGAAATCGTACCTCGGGATAGGAACTTCGCAGCTCGGCGAATTCCAGAGAAGAAAAGACCCGATGAACCAAGTCGCTCAAATCAAAATGTTCATGGCGTTTAACACCGCGTCGGGCGAGGGACAGAAGGTCTTGAACGATGGCGCCCGCTTTAAGGCCGGCGTCCCGAATCAAAGTCAGATGGCGAACCATGGGGTCTGTGGGATCGATGCGGCGAAGAAGCATGTCGGGGTAACCTACCAGAGTCGTGAGAAGGTTGTTGAGGTCGTGAGCTACGCCTCCGGCGACAAGACCCACCGTTTCCAATTTCTTGGCTCGGTCCAGTTGGGATTCCAAAGCCTTCTGAGGTCGAAGATCCATGACCGCTTCGAGCAAATGGCGCTTTCGGTTATACGTGACCTCCGCAATACTCTGTAGGACCGGCACATCCCTGCCGTCACTGGTGGGTAGATTGCATTCGATATCCCGCACGGTCCGTCCCTTGTCCAGAACAGGGCACTCGGCGTGTTGAGCAGGACAGACCACGTCCTTGCAAGGCTTGTTGAGAATGTCACCGAGGGAACGTCCCATAAGTTCCAGGGCTTTGGAGTTGGCCCATGTCACCGTTCTTTTCTCTGCGTCCACAAGGATAATCCCCACGGGGTTGGATTCCAGGATCGTGTGGAGCTCTTGGTGCTGCTCCAGCTTTTCCTCTACATTCCTCTCCAGGACAGAAAGCAAATCATCGATGGACTTACGGAGAAACGCGATTTCGTCCACGTGTGATTCGCGCCGTGTGTTCTCATGAACGGAAGGGATGTTTCGAATCTTCAAAACCAGAGGGCCGATCCTTTGAAAGACCTTTCGGTCCACAAAGTACCACAAAGCCCCTAAAGCCCACATGGTCAACACCAACAGTGCCGTGGCAAAAAGCTCCACCGATCGCACCGATTCCCGATGAATGGAACGTTCCAGCAAGGTTTCCAGAACCAGCACGGCTTTTTTCTGAAGTCCAGGAATCAGAAGCTTCCCCGTAATGTGATCGGGAAAAAATTCTAAAAACACTTCAGGTTCAGACAGCGATGTAAAAGAATCCTTTTTGTCCGATTCAGCCACTGTTGCCATGACGGGACGGCCGATGGTTATTTGCCAGAGATTCTTGACCTCTTGATCGATTTCTCTCAGAAAGATCAACGTTCCTCGAGCCGGTCCTTCGCCTTGACTGGTGAGGATGGGGCAGGCGGCGGCAAGGAGCGCGTTCCCTTCATGGATGAAAATTCCTGAGGTGCAGTCCCTGGCCTCTGGGGATTGAAACAGAGGAGAGGTGGATTGAATTTCACTTAGGAGATCTTCTGAGAAAAGTGTTTCCTCGTCCTTTTCGAAGTCAAACGAAGCTTGGTGTCGCAGCTCTCCATCTTTGTCATAGAAGAGCATGCCTTTGAGGTAAAGAGTAGGTAAAGTGTCGGCGGTCAAGTTTTCTTCGATGTATTCGTGGTTAAGGTCGTCGATGAACCGGTAAGTGGCATCCCAGAAAGCCCAATCTCGGGTTGTTACGGCCAACTGAGTGAGTTGCGACTTCAGCACGGCTCGAATACTTTCCATGGCCTTTTCGGCCAACCTGCGTTCAACTTTGTCCATTTTGTCTATGGAATCCACCATAATCCAGCGGACGGCAACCAGAGACAAACCTATCAGGCAAAATGTCACCGTCAGGAAGATCATGAAACTTCGAGTGCGCAGCATTTCTTAAGACCTTTCTTCTTGTTAGAAGAAATCTTAACTTAACAGTGTCAACTTATAGGTTCATTCGGCTGAGAGGAGAGAAAACTTTACAAAAAACACACGGATTATGTTTAGAAACTTTATGCGGGAATCATGGATCCCTGAGGTCGCTTCGGCTTTCATGGGCAATCTCTTAGGAACCCAAAAAATTTTTTCGGACTACAAAGGAGGTGGAAGTCCATGACGCTGTGTGCTCGATGCGGGAGGCTCCTTACGGCGGAAGACGATCGGTACGAAATTTCCGGTCAGGTGGTTTGTGAGGACTGCTACTTGGATCAAGTGGCCACACCAAAGGTCTGCGATCCATGGGCAGTGTATAGTGCGAAGAAAACCGGCGAGGGCCAAGCCGGATTAACGGATCGCCAGAAGGACCTTTTACGGCTTCTTGAACAACAAGGCCCTGTGTCTTTGGAGACCATTCTCGAGACTCTGGGAATTGATGAGGGCACTTTCCGTTCGGATTTTGCGGTCCTACGCCATCTCGAACTGGCCAAGGCCACCAAGGTTGGAGAGGAGGTTCGTTACGCGATCTTTGGTTATCCCTCGGCATGAAGCTTTTCGAGCTACGAAACCTTTTTGAAAAAACGCGCGGCGCGTTTTCTAACCGAACCTGCTAACTTGGAGCGGCGGCCCGGCGTGTTCGTCCCCGACATCAAAATGTGGTACGGGCGGCCTTATGTGTCCGGTTTCGACCGCCACGACGGTAGGGCTGGACCGGTGGGACCGCCCCAAGCCCCTTGGTGTGGGAAAAACTGGGGTGCCCATACCGGTGCGCCCTACAAGGATACCTTGGCTTGGGTATGGATGTTTTCGTCGGGCACAAGGACACGGGTGCCGTCCGGTTCGATGCGAACCCGGCATCCGAACACCTGAACCAAATCCGCAAAACTTCGCCCGAAAACCAGTTCCAAATGTTCCTTTGGAATACCCAGCTTTTCGGCCATGAAGTTTCGAAAATGATCCTCGTAGGCCAAAAGCCGAAGGACGTTCTCCACCGAAGCCCCTTTGGTGGCTTCCAGCTCTTGGAAAGCAGCGGCCAGTTGATCGAAACGGCAACGACGATCGTGTTCGGTTATCACATCCAGGAGGAGTTCCACGTCCTTGAAAATATCTCGGCGTGTCAGGTACGGTTCTCTGGCCAGTTCTTCCGCCGGTGCCGGATCCCAACAGGCCTGAGCCCGGCACTGCAGAGGACGGTCCGCATAAATGGTGCATTGATTTGTTGAGGCGTCCAGAAACAGGCATTCCGTTGTTCCCGGCTTTTCTCTCACCTTAAGCCTCTCATCCAGAAGAAAAAACAGGTCCTCCTTAAACGGTGACCGCACGGGTTCCCCCCGCCTCAAGGCGTAAACCGCATTCCAGCCGATGGCTCCCTTTTGGAGTAACGGCAAGTCTTCCAGATGAAGTGTCGGGCTGCCCTTTCGGCAGCATTCTCCGCATTGCAAGCATGCCGGCAGGACCTCGCGGGCATGATGTTCGGCGAGGGAAAGCACCTTTTTCCAAGCCGAAACACGATCAACCCCATGAAGGGTGTCCCAGGTTTTCAAGACCGCTTGGAAAGCCGAATCCTGGGTGAGTTGCAAGATTACACGTTCCACAGGGACTCGGTTTTCGGGATCTCGCAAGATTTCTTGCACATAGTTCAAGACATTGTCGCGCAATACATGCACGTTCCAATGCGCCGGGGACTGTGCATCGGTGGGTGGTGTCTTTTGGGGTGTTTCTTGAGCGGTCATCTGTCAAGGGCTCCTTTGCGTCGGGATGTTGGATTGTTCATTGCAAAATGGCTCGAAGGCGTGCCGATTCATAGCAAGTCCCGGAGTCTCGGCCAAGCGACAAATGCAGGTGGTGTTTTCGAGTTGTGAGAAGAGGGCTGCCATGGTAAGTTCTAACGCCTTAATAACTAACGGAAAGTCGAGAGTCAGATCGAAAGGAGGTCCCGCCCATGCGCTATAGCCGCTGTTTTATTCACACCCAGTACGAAGTGCCCAAGGAAGCCGAGACGCCGTCCCATGTGCTGCTGCTTCGAGGTTCCTACATTTATCCGGCGGCTGCCGGCATTTATTCCTTGCTGCCCTTAGGGCACCGGGTGGCTGAAAAGGTCAAAAAGATTATTCGGGAAGAAATGGACGGGATCGACGGCCTTGAAGTGACCATGCCCGTGCTTAACCCAGCCGAATTGTGGAAAGCCACCAAGCGCTATTTCGACATTGGGCAGGAACTGTTTCGCATTCGGGATCGGCGACAGCGGGAATTCGTGCTGGCCATGACCCACGAAGAAATCGTCACGGACATCGCCAAGAAGTTCCTTCGATCCTACAGGGATCTTCCGGTGATGCTTTATCAGATTCAGACCAAGATTCGCGATGAAGCGAGACCTCGAGCGGGCCTGCTTCGAGTGCGTGAATTTCAAATGAAGGACGCTTACAGTTTTCATGCCGACTTTGAGGATCTGGACCGCTATTATCCAAGAATCTACAACGCCTACTTACGCATTTTTGCGCGCTGCGGGCTGAACGCCGTGCCCATTGAAGCGGATACAGGGATTATGGGGGGTACGGGATCCCATGAATTTATGCTGGAATCCAATTATGGAGAAGACCAATTTGTGATCTGCACTCATTGCGACTACAGGGCCAACACGGAAAAAGCCGTGGGGGTGAAACCAGCCGTCAAGGACCTTCCGGCAGATCCTCCAGCCATGGCCGCAGTGGCCACACCAGGAATTAAAACCATCGCGCAACTCATGGATTTCTTTCAGACCACTGAAGACCATTTTCTCAAGACAGTTGCTTATGACGCGGACGGCCGTCTGGTGTTGGGGGTGGTTCGGGGGGACTTTAATATTTCGGTGACCAAGCTGGCCAACCATATTAAAGCTGTGCGTGTGGACATGGCTTCCGAAGATCTGCTCGAAAAGCATGGACTTTACGGCGGCTTTCTTTCCCCCGTGGGTCTCCAGGGCAAAGACCTTCGGATCGTTGTGGATACGTCCGTGGGCCAAGAAACCCTCTACATTGCAGGCGGAAACGCTATTGATGTGCACCTGAAAAACGTTTTACCCGGTCGTGATTTTCAGATCTCGGAACAAGCGGACATAGCGGAGGTGCGTTCAGGGGACACATGCGCTCAATGTGCCACGGGCCGGCTGGAAATCCGTCGAGGCATCGAGCTGGGACACACTTTCAAGCTCGGCACCAAGTACACCGCGCCGGACACCATGGATGTGACCTTTCTTGGAGCAGACGGGGAAAACCACAGAGTGGTCATGGGGTGTTACGGCATCGGCGTGGAAAGGCTCATGGCCTCCGCCGTGGAACAGTGGCACGATGAGGCGGGTATCATTTGGCCGGTGACCATCGCCCCGTTCCAGGTGATCCTTACGACCTTAGGCAAAAGCTCTGAAGTGGATACAGCGGCGGACGCTTTGTACGAAGAACTTCGAAAACACTGGGAAGTCCTTTACGATGACAGGGACGAGTCTCCAGGGGTGAAGCTCAAGGATGCAGACCTTTTGGGTATTCCCATTCGTGTGGTGGTGAGTCAGCGAGGTTTGAAGCAAGGGACTTATGAAGTGAAAGTGCGCAAAACGGGAAAAGTGTCTTTTTACGGCCGAGAAGAAATGGTAAGCGCTCTGACCCGAATCGTTGCCGATCTGATCCCTTCCTTGGACGGGCTGCCCTTGTTGCCCGAAGCGTCCTAAAACACAGAAAGAAAAGACATAGGTTCAGGCAAGCACGGCAAGGAAAGATACAGGTTCAGGGTTGTCGGGGCGAGGCGGCGCCTCACCCCGACCTTGCAATATAACAAACATGGTCTTGCCTGTTCTTGAACAGGCTCCCAGGCACCGGCGAAATGACAGGGTCTCCAGCGGCTCGTTAGACATCGCTTGCAGTTCCTGGGGCTTTTTATCTGAAAAGGGAAAGCGATGAGGCTGAAAGACGGTGTTTTGTTGACCTTGGGGGAAGCCCTTGTCACCCGGTACACTCTGGGTCCCTATGCCGTAAACGCTTATGAACTGGTGTGCCGAAAAACAGGCTTCGGGCTTCTCATCGATGCGCCTTTGGGTATTGACACCGTCACTTTTCAGGGAACCTTAAGCGCAGTGGTGATCACGCATGCCCATGGAGATCATGTCCAAGGGCTTGAGAGTCTCGTGGAAAAAACAGGCGTTCCCGTTTGGGTTCATGCGCTGGATGCGCCTCGACTTCCCGTCAAACCAGACATGGTCTTCGAGGAGGATCAGGAAATTACCGCAGGCTCCTTGACAGTCCACGTGAGCCACACTCCTGGTCACACACCCGGAAGTGTCTGCCTGTCCTTTCAGAATGTCCTCTTCTCTGGAGATACCCTCTTTCCCAACGGCCCGGGCCATACGGATAGCCCTGATGCTTTTCGCCGAATTCTCGATTCTCTTGCCCGCAAGATATTTATTCTGCCCGACACCGTCCTGGTGTTTCCTGGCCATGGTCCTCCGACCAACATAGGCTATGAACGGAAGGCCTTTGAAGCTTTCCTGCGAAGGGGTTACCCGGAAAACCTTTGCGGGGACGTGGTTTGGACCTAGAAACATGCCCGAGAACTCGCAACACCAAGGTCTATAAGGCCATTTCAAGATAGGGGCGAGGCGGCGCCTCGCCCCAGCAAAGACGAAGCCGGCCCCTTTTACCTGGGCGGGGGCGGGCCTTGGGCCCGGCCTTAAGGTGGTTGGAATGCTCGCGCTCCCGGAAACATAAAAGGCTCGAGACGTTGGGGCACGACGTGCCGTGCCTCTAGATCTTAGCTTGAAGCGGCTCCCTCCAAACTCTCGGGCAGGCTCCTCGTGATTCATTCGGGCAGGAAGACTCGGTGAAACCCTTCCGCATAAGTGTAAGGAGTCCCTTGAGCGGTCTTTCGAAACCGCTCTTCCAACCAAGCTCGAATATCCCGCACCGGATGAGCGTTCCACTGACTGACATGGCACTGAAGAGCTGCGATCTTGATCTCAAAAGTCTCCGAAATATCTTCCCGATGATTGATGTCTTCCGCTGCCCAAAACCAGGCTTCCTTGACCTTATGGGGTTCCAGTCCTTCGGTTAAAAGGTCAGGGTAAGCGAGATGGTCCCGAGCATAAGGAAAAAGGGCGTCCATAACCACTTGGCCCACAATGCGATGGTCCCGATGCCATAAATAGCGCCGGTACGGGTCCGAAGTAAGCACAATACTCGGTCGAAAATACCGAATCCAGCGGACCAGTTCCTTTCGGAAATCAGGCGTATCCTCGAGCCCTTGATCCGGGTAATGCAAAAACACCACATCCTGAACCCCGAGCACACGCGCTGCAGCCCTCTGCTCTTCCTGACGAATCCGGGCGAGGTCCTTGGGGTCCATAGAGCGGTCATTGGTACCCTTATCCCCGTCCGTGCAAATGACATAAACAACCTTTTTTCCGTCGCGCGTCCATTTGGCGATGGTTCCTGCAGCGCCGAATTCAGGATCGTCCGGATGCGCTGCAATAACGAGAGCATCGATGGAGTCCATTGAATCCAGTCTCCCTTTCATCTTTGAAAATCCCGTCGGGATAGATGAGGTCGCTCAAGGCCTGGGCTAAATCCTGAGCCACCCGGTTCCATGAATATCGTAGAGAGATGTCCCGGCGTACCGCCACGTGACGAGCGTCGGTTCCCGATCGGTCTTTGGCGATGGCCGTAAGTCCTCGAAGAAGTTCTTCAGGGCTGTTGTCTCGAAGCAACACGCCTGCCTCCGGCCGGGACAAGACCTCGGGTAAAACCCCCACAGGAGGTCCCACCACAGGTGTTCCTGAAGCCAAGGCTTCCAAAGCCACCAAACAAAAGCTTTCGTAATGGGAAGCAATCACCAAGGCATCGGCAGCCGCGTAAAAATCCGGAAGTCGAGCCTGTTCCACTCGACCTGCAAAGATGACTCGTCGAGAAAGACCGTGGGCCTCGACCATCTTACGAAAGGCTTCAAGGGATTTTTCTTCGGAAACGTCTCCTCCGACCACCAGAAGCCGTGCCGGTATTGACCGAGGCAGGCGTGCAAAAGCATCAAAGAGACGCTCTAGACCTTTGATGGGATCGAGACGTCCGACGAAAAGATACACGAGGGCATCTAAAGGGAGCTGAAGTTGTCGACGTGCTGAAAGCCTGTCCTTCGGTCGAAAGAGACATCCATCCACGCCACAGGGCACCACGGCGATGCGGCTTGGTGAAACGCCGTAATGGGTCATCAGAGCTTCCTTTTCCGAGTCGGTGGGAGCCAGCACACCATGGCTCTGGGAAGCCACCAAGTGTTCCGCGCACACGCGGCAAGAAGAATCCACGGTTCGCCCTAAAGCTTCCGCCTTGGAATGAGCCAATGTATGAAACATGATCACATGGGGTAAGTGCAGGCTATGAGCCGTGGCAAGCCCGGCAAGTCCCGAAAGCCAGTAATGACTGAAGATGACGTCAAAGGGCCTTTGCTTTGTCTTAGCATTCCCCGTATGCTTCAAGTGGTGTTCAAAAGCGGCCGGTAAAGTCTTGGTCCATACGGCTTGGTCTTGGGAAGCTCTGAGAATGGCTTGATGAAACGATTTCGTCGTTTTGATCAGTTCTGAAGGGTTGTGAGGTGCCTTGGTCGAGCATGGCACGGAGACCCAATGCACATTGGGCCCAAAGTAGCGTTGCAGGGTTTCCTTGGATTCTTCATTATCCAGAAAGGTCGGCCCGTCCAAGGGTTCTCCCACGAATAGATCCACCATGTGCCCGAGGGAAGCCAAAGCTCGAGACATTTCGCGAATGTAGACGCTCATGCCTCCCGTATCTCGGCGTCCGAGGGGTCCCAGAGGATTGGAATGGGCACAGACCATGGCGATACGAAGCCGTGGACCCCTTGGGCGCTCACTGGTTCCGGCGGGTCTTGAGGACCGAAAATCGAACCGGTGGCACATGCGCATGAACTTTCCGTTCCTCGAAGGATTTTCCTAAACCGTGTCCAAAGAGACTCGTACACGATACAAGGGAACTTCGCGTCCTCCCAATCTAAACTTGTAGTTTTCATCGCCGCGCAGGAATTCATACCGTTTACGCCCAAGCTCCACGGCATCTTTGATCGTGAAGACCGTGTGCATGAGCCCGACGCTCAGGTGGCCGAAAGCGGCGTCGTAGCCGTTGTTATATAGGAAAACAGCTTCAGCGTCATCAAAACACAACGCGGAGGCCACAGGAGACGCGTTTAAATCAAGAATGGATAGTCGCAACATGCCTTCGTGGCCCATGGTGCGGCACAAGGCTTCCAGGTAAGCTCTGACCGATGGGGTGAGAAAACGGGCCTTATCGTCGCGATTGCTTTGAAAAAGATGAAAGAAAACTTCCAGCGCCGGTTCCACTTCTGCCGGGGAAGTCACCACCCGAAACCGGACGGATCCGGCTTCTTCCAGCCGACGCATTTTGCGCCGGACTTCATGACGTTGTTTTCCATTGAGACTCTGCAGGTAACCTTCCCAGGATCCATCGAGAGGCATTTCCACCGTCACGTCGCTGCGTTCCACGGAAACACCATACCCTAAAGTCCGACACAAAGGCGCCAAATGGGTCATGACCTTCGATGCAGGACGCACGGGGAAAAGGTCCAAAGCCTTCAAACTCATATGACAAGCCGCCTGGACGAAAGCCCGACAGACATCGTCTTCTTTTCCCGGTACGGCCGCCACATCGAAATAGTCGCACACCTCGGGATCTCCTGCAAAAACCCCGACCTCTTTGAAGACTTTCAAAGGGCAATACCCTTCAAAACCACCGGGACCACGAGCGATCCAGAGACTCAAGGTGGTGCCTTGACCCAGTGTGTTGTGCCAGGCCTCCAGCCATGGCGGCGTGACAAAAATAGGAACACCCTTCCACAGATGGCGGGCGTTTCGCCACGCAGACCATAAGGGATCCAGGTTATCGATGATGGTCACCGTCGTTTCAGCCCATTCGCGTCCCACGATGTCAACCTTCTCCATCAATCCAATGCCAACGGGGGCCCGACGGCATATCTTCCACAATGACGCCGTGTGCGGCAAGAAAATCGCGTAAAACATCGGCCACAGGCCACAGTTTTTGTTGTCGAAACTTTTGTCTAAGCCGGACTATTTCCTCCACGAAAGGAGTTAAGACCACTCGTCTATCCTCGAGTGACAAGGTCAGACGCTGCGCCGTTTGAACGAGCCATTCCCGAAAGGTTTCCCGGCCTTGAGAAAGATCTTCGGCAGGGACCCCTAAGGTTGAAGCTTCCCATAGGAGTCGGTCCAAGTCCAGGAGGGCTCGCGCTGTGTCCCCTGGATTGCGGTGTGTCAAACCCTGTTCCAAACGATCTTCAGCATGACGAAGCACGGACCGGAAATCTTCAGGGTCCGGCGTAGATGGCGGCTGACACATGGATTCGGTATCACTTTGTAAGATCGTGGAGGAATCAGCCGCCACGCCTAGGGAAACCTTAAGCTCTTCCGCTATGTTCGTGACATCGGTGCCAAGGGCCCAGAGAACACTCAACGGAAAAGTGTCCCCTGAAGAAAACACTCTCTCATACGACGCGGAAGTTTTTCTCAGGGTCACGGTTCCTACGCCGCGAACAGCGGCGGTGCCTTGAGAAAAATCCATAATGAGAGCCGTATGCTCGTCAATGCCGACAATGACGGCATCGGAAGGAAGGAGCTTTTCCAGAACCTGAAACCGCGCCTTTCCCATGTAACAAAAGCGTGTGTCGTGGGTTCCTCCTTCCGCGTTGTTCCAATGAGGGACAATAACCAGGCGCAGACCCCACGGTTCCAAAAGGTCGATGCCCTCCGTCCAATGCACGTCCATACCTACTTTATAGATTTCATAGACGGGCAGTGTCTTCCATCCGAAACTGAGGGCGGCGGCGCTACTGGCCGTGATCACGGCCCCGTCGGCCAACCGGGATCGAAGAAGGTTCGGTACAGGGGAACCGATCCAATGTCGAGCGGCATAGGTGGGACTACCTGGACCCATGAGAATGTAATCGGCCTGTTGCAACTGCTTGAGTGTTCGGCGTCCCTGAGGTGTTTCCATGTCGTGACGGGATTTCAAAGAGGCCACATGCAAAGGACGACCGACACGGGTTTGAAAATATTCCTGAGCACGCTTGGAAATCTCGTCCACGTTCAGTTGAAATCCGGCGGGAGTATCGATAAAGAAGGCCAGTGGATCGGGGCCTTTGGATCGAAGAAGGGATTTGTGCACTTCCACCATGCTGGCGGTTAGTTCCCCCGATCCCATGAGCACCAGACAGCCGGCGGGCATAACCTGTGGTGGATGCAAGTGCGAGGACTGGTTCATTTCGATGAACCTACCTTTCCAGCTTTCGATGCTGATTGACACCCAGAAACTTAAGGTTTTTGAAAGGGAATGACAAGGTGCGGAACTACCCACGCACGGTGTTGTTCGATTTCGGGCGAGTCATCTCCGCGCCCAAACCGGTGAGCCTTTTTGAAAGCTACGAAAGGGATCTCAACCTCCCCTTGGGAACCATCAATCGTATCATGTTTGATGATCCCGTGTGGGAAGAGACTTTGCTGGGTCGCCGAAGCCTTGAGGAATACTGGCACGTTATCGGGCCTCGATTGGGCCTGCACGATGTCAAAGCCGTGGAGGCTTTTCGAGCCCGGTATGAGGCGGACGAAAGACCCAATGAACCGGTCATCTCCATGATTCGAAGCCTTCATGGGCGTGTGCCTCTGGCGGTTCTTTCCAACGCTCCTCGAGGGTTGTCGTCATGGCTGGAGCGTTGGGGTATTCTGCATTTCTTCGATGCGGTTTTTTGCTCAGCCGAGGAAGGCGTACGAAAGCCGTGGAAGGCAGCCTACGAGCTGGTTCTGAATCGGTTGGGAGTCTGTCCCCACCACGTCCTGTTTGTCGATGATGCAAAGGAAAACGTGGAAGCGGCCGCAGCCTTGGGGATGGTTTCCCATCTTTACCGGGACCCCATAGAGCTTCGCCGTTTCTTTAAAAATCAAGGGCTTGAACTTTGATCACCTTGGAGCCGGTTGCCTTTCCGAGAATCACAAACATCGTTAGATGAAGTGCCGTTTCAAAGGTGTGGGCGTGGCGGCGCCTCGCCCGTAGAAACCTGAAAATGGAATACTCCCGTGGAAGTGCGAACGTGCCGTCGGCCAAATGGCGGACCGGAACTCCGTGCTCCAAAGGGAAAACCCGATTTGGAAAAGTTTGCAGGCAAATCACAACACCGTGGCTTTATTTCACACACAACAAACCATACAAGGAGCGGGCATGACGAATCAAATTGTCTCAGGAACCCACCCCTTTCTCTCCCCTTATCCTCCCCAAAGAACGCCTAAAGGGAAGATTGTCAGCGCTCAGGAAGCCGTTCAAGTCATTCGCGATGGAGACACTGTGGCAACGAGTGGCTTCGTGGGCATCGGCTTTGCCGAAGAAGTGGCCATCGCCCTGGAAAAGCGTTTCTTGGAAACAGGAAAGCCGAGAAATCTTACCCTCTTTTATGCCGCCGGTCAGGGCGACGGGAAAGACCGCGGCCTGAATCATCTGGGACATGAAGGCCTGATCAAGCGTGTGGTGGGAGGTCACTGGGGCCTGGTCCCTAAACTCCAGCGTTTGGCCATGGAGAACAAGATCGAGGCCTACAATCTGCCCCAAGGGGTCATCGTGCACATGTATCGAGATATTGCCGCCAAAAAACCGCGAACCCTCACCACCGTCGGTTTGGGAACCTTTGTGGACCCAAGAAACGGCGGCGGCAAACTGAACAACATCACCACGGAAGACCTGGTGGAACTCATGATCATCGACGGGGAAGAGATTCTTGCGTACAAGACCTTTCCCATCCATGTGGCCATTATTCGCGGAACCACGGCGGACACCGACGGCAATATCACCATGGAACGGGAAGCTCTGACCCTGGAAACCCTTTCCTTGGCCACAGCGGCGCACAACAGCGGGGGCTTTGTAATCGCGCAGGTGGAACGTATCGCCGAGCGAGGAACCCTCAACGCCCGCCAGGTCAAAATTCCAGGGATACTCGTAGACTGTATCGTGGTGGCTTCTCCGAAAAACCACTGGCAAACCTTTGCAGTGCCTTACAATCCGGCCTTTTCTTGCGAAATTCGTGTGCCGATGACCACCGTGCCTTCCATTCCGCTTGATGAAAGAAAAATCATTGCACGGCGGGCTGCCTTTGAACTGAAGGCGAACAGTGTGGTCAATTTGGGCATCGGTATGCCTGAAGGGGTGGCCAATGTGGCTGTGGAAGAAAAAGTTCTCGAATATCTCACCCTGACCGCCGAACCGGGGGTGATCGGCGGGATGCCTGCAGGAGGTTTGAATTTTGGAGCTGCCGTGAATACGGATGCGGTCATCGATCAGACAGCTCAATTTGACTTTTATGACGGAGGTGGTTTGGACATTGCCTTTCTCGGCATGGCGCAAGCGGACGCTTTAGGAAACGTCAATGTGAGCAAATTCGGCCCCAAAATCGCAGGTGCCGGAGGGTTTATCAACATCAGCCAAAACGCCAAGAAAGTCGTCTTCATGGGAACCTTTACGGCGGGTGGGCTTAAGGTGGCTGTTGAAGACGGCACACTGCGCATTCTTGAGGAAGGAAAATCGAAAAAATTTGTCTCCAATGTCGAACACGTCACCTTCAGCGGGGCTTATGCTGTTCGGCGCAACAAACCCGTGCTCTATGTCACGGAACGATGTGTGTTCTCTCTCACCGGAGAGGGCATGGAACTGGTGGAAATCGCTCCAGGCGTGGACCTGGAGCGGGACATCTTGGCCCATATGGACTTTAAGCCTATTGTGCGAGGCACACCCCGTCTCATGGATGATCGCATCTTTTGGGACGAACCCATGGACCTCAAGACAGAATTGCTTTCTCTGCCCCTGGAACAACGTCTTGTCTTCGACCCCAAAGAAAATCTTTTCTTCGTCAATTTCGAAGGCTTCAGTGTCAAGACTTTGGAAGAAGTGGAAGTCATTCGGGAAGCCGTCGAAAAGATCCTCAAACCTTTGGGGCACAAAGTGTACGCCATAGTCAACTACGACAATTTCACCATTTTTCCAGACGTGGTCGATCCTTACACGGACATGGTCAAATACCTGGTCGACCATTACTACTCAGGGGTCACTCGTTATACGACCAGTGCGTTTTTGCGGATGAAGCTGGGGGATGCTCTGGCCAAAAGGGGTGTGGCTCCTCATATTTACGTGAGGGCCGAAGAGGCTCGAGAGGCGCTGAAGAAGCTGTAGAAGAGGTTTGTTTCAGAAAGGGCTTTGAGCGATTTTGGGGCGGACACATGGGTTCGCCCCTCCAGGGTTTTGGGTTTATAGGCGGAGACGTCGGTCCGCCTCGACGGGGTTTGGGGTTTCCGGGCGGACACATGGGGCCGCCTCGACGGGCTTTTTCTGGGGTTAGATGTCAAGAACGTGGCAAGTTCGCATGGGTGTTCGTCAACCAGCTTCCGGCGCACTTTCCTGGAAACGGATTGAAACCGGCTTTTTTCGATCTTCCCTCCATTTGGAAACTTTTCTTATTCAAGAATCTTTTGACTCGGTGCCGGCAGCCATTTTTCGGTACGTGAGGGCGACGGCTTCGGCGATGTGACAGACACGGACCGGGCGCCCTTGCTTGTGTGCGCCGCCTCGAAGCTGAAGGACACATCCCGGGCAGTCGGTGACCAACATGGATGCTTCGGCCGCCTCTACGGCATCCAGTTTTCTCTGCAATAAAGCCGCAGAAATTTCAGGAAATTCCAGGGAATAGGATCCCCCGAAGCCGCAGCACACATCTTCGTCCTTTGTGGGCACGTACTGAAAGCCGGCCGTTTTGAGAAGGGCTCGAGGGGCTTTTTCCACTTTGAGGCCTCGACACAGGTGGCACGGGGCATGGTAAGCGACTTTTTGTTGGGATGAGGTGAAAATTTCCGGGGAAACCTTGAGCCGATCGTGCAGAAATGAACTGAAATCGATGACTTTTTCGGCGAATTGCCGTGCTTTCTTTTCCCACACGGGATCGCCGGCAAGAAGTTTGGGATAGTTTTCCTTCATGTGTGAGCCGCACGAGGCGCACAGGGTGAGAATCCAATCGGTGCGGCTCAAGTCCACGCTCTTTATGTTGTGCACGGCCACATCTCGAGCCGTTTCTTTTTCCGAAGCCATGAGCGCCGGAAGCCCGCAGCAGGTTTGGTCCACGGGATAATCCACGGCGACGCCGTGATCGGCAAGGAGAGGCAGCACGGCTTGCGCCTGCTCGGGATACACGAAATCCACAAGGCATCCACCGAATAGCGTGACTCGATATTTTACGTCTTTAACTTGGGGCTGAAGGCGAGGCCAACGGTCTCGAAAAGGAACGGCTTGAATCACGGGAAGGCTACGAAATCCGTGTGCTTTGTCAAAAAAGAGCGGCAGATGTCGAAGAAAAGGTTCCTTGCCAGCTAGAGGTTTTTGAGCCAGAGCTGCGCGACGGAGCAGGAAGTGGAAAAGTTTTCGGTCCTTGAGAATCTTGGCAAGCACCATGTTTTTGATGGGCCGGCGGCCTTCCTGATCCAGAACATGGCGCATGGCGTTCTTGATCAGGTACGGAAGATCGATGCCGGCGGGGCAGACCGCCTTGCAGGCCTGACAGTTGAGGCAGTTCATGACCAAAGCCCGGGCGTTTTCCACGCCATGGTAAAAAGCCGTCAGAATCAGCCCGATAGCGCCGATATAGACATGGCCGTAATTGTGACCTCCTACCAGACGATAGATGGGACATACATTGGCGCAGGCTCCACATCGCACGCACTGAAGGGCTTGGGAAAAGACCGGATCCCTGGCCAAGGACAAACGGCCGTTGTCCAAAAAAATAATGTGCAGAATTTTTCGATCGGTAGACGAAGCTGCGCACGGCACCGCCCCCGTAATCCAGGTGACATACGTGGAAATGATTTGTCCTGTGGCGTTTCGCGGCAAGGCTTTCAGAATGGTTAAAGCGGTTTCCAGGTCGGGCACAAGCTTGTCGTAGCCCACCAGAGCCACATGGACTTTGGGCAGTGTGGTTACCAGCCGAGCGTTGCCTTCGTTCGTCACCAGACCCAGCGTCCCGGATTCGGCCACGGCAAAGTTGGCTCCGGAAATCCCCATGTCGGCTTCCAGATAAGCTCGGCGAAGAGTTCGCCGGGCCACTTTGACCATTTTTTCGATGTCGTCGGGATCTTGCTTTTCTCCGGTAACCTTTTCAAAAAGTTCCGCGACCTGATACCTGGAAAGATGAATGGCGGGAAGCACCATGTGGGAAGGGCCTTCGCGGCGCAGCTGGATAATCCATTCGCCCAGGTCTGTTTCCGTAACCGTGAAACCTTGTGCTTCCAAATGGGCATTGAGAAAAGTCTCTTCCGCCGTCATGGATTTGGATTTGATGATTTTGTGGACTCCGTTTTCACGAGCGATGGCGGCAATGAGTTCGTTGGCTTCCTGTGCCGTTTTGGCGGAATGCACCACGGCGCCGGCGGCTTCCGCTCGTTGTTTAAACTGAATGAACAGCTCTTCCAATCGAGGCAGGGCGGAAGCTTTACGGCGGGCGATATCGTCGATGAGGGATTCCAGGTCGATGCCTTCAAAGGCTTTGGCGCGAGATTCCCTATAAGCGCCGGCGAAGGTCTCGAGGGTTTGGCGAAGAAAGGTGTTGTCCAGAGCGTGGCGAAGCCTTTGTCGATAAGTTTTGATGTCTCGAGGGGCATGGGTTGTCATGAACAGGCCTCCTTGAGAATCAAGAGGTGCAATTGTTGAGGGCCGTGCACTCCGATGGTGAGAACCCTCTCGATGTCCGCCGTGCGGCTGGCCCCGGAAACAAAAGCCACATAACGAGGGGGATTCCCGTGCCAGGACTTGACGGCTTCAGCCACGTCAAAGGAGGATCGACGCAGGCGTTCTCGCGAAAGCACGGCCACGTGGGTTTCTGACAACATGGTGGCGATACGAAGATCTTCCGAGGTGGAATCCAAAACGAGGGTGCCCGTTTCCGCAATGCCCCAGTCGACGGGGGTGAGGGCCGTGTGGATCTCTTCCATGTGTCGGCGAAGAGGAGGTTGCAAGACACGAAGATCCTTCTGGGCGGCTTTTTGGACGAGAAGGTGTTGCACCTGGTCGGGAAGGCCCCATGGAGCAATGGTCGTGCCTCCCTGGGAAGTTGTAAGATCCACGGTGTAGGTCACCACCTCGCTCCATTCGTCACAATGGCTCACGAAGGTCTGCACTGCCTGAGCCTTCTGGGTCATGAGTTCCACCAGATCTTGATCGTTCATCGAAACCTCCTCAAAGCTTGGATGGGACGGTTCTTCTCCGTCCCATACGGCATGACCTGGACCTTCCGTCTTTTTGCATGAACTGACAAAGCTGTTCCTTTTACACACCCGTTTTATCGGCCGAAAAAGAGATTTGGAAGCCAGGTTACGGTTTCTGGAAAAAAGGCGATGATGAAAAGGCCGATAAGTTGCAGGACCACGAAGGGAACGATGCCTTTGTAGATGATCATCATGTCGTAGCCCTTCGGGGCGACACCGGCGAAATAAAACAGTGCGTAACCGAAAGGTGGTGTGAGAAAGGACGTCTGAAGATTGACGCACATAAGCATGGAAAACCATAAGGGATCGATTTCAAGTTCTAGAATAATGGGCATAAAAATCGGGACCGTGACCAGTAAAATGGCGGCCCAGTCCACGAACATACCCATGATGAAAACGATGAGCATCATGATAAAAACAATGGTCCATTTGCTCAGGCCGGAACCGATGAGCAGATCCGCCACCACGTCGCCTCCACCCATGCGCAGAAAGACGCCGCTGAAAAATTTCCCGCCGATAAAGAGCATCATCACCATGGCCGTGGTGCGAAGAGTGGCATAACTGGATTCCTTGAGAACTTTCCAGGTCAGCTTACGGTTTGCGACGGCAAGAAGAAAGGCACCAAGAGCTCCCAGGCCGGCGGCTTCCGTAGGCGTCGCCACGCCTCCCAAGATCGTTCCCATGACCATAAAGATCAAAGCCAGAGGAGGCACCAGAGACTTCATGGTCATGGCCATTTTCTGAGCGCCGGAGTAACGGCCGGCTTCTTCCTTGCTGATCGGCGGGCCCATGTCCGGGTTGATGAGACAGCGAAGAAGAATGTAGACAAAGTAGAGGGCGGAGAGAATGAGACCCGGAATGACGGCGCCTGCAAAGAGGTTTCCCACGGAGGTTTCTTTGAGCCCTGTGAGGCCGCCGTAGACGACCATCATGATGCTTGGAGGAATGAGAATACCCAGGGTGCCGGCCGCACAGATGATACCCGAGGTCATGGCCTTGTCGTAACCTTTTTCCACGAGGGCGGGTGCGGCAAGGAGTCCCATGGCCACGACGGAGGCCCCGATAATGCCTGTGGTGGCGGCAAAGACGGTGCAGACCACCACAACGGCCAGTCCAAGGCCGCCCTTGACGGATCCCAGCACGATGTAGAGAGACTCAAAAAGCTTTTCGGCGACTTTGGACCGATCCAGAAGCTGGGCCATAAAGATGAAAAGAGGGATAGCCACCAGCACGTAATTATCCATGATACCCCAACATTGATTCGCATACATGTTGAAGAGCATCTGGATATTGAAACCGTTGTCGATAAGACCGAAAAGAGTGGCCACACCCGCCAAAGTATAGGCCAGGGGATGACCGAGAGCCACGGCCACCACCAGGGTGCCGAACATGGCCACAGTGAGGACTTCAGGACTCATGGGACGTCACCTCGACACTGGGGTTAGGAACGATCTTTAAGAGATGCCAAATCGTGGAACAATTTGGACAGGCCTTGAAGCAATAGAAGAGTAAAGCTGAAGGCCATGAGAATCTTGATCGGCCAGATGGATGGAGCCCAACTGGTCGGGTTCTTTTCCATCATTTTTGCGGAATTGATGGCGAAGATCCACGTCCAGTAAGTGAGCAGGGTGAAGACGGGGATAAAGATCACGAGACTCGTGACGATAGAAAGAATGGTGGCGGGCCTCTTCTTGATGCGGGCGGTGAAGATATCCACCTTTACGTGACCGTTGTGCAGCTCGGTGTAGGCTAGCCCCAGCATGTAATGGACTCCGTAAAGGAAGGTGGTCATTTCAAAGCCCCAGATGGTGGGAGCATTCAAAACATAGCGCATGATGACTTCATAGATGACAACCCCACACAGGGGAAGAATCAAGAGGGCGCACAGGCGACCTTGCCGGTCGACAAAACCATCCACAAGGGTGCTGAACGGATTGGCCATAATAGATATCTCCACGGAAGGTTCCGACGACCCTTTGCGGAATCGCCGGAACCCTTGCTCATTGTACGGTTTGAAGATCGAGGGATCCTATTCGGTCACTCGCCCGGAAATATAGATTTCGTATGGCCAAGGAGCCACGCCGCTTCGAGCGTCACGCCACACGGCGTATTCCTCGAGAAAAGCTTCCTGGGAGTCCAGAACCTTTTTCACGTCCGGGTATTTTTCTTTCAAGGAATCCAGGTACTGCTTCGTGGTCTTGCGGAATTGAATGAGGGCGTCTGTATCCATGCGGACAAATTCGATGCGTTTCTTGAATTCTTGAATGGCCTTGGCGTTTAAAGCGTTGACCCAGTTGTAGCTCCAGAGCTGGGTTTCCATGGCGGCGATTTGGACGATCCATTTGAGATCCGGCGGGAGCTCATCCCAGGCCTTCTTGTTGAAGAATACGGCGCACTGGCAACCAGGCTGATGGACGCCCGGCTGAATGGAATATTTGGTCACTTCATCAAAACCCATGGGATAGTTGATGGCCGGAGAAGAGAATTCGGCGGCATCGATGACTCCACGCTCCAAAGCCAGGTACACTTCCCCTCCGGGAAGCGGGCTCACGGAAGCCCCCAGCATATTCATAATGTCCATATACCAGCCGGGTGTTCGCACGCGCAGTCCCTTGAAATCCTCCATTTTCGTGGCGCGCTTGTTGGAGAATAGGCCCATTTCCTGACCCACTTGCCCGCAGGGCAGCGCATGCAGTCCGAAACGGCCGTAAAGTTCCTGCATCATTTCCAAGCCGCCCTTTTCATAGAGCCAGATGTTGTAGCCTTCCGCATCCAGCCCAAAAGGCACGGAGGCGAAGGCGACAAAGGCTTCGTTTTTGCCCTTCCAGTAACCGGGCCAGTCATGGCCTACTTCGGCGGTGCCTTGAGCCACGGCATCAAAGGTTTGCATAGCCGGGACCAATTCGTCGGCGGAAAAAACCTTGATATCCAAACGCCCTGCCGACGCCAAACGGACACTGTCGGCAAAATGTTGGGCGATGTCGTAGAACAAGAGGCCCTTGGTCCAAGGCATCACCATCTTCCAGCGATAGGTCTTGTCGGAAGGTTTGAAGTCAACCTTTTTGGCCGTTTCGTGCCGCGGATCTTCCGCGAACTTGCCGCGTTGTTCCTTGGCTGCCAGAGCCGTTCCCAGTGCCAAAAAAACCGCCAAGACACACACCATTGTCACACTTGCCCAGCGCTTCATTGCCCTTTCTCCTTTGCTCCATTCCGCTGCAGGAATTGACTTCGTGGACAGCTGTTACCTCTTTGGACGGTTCACCTTCTGTTCCAGACCTTGACACAGATTCCAAACCCAGAGCCGCTGATTGAGACTCCCACCCCCCTTTCACGTTTTTTTTTCACGGTCGACGCGTCCGCTGAGCGCGGCGGGAGTGCGAGCAAGAGCGGCGGGGAAGAAAGAAAGGGTTTTGAAGATTTTTCTTTCATATCCCCAGAGCAAGAACCGGAGCCCACGCTGACACGCATCACCTACCAAGGGTGCCAATCCGGCTGATGGCTTGACCACACACTTTGCACAGGCTCCCTGGAGTGTCAAGAAAAATTTTCACAAAAGTCTTGCAAACCTCAAAGGACACTGCTAGGCTCCAGGGCGACAAGGCCGCCACCGCCACCTTTCTGGTCTCTATGTCATGTGGCTATACCATTTGCCATCCCTCCCCGTTCCAGGACCTGGGTAGCGGAGGCTTCACGTTGTTTTCACAGGTTCGCTCCCGGCCGGGGCGAGCGTATCCATGGAGGAACCCATGACGGCGACCCATTTCCTGAAGGCTCTTGAAGAAGTGGTGGGCAAGGACAACGTGTTCACGGACGAAGCCGATCGGGCGGTGTACGCCTATGATGCGGCAGTGTTGGATCCTGTGATGCCGGCTGCGGTGGTGAGGCCCTCAACACCGGAAGCTTTAGGACGCGTTGTTGGACTCTGTAACGAGAATGCTGTTCCCATAACGGTTCGTGGAGCTGGAACCAATCTGAGCGGGGGGACCATTCCCAAAGCCCATGGTGTGGTTGTCTTGACCAATGCCTTGAACCGTATTTTGGAAATCAACGTGGAAGATTTATACGCCGTGGTGGAACCCGGGGTTATTACGGCCAAGTTCGCTGCGGCTGTGGAAGCCCGCGGCCTTTTTTACCCTCCTGATCCTGGAAGCCAGGCGGTGTCCACTTTGGGAGGGAACGTGGCGGAAAATGCCGGCGGGCTGCGGGGCCTAAAATACGGGGTGACGCGAGACTATGTCATGGGCTTGGAATTTTTTGACGTAAACGGCGATGTGGTGAAAACGGGTTCTCGCACCGTCAAATGTGTCACCGGCTATAACCTGGCTTCCCTTCTTGTGGGTTCCGAAGGCACGTTAGGGGTCATCTACAAGATCATTCTTAAGCTCATCCCTCAGCCTCAGCACCGAAAATCCATGATGGCCGTCTTCGATCACGTGCTTGGCGCATCCCAAACAGTGGCAGCCATCATCGCCGAAAAGATTGTTCCGGCAACTCTCGAATTTCTCGACAATTTCACCATTCGCGCCGTAGAATCCTTTTCTCGAGCCGGCCTTCCCACGGAAGCCGCCGCTTTGCTTCTCATAGAAGTGGATGGCCATCCAGCTCAGGTGGAAGAAGACGCCGCCAAGGTGGAAGCCATTTGTCGAAAGCTGGGAGCTCAAAGACTTCGCGTGGCGGAAACGGCTCAGGAACGTGACAAGGTCTGGGAAGCCCGTCGAGCGGCTTTATCGGCTCTGGCCAAGCTCAAACCCACGGTGGTTTTGGAAGACGCCACGGTGCCTCGAAGCCGCATTCCCGAGATGGTGCAGGCCGTGCAGGAGATCGCCGCCAAGTACCATTTAACCATAGGCACCTTTGGGCATGCCGGGGACGGAAACTTGCATCCCACCATTCTCACGGATCGGCGCAACTCCGAAGAATGGCACCGCGTGGAAAAGGCTGTGGAAGAAATTTTTGACCGAGCCTTGGCTCTAGGTGGCACGTTGTCCGGGGAACACGGTATCGGGTTGGCCAAAGCGCCTTTTATGGAAAAGGAAACTACGCGAGCGACGCTGGAGTACTCCCGCCGTATCAAGAGGGCTCTGGATCCCAAAAACATTTTGAATCCCGGCAAGGTGATCGGGGAGGCGTAAGATGGCCGGCATGAAAGATCTGGCCCGGCTTGTACGGGAATTGGAAGACCAGATGGTGGTGTGCATGCGCTGCGGCATGTGCCAGGCCGTCTGCCCTCTTTATGCGGAAACGGGCCGAGAAGCCGATGTGGCGCGCGGAAAACTGGCGCTCTTGGAAGGTCTTTCCAAGGAAATGTTTCGTGATCCCAAGGGAGTTTCCGAGCGTCTTCACCGCTGCTTGCTTTGCGGGTCGTGTGCGGCCAATTGTCCCAGTGGTGTCAAGGTGTTGGATATTTTTCTGAAAGCGCGGGCCATTCTTGCGGGCTACATGGGGCTTTCCCCTGTCAAAAAACTCATTCTGCGTGGCATGCTGGCCAATCCGTCCTTTTTCGACAAGCTGACCGAATGGGGGGCTCGATTTCAGGATCTATTCACCAAACCGGCCAATGAGGTGCTAGGCACCTCGTGTGCTCGGTTCACATCGCCACTTCTGGGAGAGCGGCATATCAAGCCTTTGGCACCAAAACCCTTCCATGCCCAATTGCCCGCCATGGACACATCCCCAGGGGGTTCAGGAATTAAAGTGGCCTATTTCATAGGGTGTCTTATCGACAAGATTTTTCCTTCCGTCGCCCATGCCACGCTGAAAGTCCTTCGCAAGCACGAAGTGGGCGTTTATTTTCCCGACAACCAGGCATGTTGCGGCATTCCCGCAGCCTCTTCCGGGGACTTAACGGCCTTTAAGAAACTCGTGCGTCATAACCTGGAACGGTTCCCCTTGGATCGTTTCGATGTGCTGCTCACCTCCTGTGCCACCTGCACTTCCACCATTCGCAAAGTGTGGCCTGTGCTTTTCTCGGAAGACGGCTTCCCTGTTCGAGATCGCGTGCGAAGCCTCAGTGAAAAGACCATGGACATTCATGAATTCCTTATCCGCCGTCTGGGCTTGAACCCGCCGGAAGCCACTCCGGGCCCGCACGCTGTTCCCGTCACCTACCATGACCCTTGCCATCTCAAAAAATCGCTGGGGGTCTATGAAGAACCTCGCCGTCTTCTCAAATCCCATGCGGGCCTTCGGCTGGTGGAAATGACCCAGCCGGATTGGTGCTGTGGTCTCGGCGGCAGTTTCAGTCTGGAACACTACGATCTGTCGACTCGAGTGGGTCTTCGAAAACGGGACATGGTGGCGGCGACAGGAGCACGCATTTTGGCCACAGGCTGTCCGGCATGCATGATTCAGTTTCATGATCGTTTCAGTCAAGCCGGGGATGCCGTGAAGATACGGCATGCCATTGAGATTTACGCGGAGAGTTTGGGACCGTGACGACACTTCCTGTCAAACCCATCAAACCCAAGCGTGTCGCCGATGAAGTGGCCCAGCAGCTCACCGAGCTTATCTACCGTGGGTTTTTGAAGCCCGGGGAGAGGTTGCCGTCGGAGCGGGAGCTGGCACGCCAGCTTCAGGTGAGCCGTCCCACGGTGCGCGAAGCCATCAATCAACTTATGGTCATGAATTTGGTGGAGCAGCGTCACGGCCAGGGCACCTTTGTGCGCAGTTTGGATCCCCTGCACGAAAATCCCATGGCCACCTTTATGGACGGCCAGGATGTGACCTTGGAACATATTCTAGAAGTGCGCATGGGTTTGGAATGCACGGCGGCGGCTTTGGCTGCCACGCGGGCTGATGACCGAGATATAGAACACCTTCGCTCCAGCCTGGAGGCTATGAAGGCGGATATCGCCGCCGGAGGTTTGGGGCATGAAGCCGATATCAGCTTTCATATGGCTATAGCTTATGCCAGCCGTAATCCGGTCCAGGTGAAGGTCATGCGCAGCCTTTATGATTTTCTCTTTTTCGGCATTCGCATGAATTTACAGAAACTCTACGAAGATCCCGCCAATCTGCCTCGAATCGTGGAACAACACACGGCCATCTATGATGCCATCAGACACCGGGATAGTGAAGAGGCCCTCAACGCCATGAGGCGTCACATCGGGTTTGTGCTGGATTTTTTCCGATCGCGAAAAGCTCCATGATGCCATGATGGTTCGAAGCCTTTGTATCATTTTCGGTTTTCTTGTCTTGGGGGATTTGGTGAGTTTCATCTTTGGGCTGCCGATTCCCGGCAACGTCATCGGCATGGTGCTCCTGACCGTGTCCTTATGTCGAGGGTGGGTGGATGTTAGGAGTGTCAAACCCGCCGCGGACCTTTTGGTGCAAAACATGGCCTTTTTCTTTGTGCCTCCGGGTGTTGGGCTTCTGCTTTACCTGGACCTTTTGTCCCGTGAATGGATTCCTCTGGTGGTGGCTTACGTGGTGAGCACCCTGGCGGTGCTAGCAGTGGTCGGATGGGTGATGCAGAAAATGGAGCGGTCCTGATGTCTTTTTTCACGTCAAAAGCTTTTTCCGTCTTTATCACCTTTTTAGCTTTTTACGGGGCTCAAAGGCTTTACCTTCGTTTTAAGCATTTCTGGCTTAATCCTGTTTTGTTGGCCATACTTGGTCTTATGGCTTTTTTGACGCTTACGGGTCTTCGCTATGAAGACTACTTTCAAGGGGGTCAAATTATTAGTTTCTTTCTAGGCCCCTCCGTAGTGGCTCTTGGAGTGCCTCTTTATCTCCAGATGGAAGAAATTCGAAAGCGGGGTCGGGCCATCGGGATATCTCTTGGAGTCGCTGCTGTGGTGGGGGTGCTGAGTGCTGCAGGAACGGCGGCTCTTCTAGGCGCTTCCGCTCCGGTGGTGGCTTCCATCGCTCCCAAATCGGTCACCACGCCCATCGCCATGGGCATTGCTGAAAAAATCGGCGGTATTCCTCCGCTGACCGCAGCCATCGTCATTGCCACAGGTATTCTCGGCGCCGTGATCGGTCCTGGAGTTCTTCGCCTGTGTGGGGTGCGTCAACCTGTGGCTTTTGGGCTGGCTATGGGAGCGGCGTCCCACGGCATTGGAACAGCTCGTGCCGTGGAAGAAGGTGAAGTGCAGGGGGCCGCGGGAGGTTTGGCCATCTGTCTCAACGGTATCGCCACCGCCGTGGTAACCCCTTTCCTGGTAAAGCTGGTTTTGCTGTGGGTGCGTCATCAGCCGTGAGGGCGGTTCTGGAAAAGGATACTGTAGGTAAGGAGCGGAGCGATGGAAACGGGCGATTATTTCGACTGGACGGAAAAGCTTTTTGATCCCGAGGCTATATTCAGCAAGCCGGAAGCACTCAAAGGGATTCGTGTCCTGGAGTTGTGCACACGGGTGTTTGGACCTGTGACCGCCGATTTGTTGGCGGATCTAGGGGCGGAGGTGATCAAGATCGAACTCCCCGGCGTGGGGGACCTCATGCGCTACGTGGCTCCACGGGGTTTTTTCTATAAAAACATCTCGCCGGCTTTCACGCACATGAACCACAACAAATATCATGTGGCCATAGACATTCGAAAGCCCAAGGGAGCGGAACTTCTCAAGCAGCTTGCGGCACGATCCGACGTGGTGGTGGAGAATTTTCGGCCCGGCATCATGGACCGTTGGGGTGTGGGGTATCGGCAGCTGAGGGAAATCAATCCTCGGCTCATTTATCAAGCCAACAGCGGGTTCGGCCAATGGAGCGCCTATCGGGATCGGCCGTCCTATGATGCGACATCTCAGGCCATGAGCGGGTTTTCGGCCACTACGGGCTTTCCAGGCCGTCCTCCGCTCAAGATCGGGATCTGGATCGGCGATTATACGGGCGCTTTGTTTGCCACTCTTGGCATACTGGCGGCTCTGTACGCGCGCAACAAAACGGGTCGAGGTCAAATGATCGATGTGTCCCAGGGGGAGAGCCTGATTCGGATTCAGGACTGGACCTGGTTATTGTGGAGTCTTTTTGGAAAAGAAAGACGTCGTGTGGGCAATGTGGATGTGGCCATGGTGCCTTCGGGGGTGTTTCGAGCCAAAGATGGTTTTGTGGCTGTTTCCGCTGTGGATGACGGGTCTTTTCAAGGGTTGTGCGAGGCCATGGGGGCGCAGGATCTTTGGGAAGACGAGGAGATTGAGACGGTTTCCGGGCGGCTTAAGAACGAAAATCAGGAAAAAATCTATGAACGCTTGTCCCGGTGGGTGGCGGGTTTGACGGTGCGCCAGGTGGAAGATTTGGGGGTACGCCACGGGTTTTCCGCCCAGAGGGTGGCTTCGGCGCGGGATCACTACGAAGACCAGCATCTCAGGTTTCGAAAAGCGGTTTGGGAATTTGAAGATCCTCTGTACGGGCCTGTCGTGGAATACGGACCGGGACCCAAACTATCGGAAACTCCAGGGCGTATGCGCTGGATCGCCAAGCCCGTCGGGTTTCATAACGACCATGTCTTTCGCACCCTTTTGGGCTTGGATGCCGACACCCTTCGAGAGCTCGCGGACGAAGGCATTGTGGGTACGTGGGCGGATCGTATCGGCGCCAAACCTCCCGAAGACTGGGACGGCCAACCAGGACGTGTTTTTTGAGTGAGACCCCGGAAGGAAGAGAAAGGCAGACCATGAACGAGAACACCAAGAACTGGTTCGATTGGGCCAAAGAACATTCCGACCCTCGTCAGGCGACACAACATCCGGAAGCGCTGGATGATTTGCTGGTTTTGGATCTCAGTTACATGAGTTTCGGCGGCTTGGTGGCCTCATCCGTTTTGGGGGAACTGGGGGCTCGGGTCGTACGAGTGGAACCTCCGGAAGGAGATCCGGCACGAGATTTCAGCCCTTTCGGCCTTAGGCATCAGGACACAGGTCTTGCGTATCTGGTGGAAGGTCGAAACAAGCTTCACATCACCCTGGATTTGGAAGACGAAGAAGGCCGGGAAATATTCAAAAAGATGGTCAGGCATGTGGATGTTGTCATTGAAACCTTTGAACCCGGCTTTTTGGATTCTTTAGGGATCGGTTACCGCCAACTTCGGGAACTGCAGCCTCGGCTCATCTATGCAGCGCTTCACACTTACGGCCAGTTCGGTCCCAAAGCCCGTGAGGGTCGCCAGGCTTCGGAAATCGCCAACCAGGCTTATTCCGGTCTCGTTTACATCAACGGCGAACCGGAAGATGCTCAAAAGTCTCCTCATGCCGTTCCCACCAAAACGGGCAGTTGGTATGGATGGTATGCTGAAGGCCTTTTCGCCGCCTACGGAATTCTGGCGGCTCTTCTTTACCGACAACAGTCCGGCAAGGGGCAAATGGTGGATGTTTCCGGGGCTGAATGCATTATGAAGTTTATCGACTACAACCTGGGGTGGTACCATCTGGGAGGAGCGGTTAAAGAAAGGTTGGGGAACTACGATCCGTCCGTCTTTCCTTACACCTTTATCCAGTGCAAAGACGGCTACACCTTCATGGCCGCTTACAATGAAGAAGCTTTCGCCACCCTGATGGAAATTATCGGCCGTCCGGAACTGATTCAGGATCCTCGTTTTTCCACTTTTATGCAAAGGACGAGTTACGAGAGCGAAGAGGCTCTTCAGGAGATCCTTGAATCGTGGAGTCGTCAATACACGGTAGATGAAGTCATCGAAAAGGTTGCCGAAGCGACGGCCCGAAAGGAAGGTCGAGCCGCCGCCGTCGTCACCGGCAAGGTGTGTCGACCTTCTCAGACGTTTGAAGAACAAAACTGGTGGGATCGAGGCGTTTTTTGTAAAGTTCAGGATCCCGTCTATGGGGAGCTTTCCTATCAGGGGCCGGTCTGGAAAATGACGGGCACACCGCCGAGAATCAAATGGGCTTGCCGTCCCGTGGGCGCCGACAACGAAGCCGTTTACGGCCGACTTCTAGGGATGGGCCGGTCTCAATTGGAGCGTCTCAGAGCTTCCAGGGTCATCTAGCGGCCAGATCACCTGAACCGCCTGCAGAGACGCCCTCGTGCGTCTACCTGTAAGGGCGGACCGATGTGTCCGCCCCTAAATTTTCCTGAGTGGCCGGCGCCTCACGGCCACTCATGGCACCTGTTTCTTTCTTTTCCGTCTGTTCTAGGCAAGCCCTGGGGTCCCGAGCCCACCCTGGACAACCCATGTGTCACAGGCTGCCCACATTGGGCTCGAAACTCATTCCATTTCATTCCGCGGCAGCCAGATAGGCTTCCACCCACGGGACCATGTCCATAAAATGGGCTTTAAAGGGTTCGTCGGCGGTGCCGATGCGATGGTGGATGTGCATGTTTCTTTCGGCGCAGTATTTTTCCAGGGAGGGTTTCGGGCGGCTTGCGATGAGCAAAGCCTTCATGCGTGCTCCCCAGGCGAAATGGGGACCGTCTCCGCCGCTGTCTCCCATGATGATCAGACGACCCGGGGAAATCCCGTACTTTTCGGCTACGCTGGCGGAATTGGCGGCTTTATCTTGAATTTCCGAAAGAGGAAGGAAAATCTCGGGGTCTGTAGGAGCTTCCGGGTAGCTGATAAAGGGATGGGCGGACAGCGCTGGAATGTGCGGAAGCCATCCCTTGGCCAGGACTCGCTGGGTGTAGCCTCGCATCCCCGTTGTGTTAAGCATGAAAAGAATGTCGTTTTCCTCACACCAGCGCACGAAATCCGCGACGCCAGGGTACGTTTCGTAAGACGCTTCCAGATAGGCGTCCATCATGGATTCTGTAAGCGGTCCCGGCATCAGAGCCTCGATTTGCCGAATGGCTTCCCCCAAGGAAATGACGTTGGACGTGTACTGGCGAAACACCTTGATCAAGGGCTCTTTAAGTTCCGGGTAGTTGAAGTAGATGCAGTCAAAAGGCCCGCTAGGGGCCAAGCACTCACTCCAGTCCGATGAAAACAAAGCGCGATAGGTACGGAGGGTTCGAGCCATGGCGGACTCCTTTGCTGTCAGTCATACGCGCACACAATGGCCAACCCTCACCAAAAGTCAAGACAAAGTTCTGGTGGGTAAGCCTTAAGCGACTATTCCAAATGCACTTTTCGGCTGGAAAAGTTGCTCCTGGAAAAGTTGCTGTGGGCATCATGGAATGCGTTTTTCATACGCTACGTGAAGAGTCATCTTGTGAAGACTGGATCCTTGAACCGTGTTGTTGCAATCCATTGCATTCGACATAAAAGAGTGCCCTGTGGTAAAGGTGCGGAAGGGAAAGTCGGTTTGCTTGGGAATGAGAATGGATGGTGGTGTGCGTCGTCAACCTTTCGAAGGAGCTGTCCATGAGTGAGAAATATAAATTCTTTACGCCGGTGCGGGTGCGCTACGCCGATACAGACGCCCAAGGGCACGTCTTTTTTTCCAATTATCTTGTCTACTTTGATCAAGGCCTTACGGACTACCTCAAAGCCGTCGGCTACAGTTATGACGCCATGCTTGAGGATGGTTTTGACTTTTTTTATGTGGAAACGCAGTGCACCTATAAGGGAAGCGCCAGATTCGACGATGTGTTGAACGTCTACGCCCGCATAACCCATATCGGGCGGACCAGTTTCACCTTTCATTTCGCCATTTACAAAGCCGATACGGACGCTTTGATCGCAACAGGCCGCATTGTGGCTGTGGCTGTGGAAAAAGGAGGGCGCCGGCCGGTCCCGGTTCCGGAAAAGCTTCGACTCGCTGTGGAAAACTACGAAGGGGAACCTCTTCCGCAACCGTAGGGGATGGTTTTGAAAAGACACAAGGAAGCCAAGGGTTTGGATTCCAAGCGTTGCCAAAAATTCACCGGGCTTTCAGGAAGCTTCGGAGGTCAGGTGTCGAAGGGTGTTTATGTAAGCCCGGGCAAGCTCGTCCATAAAGGAACCGTCTATGGGCCCTTTCCATGTGGTCACTTCATAGAATCTTTTGGGGATGGTGACCTGATCGGGGTTAAAACCTGTGCGAAATCGAAGTTTCCATCGAGCGGACTGCACGGCCCTTGTGACGCCCTTAAGATTCTTTGCCGCTTCGCTGTGGCCAAGAAGCGATAGGGCTTCTTGCAGGCGCTCTTCGGGGTAAAGTTTTCGCGCAAACAAGCACGCCACCATGGAGGTTAGAAGCACTCGGCGTCTTTCCTCTTCCAGAAGAAAGGATACCGCTTGATCGATGCTTTTTTCGAGAACGGTTTGGTCATAGGTATAGCCGGCACTGTCCAGATGGGAATGGCGAAAACCGTAGGCTTGGGAAACGAAGAAAACTTCACCGGTGGCATAGCCGGCCATTTCTTGGCCGAGCACGCACGCAAAGTCTTCGCCGCCGTAAAGTCTTGCGGCATGGAGTGTTCCTCGGCCTAAGGCTTGGTAAAAATCATTGACGCCACCTCCCAGATGCGCCAGAGCCTGCTCGTAAGCTTCCATGTTCCCAAATCGAAGAGGGACCAAGGTATCCTTCTCGGTGATGATTCCCTTTTCCAAAGCTTCCGTGGCCCATGCCAAACTGACGCCCGCACTGATGGCATCCAAACCGAGGCGTTCTATAGTTTCCAAAAGTCGTAAGACGTGGTCCGGGGAAGAAATCCCCAACATGGATCCTGCGGCGAAGATGGGTTCGTGATCGTAAGAAACCTGGCGGTAGAGGTATTCGTGTTCCTCGCCGAAGCGTTCCCGCAAAAGCCCGATATGAATGCAGCCTACGGGACATCCCGCGCATGCCGTTTGCCGCAAAAGGAGCTCTTGTGCAAAGCGTTCACCGGAGATGTGTTCGGCTCCGGAATCTTGAGTGGCTTGAAGGTTGCGCCAGGGTAACGCCTGAAGAGCGTTCAAAGGAAGAACGTTTTCAGGGGTTCCCAGATCGTGGTACTTGCGCATCACGGAGGATCGCACGGCTTCCTGGTAAACAGTCTTAAAAAATGAAGCATAAACCTTGGGATCCGGGACGGGAAGGCTTCTCTCTCCGCAGACCAGCATGGCCTTGAGCCTTTTTCGCCCCATGGCCGCGCCTCCGCCTAGACGGCCGAAATGGCGATAAGTGTCCACATTGATGGCCGCAAAGGATACCAAATTCTCTCCGGCCGGCCCGATGCGTAGAATGCTTCGATGACCGCTTTCACCCGGATGAATTTTTCGCACCCACTTGCCTGTGGCCAAGGTGTCCATGCCCCAAAGATAGTGGGCGTCCAGGAGGCGAATTTCCCGTGAACCGATGGTCAAAAGGGTTGGTCTTGGCGCCATGCCCTTGACCACCACGGCGTCATATCCGGAAAAACGCAACGCCAGGGCCAGGCGTCCACCGGCATGGCTTTCCGCATATTGATCGTGGTAGGGCGATTTGAAACCCAACACGACTTTGCTCATGAGCGGCAAATAGCCTGTGAGCGGGCCGATTGCGAACACCAAGGGCTGCTGCGGATCATCCCACGGGGCTTTGGGGTCTCCGTAGGCTTCAAAAAGAGCGGCGGCAAGACCGCTGCCGCCCAAGTGTTCGTCGACGGTCCCGAATGCCACAGGTTTGGATCGGCCTGTATGTAAATCCACCACGAGGACACGAAAGGAAGACGGCATAATGCATCCTTGTTCCCTTGTCAGGAACCGGGCACTTCAGACATTTCCAAACATTCATGAGGACAGAAAGGCGTACATCGGCCGCAATGAATACACACGATGGGCACCTGGGTTTCAGGATCCAGCCAAACGGCTTCTACGGGACAGGCCTTGGCGCAGGCGCCACAACGAATACACAAATGCCTTTGCACCTTGACGCCGCCTCCCGGTCGTTGCGAAAAAGCTTCGGTGGGGCAGACTGCAACGCACGGAGCCGGGTTGCATGCCAGACACAGCTGAGCGTCAAAGCCTGTGCTGAGCCCTCCGGCACTGCGAATTCGAATGCCGGAATGTTGCCAGGAAAGGCAGCGATGCACAAGCCGCGCGCACGCAAGGGCACACGAATAGCATCCGATGCAGCGTTCCATATGAGTGGCTCGCAAAACCTTCATCGCGCCATGCCCCTGACTCTGAAAAAGGAGATCCAGTCAAAAGGCCCGCCGGAGGCCGGACACTCACTCCAAACCGTTGAAAACAAATCGCGATAGGTGTGCTTGTTTTGGGCCATGGAGACTCCTTTGCTTTACGTCTTGCACCCGCACAATGCTCAACCCTCATGAAAAGTCAAGAAAAACTTCTGTTGGCCCACCCTAAGCGGTCCGGCGAAGCTCTGTTTTTCAGGAAAAATTACTGCGGGCCTTTCTCCTCAAAAGATTTCTTGAAAAGGCTGCATTTAAGATCACGAAAGACTTGCCAGACAACCGCAAGGAGTTCACGGGACCCTTCGACGTCATTACTGAGCGCAGGCCACGGGAAGACACCCTGTCGGCCTGGTCTGCAAAGACACGAGTGCTCAGCACCGTCTCGTAAAACCTTGCCGTCCCCAAAACAAGGCATGATTGAGTGATACAGCGGGAGGGTAACGAGTCAATCGCACATACTCGATTTCTGCCCTCAAAAGAGCTCAGGGGCACCCTTTATCGCTATGTCCGCCGCTATAACCACCAGATCCCCCAAAAGGCACTCAGTCAGTCACCCTGGTGCTGGCACTAAAAAAGTGGCAAGAAATCAAATCGGAACTCTTCCCCAAAAGGTCTATGATCTCTCGAAATGCGAGACATAACCCAAGTTTGTCATTTTTTCGCGTACGTTATTCTTATCGCGTATTGTTTTTTCTTTTCCACGACGGATTTTTCAGTCAACGCTCACGACGCTCTTGAGCGGAGGAGTCGGCAGCCCAAGAGCGTTGTAAATCTCTACATGGATGGGTTCAGCCTCCGACGTATGCCGAATGTGAATCCTCTGCCCTTTTCGTTGAGCATGCTTGTTGTCAGACGCACTTGCCCACTCAAACGGGTTCGCAATGTGGACCATAGATGGCACATGCCACGGGCTCGAAGCGGTCTTTGGATAACTCACAAAAGGCAGACTTCCGAAGCGGAATAACCGATCTGTCTTCGCTATTGCTCCCCGACGGGCGACATTCGGGCCGGGACATTGAGGCTATCCAGAAAGCGCAGTATGAGACAGCGACCTCCGAACCGGGTAAGGTTCTTGCCCTTGAATTCCTCTTCAGGAACGGCAGAATCGGCTACAGTGTTTTTCACTTTTTTGGTGCCTGTTTACCGGAGTATCTGAATAGAGAAGTTATAATGGAAAATAGGCTCTTTTCAAGGGAAATTAACTAATTAAACCACATTTTGGCGCCATTTTCCAATTCGGTCTCATTGGAACTGACTATTTAGGTTCAACAAAGATATGAGCTCGTGTGTCCTTTTCGTGAAAGGCCTCCAACCCTTGGTCAAAGAGTTCCTGGGCTGAGCGAGCGAAAGCCTTTGCGGGGGAGCCGCTCACAGGACGACGACCGGCACGTCCACTAGGCCTTCTCGCGGAATCAGCTTGATCGTGTTGTAGGATGTATCCCCCTAATGGATGGCCCGCGAGCCCGCCGATTCCAGCCGCCGGCTCCCAGTTCCCTGCCTAACCACAAAAGCCAAGCCGCGGTGTGGCTGCGCTCCTCAGGGCAATGGTCCAGGTAGTTTTGCACCACCTTGTGGGTAAAACGCCCAACAGCCTGGGCTTCCTCAAGGCACGAGGCACGGGTCACCGTCTGAGCCTCTTCTCCGGGCGCTGTCTCCGCCCGCACAGTCGCCCGCGGGCCTCGGGGCTGAAGGGACCGAACGAAGCAATAAACGGATGACAAACTCCCATGGTGGCCCCTATCCATGAACTGCTGATAGACGGCCGCAACCTCCAGCTCCCGGGACGGTTTTGCAGAGGATGTGTTCTAAGGCGGCGTGGAAGGGTTCCATCCGTCTTCAAGCACATCTGTCAACTCCCCGATCGATGGCAATGCCGCTTGTAAAAGACCTTGATCTTTGGCCCATCTTTGATAGCAGGCCACCGTTTTCCTGTTGATCTTCATCTGCGGCGAAATCTCATGGTTACTTTGTCGCTTTTGCACCCTACCTAGCAACTCTCGAATCTCCATGGTTGTTTTCTCCCACCTGCGCATGGCTCCTCCTTGTTTCCGATGGTGAGAGGAAACCATGGTTTACTCAGAGGAATCGCACCATTACGAGCTTGGACCCTTTCGGCAGAAAGTATGTGGACCATCTCGGGTGAAAACGCGTGGACCATTATCGGCCGAAAAATGACACGAATGCCTTCTTGAAATCTTCTCGACATCATCCCAGCCCGGCCAAAGGGTGCCGCCAGCAGAACTCCCCAATAAAACACGCCCCAACCCAACCCAGAATGCCTTTTCGTTCCGTTATGTTACCTCTTGTCAGCCAGGTGATAAAAATGATCAAAAGGAAATCCAGGCGCGGCTTTCAGCCGTAGAAGCCCGATGAAACTTATGATCAAGACAAGGCTCATGAAACGCCCCGACACAACCGACCGGGGCTTGGGTCAGGTGGTCGCCTTTTCTCTGAACTTTTGTCAGAAAACAAAAGGGGAAGACCCCTACGAGCATCTCTCACGGACCCTTTGGTAACAGCGGTAACATTTCCTGAGATGGCAAAGTACTTGCTTTTTCGATCGGCAATCGAAGCTTCGCGGTGAATGGAGCGGGGCGGGTTGCAGCCCGCCCCTGGATGGTTCTCTCTTGGCCCCCAATCCTCGCCTAACCTCTTTATGGGGCGGTCATGATCAGAGAGCCGTTTTCATCGAAAACGGCCCAATGGGCGAGACCAAAGTCATCGACCCATGCTAGGATACCCTCGTCGTAGCCGTCGCGATCCACGTCAGCCATTGTTGCGGAAGCATTTGCCGCCACCATAGACTGCATACCTTTACCCAGTCGATGGCCCTCACCATCGTAGAAAATCACCGCAGGTGTGGCATCGCACTGCAAGAGCGCCACCGCATAGCCGTCCAGGGGGGTGGTGCCCGCAAAGGTTCCCGAAGTCACCTGGGGATGGGAGCACACGCCACCCACACCTTTTGCGATCCTCTCTCCGCTCGCATAAAAGGTGATGGCCGCAAGCGTTCCGTCGGACTGAAGCAGCGATACCACGTATTCTTGTTTGGGGTCGTTCTCGGAGCGAAAGTTCCCCGCCGCCACGGACACTTCGGAACAGCGGCCGCCCACACCTTTTCCGATCCGGGTTCCGTCTCCCTGAAAGCTGATGGCCGCGAGCGTTCCGTCGGACTGGCGAAGAGCGACCACGTATTCGTCATCCGAAGCGTCGGAATCGAAGTTGCCCGAAGCGATCTTGGGGGCCGAACACGCGCCCCCCACGCTTTTTCCCAGCCGCCTGCCGTCTTGATCAAAGGTGATGGCGGCAAGGGTTCCATTCGACTGGCGCAAGCTCACCACGAACTCGTCAAAAGCGTCACCGTCGAATTGTCCCGTCGCAATGCTCACATCGAAGCAAACGCCGCCCACTGCCTTTGCGATCCTCCTTCCGTCGGAGTCGAAAAGAATCACGGCTAGGGTACCGTCCGCCTGCACGCATGCCATGGCTAGTTCGTCTTGCAGATCGGAATCGAACCGTCCCGCTGCAAAGGCCATTTCTCGCACCCCACCGGTGGTGGTCTGGGCCAGCTGTGCTCCGCCGTGAGTTGAGTCATCGTACCAAGTGATCAGTACCGTGGAGTCCATCAGCTTTTGGGCAACGGCGAACTCCTCAGCCGCATCTGCGTCAAAGTTCCCGGATATCACAACCACCGCTTCCGCTACTGTCTGCGGGCCGGATGCGCCTTTGTAATGGTATGTATAGTATCCAAAACGAACCGGTGAGACGAGCTCACTGTAAGCGATCCTGAAGTACCCGTTTTCTCCCCAGTCGGTGCCCCAGCTGTTTTTGCAGATGAAAGCACTTTGAGAATCGTCCCATCCGATGACCAGGATGGCGTGATATCCTTCAAAGAAACCCCAGACATAGGAGTAAACACCGGAACCATAGTAATAAAAATCAGTATATACCGCCATGCTGACCACCAAGGGGCCGTAAAAATATATGCCGTTTTTGATCTCCGAGACGGTAGCGTAGTCGCCGCTGTTGGTATATCCCCAATCTAAAAAGTGATAAGCGCTGTGGGTCCACAACTCACAGGCATTGCTACATGTGCCGTTGGTTGCAGTGTAGGGGTAGCACGCCTCTTTTGCCGTTCCGGGATTCGTCAAAAAATCGGACGCTAGACTCACATATCCACCCGAGCAATCGCCCGCATTGGAGCAGGAAATAAGGATCTGTTCCGAAAGATCCAGCTCCTTGCCGGGCAGTTTTTGGCTGATGAGAACCTGGGATTCCAGGGCCGCGGTCGTGGCAAAGGCCCAGCATGACCCGCACAATCCTTGATTCCTGATGCCGGTGACGTAATCCCCTCCATTGTAATTCTGCCAGTCAAACTGCGGGGGAAGGGCTGTGGTTGGGGCCGCTGTCAGAGGCTCCTCGTCTAGGGGCCCGGCCGTCTCCGGTATCGCGCCCAAAAGCATTCGGCGTGACTCTGGGTGCAGGCGGGAAATGGAGTTTTCTCGAGCCTGCCACCGTGCGCCTGCCCGCGAGATGGATTCGGCAATATCTTCTATCTCCTGGGCATTTATCGATGCTGCGTGAATTCCCACGGTGAGTATGCTCAGGACCAAGGCACGTTGGAACATGGTGAATATGCTTTTTTTCATGTGGCCCTCCTGGAATATGGTTCTTTTGTCCTATGGCTGTGTTGCTTGCCTGAAAATGCTCACAAACAGATACTGTTGTCATTTTTTTACGTGACCATTAATCTTTATTGAGTTGACGCAATCAATATGCCAATAAAGTCAGGCCGTTTCCCCAAGCGGTATCAGTTCGCTATCGTCTGGGATTGAATAAGGTTGCCATCGCGCCAAACAAGGCGTTCTCGCCTGTTATGACTGCCCGGCCAAGAACCACGGCAAGAACTAAATCCGCCTCTGTCACGACGCCCTTTAACAGGAACATCAGGACCATCTCCCGCACCCCGACCGCTGCGGGCGCCCCAAAGGCTGCCACACGCGTGGGTCAAGATCCCCTTAAGCGCGACAAAAAGCAGGCATGAAACGAGGAGGAAACGGACGTACAAGATGAATGCTCGCGGGGGTGGTGCTCCGACAAAACGCCCGATTCCCAGGCCGACCGTGCCGACGACGATGGCAAAAACCCCCATGGCCCATGACCCTTGAAAGGAGGGTTCGATCAAAGGAAGGGCCAAAACCCCGAATTTCGATCCGGCCAGAACGAGCAAGCCAAGATCCCATATCGTGGATCTGGCGAGCGCCCAACCGTTTATCGCGTCTGGCATTTCCATCGCCTGCCTTCCCGCCAGGCGAAAGATGTTTCCAGGGACATATTTGGCGAGCTGGAAAACACCGAAAGCCCTGACTGCCCACTGGCCTGTTGCATGGATTCCACGCACATAGAGGAGATGCCGCCACGCAAAGGCGAGCATAAAGTTGGACAAACTATATATGCAGACTAAGACAGTCAGCCCTGGAATAACCTGTCCGCTGAAACAGGCGAGATCAATTCCCGGGCCGTATTCACGCAGGCGAAAAACGACTAAAATAACCCCTGCAACAGCCAAGAGAGTGCCTCCCCCCAATGTAGCACGCACCTTGACAGTCCCAAAACTGTTTGGTTCGGGGGGCGGTCTGACAAAGCATTATCGTCCACGCAGCGGAGTTTTAGGGAAAAGTTGCCGGTTCTTTCTGGTGGCGTTTCACCCATGCTACCAGAGACCGCCTCCGAAACAACGTCACAACGCAGGAATGATCATACCACCGTCACGCCGAGGCCATCTAATTTGCGGAGCCGACAGCAGAAAGGATCGGGTTGCGTGTTCTTCCTAACATGGAAGAACACGCGTTCACTTTGGGCGGCATCTGAGCACCGTCCACGGCACCGGGGAACGGATGGACTGCACGACGAACCTACGCTCAACGAACTTCACGAACGCACGCCTCGAGAAGTGATGGATGTGCCCCGGACTATTCCCGAGGTCCCGGAGGTAGGCCCCCCTGCAAATGTTCAGTATTCTCCAGATCGGCTCTCTCGGAACGCTCAATACGTACTCCCGGGCATCGAGCGCATGCAGGATATCCAGGGCGCGGTCTGGATCCTCGACATGTTCGAGCACCTCGCAGCATACGACGAGATCGTATCGTTCTTCGACCGACAGCGACATGAGATCGGCCACCTTGAACGTTACCCGAGGATCGTTCGATCGCATGCTGTTTTCCTTGATCAAAGACACCGAAATATCGGTGGCCAGCAACCTCGAAACACCACTCTTGAGGATCAGGTCAGTGACATGCCCCTCACCGCATCCGACCTCGAGGACCGAGGACGGTGATGATTCGCGGATACTCTCCAGCACCGCCCGATCAAAACGGGAGATCAAATACCGCGCAATAGGATTGCCGATCTCGTACTTCCCGTTGCTTCCTACAATTACACCGTTTTCAATTCTCATTTTGTTCCCTGTGTGGTCGCACAGCCTGTTGATGGATGGTGTGTTTCAACCCGTTCAGACACATAGCGATCCAGATCAATCGAAAAGCTCTTAATGTGGAATTCGGCAACCACGCCCAGCGAGATCATTTGCAGGGAGGCGAGCGACATGAGAACACCAAAGGCCAGCAAAGGACGCTTTCCAATCGGCTGCGATCCAAATAGCCACACCATGAAGAGATATATCAAACTGAGACCACCGATCAGGCCTAGCACCATGCCGACACCTCCGAACAGATGCCCAGGCTTGACCATCCATCGCGTGGTTGCAAACACCGTCAGCATATCAATGAAGCCCCGGATGTAGCGCTCCCATCCATACTTGGATCGGCCGTACAGCCGTGGATGGTGTTCGACCTCGATTTCACCGACGCGATAGCCGAGATCCGCGACGAGCACTGGGATGAATCGATGCAACTCCCCGTAAAGATGGAGGTTGTTCACAACCTCCCGGCGGTAGCACTTGAAGCCGCAATTGAAGTCGTGCAACTTCACCCCGCTGACCCACGCCATGACACCATTGAACACTCGGGAGGGCAGAGTTTTCGACAAAGGATCGTGACGGATTTTCTTCCACCCGGAGACTAGATCATAGCCTTCCTCGAGTTTTTTGAGGAAACGAGGAATTTCCTTGGGGTCGTCCTGCAGATCCGCATCCATCGTGAAAACGACATCGCCATCACACTTCCGGAATCCCGCCTCCAATGCGAACGCTTTGCCGAGATTGCGCCGGAAACGGATCGCCTTCACCGCCTCAGGATAGCGCCCGGAAATAGACCGGATCACCTCCCAGCTACGGTCCGTGCTGCCGTCGTCAACGAAGATCAGTTCCGAACGGTATGCTGGTCCGCACGACCGGACGGCATCAAAGATCCGGTCTGCGAGTTCTTTGAGGCTGCTTTCCTCGTCTTTGACCGGGATTACGAAACTTAGCAAGACACTCATTTCACCGTCTCCGCAAGTTTTCTCAGTTTGAACCCGGAGAGTCCCACACCAAGGCGCCGTGGGTCGGAACCACGTCCGAGCTCAGCGGGTGATACCGGATTCTCGATTTCAAATCCGAAATTAATGAACTTCTCGTCCGGGCGCGTACGGAACATAAAACGATAATCAGAAGGTCCTACTCCTCCCGACAGCCTCAGCGCGCCTAAGGGACGCCCATTCACTGTAAGCCGCAACATACGAACCGGGTTTTCTGGCGGGCTATAGCCGTGCAGCCGGAATGTGACTTCATAAGCTTTTGATCCCTCGCCGGTATGAATCAAAAGAGTCGCAAAGTTATCCTCACTCCAAACGCCCCACTTTTCGAAATGGCTCCACCCCTGCAGGAATTCAACTCCAGCATCAGTAAGATTGGCAGTCGGGATGAAAGAGTCATAATGCGCAAAAGGTACATAGTTTCGAGCGAATTGAAGGATGGGCATAGAAACAGGCGGTCGAGGATCTTGACCAACTGCCGCTGTGACCAAATCTAGCAAAGCATATCGCTTCATCTGCTTGCTCAAAAGATCAAAAGCTTCAGAATCAAAAAAGAGACCATCCAGCCTCAGGCGGACAGGCTGTCCGGCATGCAGACGGCCTTCCCACAGAATTGCTTTCCTTTGCCTGATTTGAACATCAATATCATTCGTGGAAATTAGTTGTAAATCACTCAGTGAAAGTGATAGCCCTGAATGAAAAAGAACGAATGTAGTTTTACTCACATCATGTGACAAGCCAAAGAATACGTCACGCTCAAGAGATGTCTTATTGAACAGCATATCGCCTGAGGAATGGGATCGCTTCACGATTGCCTTAATCCGTGAGATTGTGTCTGTACATAAAAGTATCATGTCGCATGTATCGTA